>NZ_JBICYT010000025.1:0-101502 GCF_043201215.1 Streptomyces sp. NPDC048331 | reverse complement strand
TTTGGGGCGGGGGGGGCGCCGGGGGCCCCAAACCCCGTTGCTGTGGGCGCCGGGGGGGGGGGGGGGTGGGGGGGGGGGGGGGGGGGGGGCGGGGGGGGGGGGCCCCCCCCCCCCCCGGGGTGGGTTCACGCCGCCAGGGCGTCAGGAATGCTGCGCCATGGCAGTGATCAGCCGGACTTCTGCAGGGTCCAGGCCTGCGTCGCGCGGCCGTCCGCACGCTGGAGGTCGAGCAGCCAGTACCCGTAGTAGGGGCGGTTGCTGACGGTGAGGGCGAAGCCGCCGCTCGCGTCCGTCACGGTCACCGCCCCACCGCGCGAGGTCAGCTTCCAGGCCTGCGCCTTGTTGCCGTTGGCGCAGGGCTGCTGCGAGACCCACATGCCCGCGGCGGGGGTGCCGCCCGGCTGGAGGCACTTGCCGGAGGCCACGGACTTGATGCGCACCTGGCCGCTGCCCGCGTCGTCGAAGTACCACTGCTGCTGGGCGTAGCCGTTGGTGCGGCCACCGACGAGCACGGTGCCGTCGGCGGTGCGGCCGCCCCACACCTCGGCGGCCATGCCGGTGCTGCCGTTGCCGAGCACGTACTTGGAGCCCGGGGTGGTCGCGCCGCCGCCCCCGCCCGTCGTACGGAAGGACGCGGCCTTGCCGGGTCCGCTGTCACGGCCGGCGCTGTCGCGGACCGAGACGGTCACCTTGTAGGCCGTGTCGGGCTGCAGGTTGTAGATGCGGAGCACCTGGGACTGGACCCACGTCAGGTGCTTGCCGTTCAGCTGCACCGCGTACCAGGAGGCGCCGTCGACCTTGGGCCAGCTCACCACGACCGAGTTGGACTGGATCTGCGCCGCCGTCACGGTCGGGCCGCCGGTGGGCTTCTTGGTCGGCGTCGGCGTGGGCTTCTTGGTGGGCGTCGGGTTCGGGTTCGGACCCGGGTCCGTGCCGCCGCCGCCCTGGGTCTTCATCAGGAACTGGTTGTCGGCGATGTTCCAGTGCGTGGCCAGGTAGCTGCCGGCCTTGGGACTGGTGTGGAAGTAGTCGTCGTGGTTGCAGTCCAGGATGTTCTCGGCGGCCTGGTTGGTGCAGATGTTGCGCATCTGCGGGTAGTACGGGGTGTCGGAGTAGCACATGACGTCGTACTCGTCGGTGCAGTGCGCGCCACGGCTGGTGTTCGGGGCGCTGTTGTTGACCGCGCCCAGGTTGTGGCCGAGCTCGTGCGCGGCGGTGTGACCGCCCCAGCAGCCGGAGTCGGTGCGCCCGTAGGAGGGGCCGAAGTTGCTCTGGTTGGCCTGACCGGGCCGCTCGTCGCCGGCGAAGGTGCCGATGCCGCAGTAGACCTGGCTGTCGGCGAAGATCATGTACTTGCGGTCGCGACGGTCGAGGCCCTTGCCGGCGAGCGCGTTGTTCGTCGCGCTGAACTCGGCCAGGGCCGAGGCCGGGAGCTCGATGTTGAGCACGGTGGGGGTGCAGTCGGCGGCCGTCACATAGCGGATGTGACGGACTCCGCCGGTCTCCTTGGCACTCGTCGAGTAGATGAGGTCGGCGTCGGCCGCCCACTTGCGGAACGAGGCGACGTACTCGGAGTAGCGGTCCTTGCCGGGGGCGTGGACGTAGACGACCTGTACGCGGTTGCCGGTGCTGCCGTCGCCGTCGCACTGGACGGTCTGACCGGCGGGGCCGGCGGCGACGTTCTGGCTGCCGGCCGCGGCCGCGGGTTCGGGTGCGGAGGCCTTGGTGGCCGTCGACGCGTCGGCCGCGGGCGCGTCCTGAGGACGCCCGCCGCCTTCCTTGCTGGCCGGGTCATCGGCGGCGGGGCGGGCCGGATCGGCTGCCGGAGCCGTCTCCTTGACCGCGGGCGCGATGTCCTTCGTGATGTCGACGCCCTTGGGCGGGGCGTCGGGGCCGTGGGTGCACAGCCCGGTGTCGGTGCGGTAGACACCCACGCACCGGTCGCCCTTCGGCGCGGCCTGGAGGCCGTCGTAGATCATGCCGGTCGCGGTCTCGTTGGCGGGCGCGGCGGCGAGCGGTTCCGGCTCCTGGTCACGGGCCGGTGCGGCGGCCGGTGCCTCGGCGGCGGCCTCCACCACGGGCGCCGCGGCCTGGGCGCCGTCGCCGATTCCTGAGTAGGCGATGCCTGCGGCTATCAGCCCCGCCGCTGCGGTGGCGGCGGTGACGAGTATCAACCGCCGCGGTTTGCGACGGTGGTCGGCGGCGGCAGGCCGTCTGCGACGTCCTGTCATGGGCACCTCAAATCGTTGTCGGAAGACTGGGTGCGCGGAAGCCTGCCAGACGAATGCCGAGGAAAATTCGGACAAACGGGGGCGTGCACCGGGAAATCATTCCGTTACCTGTCGACACGATTTGACGAACAATCAACTAGCAATAACCACAGGGCAGTTACGCGCGTCGCACCTTAATGGTCCAGTCCTTCCCTGGCGGGTTGTTATCAAATCGAGATATGAACCGGAGGCTTGTTGACGGGAATTCAGTCAGGAATTCACCTAATTACTACCTGCTGAATTGCCTTGGTCACGACCCGTGAGGTGTGGTGGTCGCGCCGCCCGCCGGAACGTGCCGGAGCGCCGCCGAAGGCGGTTCGGGGTCGGCGAGTTCGACCGAAACGTGCCCATCGGGCACGACGGACCGGGTGGTCGGCCCCCGGGATGACCGCAGGGCCGGCCAGGTCTCGTGGACGACGCCGCGCTCAGACCGACCGGTCGGCGGTGGTCGCCGCCCCACCGCGCGCGGCCCGCAGCCGCCGCCCGCGCTGGTCCCCACCCGAGACGCGGTGCAGCCCGTACGAACCGGGCTCGCCCGCCTCGTCCGCCAAGTGCTTGACGGTGCCCTTGCACACGAGCTCCTTGAGCTTCGCCCCCGGGCGACCGGCGATGTGGAACCACAGCGCCACGTCGTTCCTGTGGGCGAACTGGAAGATGCCGGCGCGGCGACCCAGACTGATGCACTGTCCGGCGAACACCTGGTTGAGGGTGGAGGGCGCCTCCCCGTCGATCCGACTGAGCACCGTGTCGGCGGCCCGCGCGCCCAGCGGCATCGCCGCCTGGCAGCTCATGCGCAGCGGCAGGTCCGACGGCGCCGCCGAGTCGCCCGCCGCGACCACGCGGTCGTCGTCCACGCTCGTCAGCGTCTCGTCCGTGAGCAGGCGGCCCACGGCGTCCGTGCTCAGCCCGCTGCGCGCGGCCAGGTCCGGCACCCCGAATCCGGCGGTCCAGACGGTCACCTCGCTCGCCACCTCCCGGCCGTCGCCGAGTCGCACCACGTCCCGGGTCACCTCCGTCACCTTCGTCCCGGGGCCGTCGAGCACGGTCACCCCGAGCCCGGCCAGCCGCCCCGCGACCGAGCGGCGGCCCCGGGCGTGCAGGTAGGGGCCGAGCACTCCACCGCAGACCAGCGTGACGCGGCGGCCCTGTTCCGCGAACTCGGCGGCCGTCTCGATGCCCGTCGGACCCGCCCCGACCACCGTCACCGCCGCGGTGGGGGCGGCGGCTTCGAGGACCGGACGCAGCCGCTGGGTCTCCTCCAAGGTGGTGATCGGGTAGGCGAACTCGGCGGCCCCGGGCACCAGGAGCTCGGCGCTGCCGCTGCCCACCGCGTAGACCAGGTAGTCGTAGCCGATCCGGGCGCCGCTCCCCAACGCCACGCTGCGCTCCGAGGCGTCGATCCGCGTCACGGTGTCCACGACCAGCCGCACGCCCTCGGCGAGGACCTCGCGGTACTCGACGACCGCGTCATCGGTCCCGGCGGCCAGCTGGTGCAGGCGGATCCGCTCGACGAAGTTCGCACGCGGGTTGATCAGGGTCACCGTCACGCCGTCCCGCTGCGTCAGGCGGTTGGCCGCCATGACACCCGCGTATCCTCCGCCGATCACGACCACATCGGTGTGCTGAGTCATGGTGTCTCTCCCCTTCGTTCCTGCGTTTCGGCCGGTTCGACATCAAGACACCGCAGGATCCCGGGATGTGACAGGGTGTGAGGCAGGTCACTCCGTCGGCCCGGTCGGCGTGCACTCCGCCGGACCGCGGCGGGGGCTCAGCCGCCCTGGACGACGCTCAGGTCGATGCGCGCCAGGCGCTCCGGGTCGGTGAGGATGTCGAGTGAGGTGATCCGGCCGTTCCGGACGGTGAACGCCATGACCGACAGCGCACGGCCCTCCGCCATCGCGACCACCCCGGGAACCCCGTTGACCAGCACTGCGTGGGCGGCCTCCGCGAACCGGGCGAAGGTGATGGCCTGGGAGGCGACCTCGGCCGCGCCGCGCCGGAGCAGCGTGGGACGCAGCGTGCCACCGTCCGAGCGCGCCACCACATCGGGGTCGAGCACCGCGACGAGGGCGTCGAAGTCCCCGCCGCGCGAGGCGGCGAGGAAGGCGTCGACGATCGCGCGCAAGCGCGACCGGTCGGGGTCCGGAGCGGGCGCCGCGCCCTGGACGCGACGGCGGGCCCGGCTCGCGAGCTGCCGGGTCGTGGCGGCGGAACGCCCGAGCACGGGGGCGATCTCGTCGAACGGCACGGCGAAGAGATCGTGCAGGACGAACGACAGTCGCTCCGCCGGCGCGAGGGTGTCCAGGACGACCATCAGGGCGATGCCGACCGAGTCGGCCAGCAGGATCTCCTGCTCCGGGTCGAGCCCGTCCGCACGGCTGACGATCGGGTCGGGAACGCGGACCTGCCCTTCCTGGTCGTGCAGCGGATCCTCGCGCCGGGAGCCGCGCGAGCGCAGCATGTCCAGACACACCCGGCCGACCACGGTGGTCAGCCAGCCGCCCAGGTTCTCCACCGCGGCCGCGTCGGAGCGGTTCAGCTTGAACCAGGTCTCCTGTACCGCGTCCTCCGCTTCGCTGAGCGAGCCGAGCATCCGGTAGGCCACCGCCCGCAGATGCGAACGGTGCTCCTCGAAGCGCTGCGCCAGAACTTCCTTCTCGCTCACCCGTCACATCCCCGTGATCCGATCCGTCAGTGCCGAGTCGGACGATAACCGACCGGCCAACGGACGTCCCCTGCAAAAGGGTTGGGGGAGCGGGAGCAACCTCGGCCGCCGCGGCGGACGCGCCTGCTCCACTACGCCACGGCTCGGGCCTTCCTCCTGAGGTGCCGGTAGAGGCTGCTGCGATCGGTGTAGAGCTCGCTGCGGTCCGACGGCACGAGGGCTCCGTCGATCGCCATGGCGGGCGTGCCGGGTACGGGCGACGCGCGGAGCGCCTCGTCGGCGGCTTCGACGAAGTCCCGGTGCTTCGTCTCCAGCACGGCCTCGTCGAACTCCGGGCCGCGCAGGCCCGGAATCATGATGGCCAGTCCCAGCAGCCGGTCCCGCGTGAAGCCGCCCGACTTCCGCACCCGGCTCTGTTCGCGGTACAGCAGGTCGTGGTACTCGGCGAACTTCTGCTGATCCAGGGCGGCGCGCAGGGCGTTCGCCGCGAGCTCCGATCCCGGGCCCAGGAAGGACCCCAGCGTGAACTGCAACTGGAGCGCGCCGTTGCGGGCCGCGCGCTTCAGGTACGGGGCGGTGCCCTCCGTCTCGAACTCGGCGCACGCCGGGCAGCTCATGTCCTCGTACAACCGGACGGCGAGCGGAGCGCCGGGGTCGCCGAGCACGATCGTGGTGCCGTCGGAGGCCAGGGACTCCGGAGCCACGGGCAGGTTCGCGCTCGCCGAGACGTCGAGCGGGTCGCCGCGCCCGTCGTCCCTGCTGCGGCAGCCGCCGACGGTGGCCGCGGTGGTGATGGCGGCCGCCGCGACCAGGAAGCCGCGTCTGGATCCGACCTGCATGTATGTTCCCCCCTGGTGATCGACAGGGTGACATTACGTGGACGTCGCGCCGGACGCGCACGGCATTTTTCGCATGCCGGACGGACGGATCCGCGGCGCTGCGTACGCGAGGTCGCCGGCCGGCGGCCGGGGACGCCGTGCGGGCGACCGTTACCGGGTCTCCGCCGCGGCTACGAGGAACTGGCGCAGGTCGACGATCTCGTATCCGTCGGCCACGGCCGCGTCGACGATCAGGGGAAGGGCTTCGGCGTCGAGGACGACGCCGGCGCCGTTGTTGCCGACGTGCATCTGGATGATCGCCCCGGGAGCGAAGGCGTCGACGGCCCGTTCGACGGCTTCGTCCACGCTCATCCCGCCCTGCGGGCCGAGGTATCCGTTCGTATCGGCACTGAACTCGATCGCCGCGTAACCCAGGTCGTTGACGTCGGCGATGGCGTCCGGGGTGGTGGCACTGTAGGGGAAACGGAAGAACGGCAGGGGCTCGGTCCCGGCCGCCGCCCGGATGGCCGCGTCGGCGCCGCGCACCTCCTCCGCCCGCTCGGCGGTGCTCAGGTCCCTGAAGTAGGGGTGGCTGTACGAGTGGTTGCCGAGGCCGTGCCCCGCGTCGGCGATGGTGCGCACCGCCGCGGGCCGGGCCTCGGCGAACGCGCCGGTCGGGAAGAAGGTGGCGGGCAGCTTCCGTCGGCGCAGTTCGGCCAGCACCGTGTCGATCCCGTCGACGTCCCAGGCGGCGTTGAAGGTGAGGGCCAGCACCTTGCGGGAGGTGGGCAGCCGGCGGATCTCGTCGCCCAGCAGCGAAGCCGGCGGGCGGGGACCCGCAGCGGCCCGGCCGGTGCGCGCCGGCGCCTGCGCGGACGCGGCGGGGGAGGAGGGCGCGAAGCCGGCGAACCCCGCCACCCCCGTGCACAGCAGGCCCGCCAGCGCGGAGCGTCGTTCCACATCCACCACGGTCACTCCCACGGTCGCGGTCACGGCCGTCGACTCCGGCCCGCCACCGACTATGCGTCGGCGCGAGCGGCGGCACCCGCAGCCCTGCCGGGGCACCCGGGTGATCTCCCGAAGGGGTCGCTCCCAGGCGCCCGGCGAGATCCGGAAGAGACGGCTAGGACGGGAGCTGCCGCAGGTGCGTCGTGAGGTGGTGCTGCAGGGGCTGTCCCACGGCGGCCATGTCGTGGACCACCGTCATCTCGCCGTTCTCGACCGTGTAGTGCCGCCGCGTGCCGGTGACCTCCTTGGCCAGCGGCGTCAGCGAGACGTCCTTGGTCTCGATCTCGACCTCCGTGCCGGACACCCGTCCGACATACGTCTCCACGATGCCGGTGGGGTGGGCGAGTACGACCTCCAGCCCGGCGTCGGGAGTCACCCGCCACCACCCGGCCTCACGGCCCGCCGGCCGCACGGGCGTCCCGGAGGCGTCGATGAGCCACGCACGTGCCTCGTACCGCAGGAAGGGCCGGCCGTCGTGGCTGAAGGTGATCTCCTGCGCGTAGCGGAAGTCCTGCTCGAGGGTCGGGTACTCGCCCCGCCCCCGGCCGTGCCAACGCCCCAGCAGGTGCAGTACGGGCCGCAGCAACGGGTGCGGCTGGGGGCCCTCACCGAGGACGTGGCTGTCGGGGTAGGGATTTTCCTGCACCGGCTCGAACATGGTCACCTTTGTCTGTCTACGAGTACCGCCGAACCCCGCAGCTTAGCCCGCCCCGCCCCCGACGAACGGGGACGGGGCGGGCGTTCACCCTGCGGTCACCGGGCCGGCAGAGCCGCCGTGACCGAGGCCGGAACCGGAGCGAGACCGGCCGGCCGGGTGGTGAAGGTGCCCCGGCCCCGCGTCCGGCCGCGCAACCGGGACGCGTAGCCGAACAGCTCGGCCAGCGGCACGGCCGCCGTGATCACCGCGGTCCCCGTCTCGGCGGTGGACCCGGAGACCCGGCCACGGCGGGCGGCGAGATCACCCAGAACGCCGCCGACGCCGTCCTCCGGAACCGTCACCGTGACCTCGACGAGCGGTTCCAGGAGCTCCATCGTGCTCAGCCGCAGGGCCTCGCGCAGCCCGAACCGGCCCGCCGCGCGGAACGCCATCTCCGAGGAGTCCTTGGAGTGGGTCGCCCCGTCGGTGAGCGTGACCCGCAGCCCTGTCACCGGGAACCCGCCGAGCGGGCCCTCGGCCAGCGCGTCGCGACAGCCGGCCTCGACGGCGCGCGCGTACTCCTGCGGTACGCGTCCGCCGACGACCGTCGACCGGAACTCGAAGCACGGCTGCTCCATCGGCTCGACGTCGAGGACCACGTGCGCGAACTGGCCCGCGCCACCATCCTGTTTGACATGCCGGTGGACGAGGCCGACGACCCCGCGTACGACGGTCTCCCGGTAGGAGACCTGCGGCCGGCCGACGACGACCTCCAGCCCGTGGCCGCTGCGGATCTTCTCCACCGCCACCTCCAGGTGCAGCTCGCCCATCCCCGACAGCACGGTCTGGCCGCTCTCCGGGTCGGACCGCACCACCAGCGACGGGTCCTCCTCGGCGAGCCGGGCCAGCGCCGCCGACAGCCGGCCCGTGTCCGTACCGCGCCGGGCCTCGACCGCGACCGACACCACCGGATCGGCCACCGACGGCGGTTCCAGGACCAGGGGCGCGCCCGGCGCGCACAGGGTCGTGCCCGCCCGGGCGGCCTTCAGCCCGATCACCGCGACGATGTCACCGGCCACCGCCTCCTCCCGCTCCTCGTGCCGGTCCGCCTGGACCCGCAGGATCCGGCCGACCCGCTCCGTACGGCCCGTGGCCGCGTCCACGACCGTCGCGCCCTTGCGCAGGGTGCCCGCGTAGACCCGTAGGTAGGTGAGCCGGCCGGTCGCCGTCGCCGTCACCTTGAAGGCGAGGGCCGTGAACGGCTCCGCCGGGTCGGGCGCGCGCTCCTCTTCCACCCCGTCGCCCACCAGCCCGCGGACCGCGGGCATGTCGGCGGGAGACGGCAGGTAGGCGAGGACCGCGTCCAGCAGCGGCTCGATACCGCGGTTGCGGTAGGCCGAGCCGCACAGCACCACGACACCGTCCCCGCGCAGCGTCAGCTCCCGCAGGGCGCGCACGAGCGTGACGTCCGTCAGGGCCGAGGCCGAGCAGAACTCCTCGAAGGCGTCGGTGTGCAGCTCCGCCACCGTCTCCTCCAGGAGTCGGCGGCGCCGGGCCGCTTCCTCCCGCAGTGGCTCGGGGACCGGGCCGACCTGGTAGCCGTCGGAGCCGACCCGCCACCGAAGGGCGCGCATCGCCAGCAGGTCGACGACACCGGAGAACGAGTCCTCCGCCCCGATGGGCAGCTGTACCACCAGGGGTACGACGCCCAGGCGCCGGCGGATCGACGCGACGGCGGTGTCGAGGTCGGCTCCCGCCCGGTCCAGCTTGTTGACGAACGCGATCCGCGGCACACCGTACCGGTCGGCCTGCCGCCACACCGTCTCGCTCTGCGGTTCCACCCCGGCGACGGCGTCGAACACCGCGACCGCCCCGTCCAGGACCCGCAGGGAACGCTCGACCTCGTCGGAGAAGTCGACGTGACCCGGGGTGTCGATCAGGTTGACGCGATGACCGGCCCAGACACAGCTCACGGCCGCGGCGAAGATGGTGATGCCGCGATCGCGTTCCTGGGGGTCGTGGTCGGTGACGGTGGTGCCGTGATGGACCTCGCCCCGTTTGTGGATGGCACCGGTCGCGAAGAGGATCCGTTCGGTGACGGTGGTCTTGCCGGCGTCGACGTGGGCGAGGATGCCCAGATTGCGGACGGCGGTGAGGGAAGAGGTGGTGCGGGGCTGCCTGTTGGCGCGCATGGCCGAGGCCTTTCGAGTGTGCTGAGGAAGAGGGCGGCGCGATTCCCGGAAGCCTGCTTCGATCCGTGCTCCGTGCTCCGTGGTCCTCGGTGCCGTCGGCGGCCGGCGGCGCAGGGCGGAGCGACGTCGCCGTCCGCGCCGGAAGGAGTCCGGCAGGAGGACGTACGGGCTCACGCGCTCAGGGCGTGCGGAAGGCAGGAGAGGACGGGGGAGAACGGGAGAGGACGGACGGAACCCTAGAAGTGGGTCACGGGCATACGGTGACGGCCGCGCAGCCGGCACCGCGCGCTACGAGACACCGGGATCACGTCGTACCGGGTCGGGGGAGCGAAGGCGGCGGTGCGGTACGTGCACATGGCGCGGCTCCCCTTCTCTTCACTCGGCATGAGGCGCGCGGAGCCCTGTCGGCAGCGCGCACGCCGAGTCTAGTGACGGTGTCCGGCCGGGGCACCGGGTTTTCCGGGGCCTCACCGGGCGGGAGTTGACCGCGCGTCACCGAGGGCGGCACGGCGGCCCGGCCACCCCGGCCCCGTCAGAGCCGGGGGTCGTCAGGGCCGGCGGGTCGTCGGCAGGCGCAGTACCATCCGGGCGCCCGCGGCGCCGCCCGCACCGCCCTCGGCCGTCAGCGTGCCGCCGTGGTGGGTGCTCAGGTCGCGGGCGATGGCGAGGCCCAGACCGGCCCCACCGTGGTCGCGGCTGCGCGAGTCGTCGAGGCGCGTGAAACGTTCGAAGATCCGTTCCCGGTCGGCCGCCGGGACACCGGGGCCGTCGTCGACCACCTCCAACACGGCGGTGCCCGGCCGGGTGTCGTTCGTGGTGCGCAGGGTGATGTCCACACGGCCTTCGGCGTAGCGCTGCGCGTTGTCGACGAGGTTCGTCACGATACGGCCGAGCCACAGCGCGCCGGCGGTGACCTCGACATCGGGTTCCAGCCGCAGCCGTACGGGGACCCGGTCGCCGAGTCGGCCCTCCACCACCTCGCGCACCAGGCCGGTCAGGTCCAGCGGCGCCGCGACCACCGGCTGGGCCGCGTCGATCCGGGCGAGCAACAGCAGGTCGGCCGTGAGGTGCTGGAGCCGTTCGATGTCCTCCAGGGCCCCGGAGATCAGCTCGGGCCACAGCTCCGGGTCCTGGACGGCCAGGGCCACCTCCAGCTGGGTGCGCAGGACGGTGATGGGGCTGCGCAGTTCGTGGGAGGCGTCGGCGATGAACTGCTGCTGGCGGATCCCCGAGGCCTCCAGCCGGTCCAGGGTGGCGTTCATGGTCTCGGCCAGCCGGGCGACCTCGTCGCGGGTGGCGGGCACCGGCACCCGGCGGTGCAGGCCGCGGTCGGAGATCTCGGCGACCTCCGCCCGGATCTCCTCCACGGGCCGCAACGCGTGGCCGGTGACCCGCCAGGTCACGAGGGCGACGGTGGCCAGGAGCAGGGGCATGCCGATGACGAGGGCGGCGGTGGTCGTGTCGTCGGCCGCGTCGGCGTCCCGCAGGGAGGCGCCGGCGTAGACGGTGGCCATGCCGTCCGGGGTCTCCGTGACGACCTGGACGACCCGCTGCCGGTACTCACCGTCCAGCGGGCGGACCCGCCAGGTGTGGAACCGGGTTCCCGGAACGCCGGGCACCGTCGGCGGGAAGGCCGGCACACCGGCCAGGTTCGGGCTGGCGAACAGGACGCGCCCGTCCGCGCCCACCACCTGGACGAAGTCGATGCCGCGAGCCGGCGGCCGTGCGCGGCCCAGCTTCCCGGCGGCGGCGAGCTGCGCCACCGTCTCGGCCTGCCGCCGGGCGTCGTTCTCCGCGTTGCGGAGCAGGTTCGCCTCCAGCAGCCCGAGCAGGGCGAACGAGGCGAGCGCCAGAGCCGCGGCCACCACCACGCTCGCGCCCACGGTCGCCCGCGCCCGTACGGTGGTGGGCCACAGCCGCCGCAGTGCCGGCCACCGGCGCAGGACCCTGCCCGGGAGCGCGCGCAGAACGGCGCGCACGCGCTCGCCGTCACGGTCGCCTTCGCGCTCGCCGTCCTTGCCGCGCCCGCACGGGCCGGGCCGTTCGACCACGGTCTCAGCCACCGTCGGCCGCCAGTCGGTACCCGGCTCCGCGTACGGTCTCCACCGCGGCGCGGCCGAACGGCGCGTCTATCTTGCGCCGGACGGCGCTGACGTGGACCTCGACCACGTTGGGATCGCCGTCGAAGGCGCTGTCCCACACCTGCTCCAGGATGTCCCGCTTGGGCACCACCTCACCGGAGCGCCGGGCCAGGTACTCCAGCACCGCGAACTCCCGCGCCGTCAGCCGGATCTCCGTGCCGCCACGGGAACAGGAGTGCCGGGCGGGGTCGAGCAGCAGATCGCCGAACCGCATCACCTGCGGTCGTCGGCGGCCCGTACGCCGGCCGAGCGCGCGCAGCCGGGCGACGAGGACCAGGTAGGAGAACGGCTTGGACAGGAAGTCGTCGGCGCCGGTGTCGAGCGCCTCCGCCTCGTCGTACTCGCCGTCCTTCGCCGTGAGCATCAGGATCCCCGACTCGTTGCCGGCCGCGCGCAGCTTCGCGCACACCCGGTATCCGTTCAGCCCGGGCAGCATGATGTCCAGCACGATGAGGTCGTAGTCGTGCTCCGTGGCCATCCACAGCCCCTGGGTCCCGTCGTGGGCCACGTCCACCGAGAACCCCTCGGACTGCAGCCCTCGCTGCAGGGCCACGGCGAGCCGCCGTTCGTCCTCCACCACCAGTACGCGCATGTCGGACAGGATCTCAGGACCGCTCCGCGGTTGGCTGAAGAGGTCTTCAGGTGGCTTCAGCGGGGCTTCAGGTTCCGCTCAGCATGCTCGGGAACGAGCCGCGCCGCACCGCGCCCGGTTGTCCTGAGGAGTGCTTGTATGTCTGATTCCGTCCCGCCGTCCGGTCAGCCCGACACCGCTGCCGAGACCGCCGCCGTGGCCACCCCGGCGACCGCCCCCGAGGCCGGGGCCCGCAAGTCCGCGGCCCTGGGCCGCCTCGTCCCCGGCGGCAAGCGGGCCCGCTGGGTGGCGGCGGGCGCCGTCGCGGTGGTGGTCGTCGGCGGAGCGGCGGCGGTCGCCGTGGCCGGACACCACGACCACCACATGCGCGTCGAGCGGGGTCCGCACATGGCCTGGGCCGGACCGGGCTTCGAGGGAGGCCTCCGGGGCGGCCCGCACGCCGCCGGACCGCGGCACGAACGGGAGCAGGCCGGACCCGGCCGACCTGCGGGCCCGAAGGCGCCGGGGGAGCTCGGTCGTCCCGGTGGCGCCGACGGACGAGGCGGCTTCGCCAAGGAGGCCCCGGCACCCGCACCCATCCCCTCCCTGGCCATCGGCGAAGCGGCCGAGAAGGCCGCCGCGGCCGTACCGGGCGGCAAGGTGGCCGGTCTGCGCGCGGTCGCACAGGAGGGCGGCGGCAGCGCCTGGCTGGCCGTGGTCATCGGCTCCGACGGGGTCCGGCACGCGGTCACCGTGTCCGGCACGGACGGCACGATCACCAGCAACACCACCAAGGACCGCTAGGCCGTCTCTTCCGGATCTTGCCGGGCCCGGCCCGCCCGGCACGGCACCTCGCCGCGTTGTCGGGGCACCCGAGTACGTCCGGTACACGGGCGCTCCTCCGCCTTGCGAGGCACCGCACCGGACGACCCGGGCTCATCCGACAAGATCCGAAGGAGACGACCTCGCACCGCCAGGACCGCAGCCCCCGCTGGGCCGTCCCTTCCGGATCAGGCCCGGACCCGGGGTCCTGGGCTACGGGGTCAGGGCGCGGCCCCCGATGTCGGGGGCCCCGCCGAGCTGGCCACGCCACCAGGCCTCCATCGCGCCGCCGTCCATGCCCGCCCAGGCCGGCGTCCGCTCGACCTGGGCGTGGCCCAGCCGGCGGGCCAGCGCGACCAGTTCCCGTCCGGCGGCGCCACGGGTCTCCTCGTAGCCGCGCAGCAGTTCCTCGAAGGAACCGCTGCCGCGCCAGCCGTCGGCGAGGGCGGTGGCGTCCTGGAGGGCCTTGGCGGCGCCGCTCGTGTTGTGCGGGCGTACGACACTCGCCGCGTCCCCCGCCAGCAGCAGCCGGCCGGCGGCGGTGCGCGTGGTCTCCACGTCGTAGATCGGCTGGACGAAGGTGTCCGCCGGGTCCGTGAGCGCGAGCGCCCGCCCCCAGTACGTCGGGAACTCACGATCGAGCAACACCGCCAGATGCTCGGCCAGCTCGGCGGTGAGGCCGCCCGGCGGGAAGCTCGTCGGATCGCCCTGGCGCAGCTGCCCGTCCTGCGGCGCGGACGCGTAGAGCACCCAGTTGACCCGCGGGCCGGCCGGCCCGGGAATCCGGTAGACGACACAGGAACCGCCGGGGAAGCAGACTGTGGTCACCGCCTCCGGCACCGAGTCCCCGACGCCGCCGAGCTCCGCGAGCCGCGCCGCGTCGACGTTGCCGCGCCAGCACACGTAACCGGCGTACTGCGGCCGGGCGTCCGGACAGAGCGCCGCCCGCACCACCGACCGGTACCCGTCGGCTCCGACCACCAGGTCGTACCGCTCCACGGACCCGTCCCCGAGTCGCACCTCGACGCCCGCGGCCCCGATGTCCCGGACCCCCGTCACCGCCGCCCCCTGCCGGTAGACCACCGAGTCCGGGACGGACTCCCGAAGGCCCTGCCAGAGCAGGCCCCAGTGGTAGGAGTGGAAGGGGAAGGGCTGCTCCCAGAGCACCCGGCCGCCCGGCCCGTGGGCATCGTCGCGGACCACCCAGCGGCGCCGTTCCAGCGGGTGCGCCGCGATCCCTCCGGGCAGCGCGCCGCTCGCACCCAGCTCGGCGGCCCGCTCGTCGTGGACGCACAGCCCGACGCCGCGGTCCTGCAGCCGCCCGCGCGTGCGCTCCAGTACCACCACCTCACCGGCGCCCGCCCGGGCCGCCGCCGTGGCGACGGCGCAGCCCGCGATGCTCCCGCCGACCACCGCGATCGTTCCACCTCGCATAGGACCTGCCTCCTGTCGACGCACATCACCGTCCCGCCCGCACCGGGCCGGGGTCACCCCGCAGCGGGCCGTGTCGCCGGCGGGGTGGGCCGCGGGGACCCCTGGAGGGCCAGTGCGGTCAGTACGACCAACGAGTCCGTCCAGCCCAGGGGCGCCACCGCGGACGGGAGTCCGGCCCCGTTCACCGTTTCGGGGAGCTCGCCCAGCCCGTTCCGGTTCGACAGCACCCAGTCCAGCACCCGGCCCGCCTTCGTCGGCTCACCCGTACCGGCCCAGGCGAGGGCGAAGAAGGAGGTGCTGGCCGTCCACGCGTACGAACCCCAGCTGAAGGAGGGGTCGTTGCCGGGCGAGACCCCACCGTTCGGGAGCAGCAGCGCCCGGTAGGAGGAGTCCAGCGCCTCGGCGAGACCGGCCGGGGCGGCGTTGAACGGGGGCGCCATGAAGGCCACCGCGCTGTCCCGACCGTGCTCGCCGTCGACGGTCCGCTGGTACCCCAGCGGGGCGAAGGAGGTGGCGATCGCGGCGGACAGCCGCCGGGCCGCTTCCCCCCACCGCTCCGCGTCCGCCGCCGTCCCCACCCGCGCGGCCAGGTCGGCCGCGGCGTTGAGCCCGGCCAGCAGGGGTGCCGCCGTCCCGATGTTGGCCGTCGTCGTGTCCAGCTCCCAGTAGTCCGGGGACGCCGGGGGCAGCCCGTCCGGCCCCAGGGAGCGGGCGGCGTGATCGGCCGCCTCGCGCACCATCGGGTAGAGCGCGCGCAGCCGGTCGTCCCGCCCGTCGACCGGCGCCGCCTGGTACCACTGCCACGTGGCCCAGGGCACCCAGCCGTTGCCGTCCAGCTGCCACTTCCGCCCGTCCGGCGGCCCGCTGCCGTCCAGTTCGGTACGGGCCTCCCAGGTCCCGTCGGACCGCTGGGTGAGGGCGTCGTAGCCCAGGATCCGGTAGGCCTCCTCGTCATGCCCGGTGGCGGCGAAGGCGACCGCCGCGAACGCCCCGTCGCGGGGCCAGGAGTACTCCCACGCCGGCGCCCACGCCGCCGCGAACGCCCCGTTGGGCTTCAGCAGCGCCCGCATCGACAGCAGGGCGCGCCGCGACGCTTCCCGCTGCGCGGCGGTGGCCCCGGGCACCGTGCCCGCCGCCAGCCACGCGCGGCTCTCCTGGATCTGCGCCGACGCGCCCGGGTCGTCCGCCTCGACCACCGTCGACGCCGAGGCCCCGTCGGGCAGGTACCGCCACCGGCCGGAGGGCAGGCGGAGCACATTGCTCCCGTCGACGTAGGAGGCGCCCACGGCGAAGGAGGGCAGGACGGCCTCGGTGGCCACCCGGTTGGTCAGCAGGCCCGACGTCCTGGCGGCGAGCGCCGAGGTCGGCACGTAGCAGGGCTCGGTCTCGCCGCAGCGCTCGCTGCCGGTGGGATCGATGTGGAAGGCGAGCCGGGAGGTGTACGCGTGCCAGCCGCCCCAGTACGCCCTGTCGTAGTTCCAGCTGGTCAACGAGTCGGGCACCGCGCGCGTGGTGCCGTACCAGGCGATCGGCCCGCTCTCCGCGGTGCTCGCCTGGAGGTGCAGGTAGTACGTGTCGCCCGCCGTGACGGCGGCGCTCAGCGGAAACTCGACCCAGCCGGCGCCGGCGCCGCCGAGCGCCGCGAGGTCCACCGTAGCCGAGGCGATCACCGACCCCGCGTCCGCACGGACCCGGCGGACCTGCGCGGTCACGGTGCCCGTCGCCGCCCCGCTGCCCAGCCAGACGCTCACCCGGGAGAGCCGCGTGCCGTCCACCGTGAACTCCTGGGCCGCCGCGTTGTTCGTCGCCTTCAGACCGAACAGCGCGCTCTCGTGGCCGACCTGGTGGTCGTAGGACATGGCGGCGGCCGGGTGCGGGAGCGCCGCGGGCACACCGGTCAGTGCCAGGCAGAGCACGGCGGGCAGCAAGGTCCTCGCGAACGCCATCTGTACAGCCCCTTCCTCCTCGACGGGCGCGCGGGCCCAGGGGGCCGGGGCGCCGAAAGCTGGACCCACCATGCAGGCATGCGGTGCCGGGAGGAGGGGAGTCGGGACGTGTCCCACCGGATCGGGCCGCAGCGGCATCCGATCGTGTGACAGGAACAGCGGAGGGGGCCCGCCCGGGCGCGTGCCGGCGGAAGAGGCGCTCGGCGGGCGCGCCGGGGCGCGCGCGGGCGGACCAGGGCGCGCGAAGAAGCGGATGCGCTTGCTTCCGAAGATTTCCAGGGACCGGCTTGCACGATCGGGCTCGCTTTCCGATGGGGTGGTGAATGGGAGCGCCCGGTGCTCCACGGCTGCCGGTTCGGGGGCAGGCACGCCGATCGCTGATGATCCACTTGAAAGGTTCCGCGCCGAAGTGAATGTTGCCGACACGGCCGCCCTCGCGCTGTTAGCCACCACTGCCCGTCATCGCGTCATCGATGTGTTCAGGGCGCCCATGCGCCCGCCGGGTGCGGGGGTACGGACGGGAACCGGCGGACCAACCGCCGGCCGCCGCGGTGCCGCTCCCACCCGCCACCATGAGGTCCCCGCCGCCCCCGCGTGCGGCGACGAACAGCTGTGGGGGAGCGTATGAGCGAAGGCGAATTCGATCCATCGGGGGACCAGGCGGTCTCCAGCGAACTGGCGGGCGTACTGCCGGTGGACTTCACCGCCTTCCACTCCCAGCAGCACCGCGCCTATCTGCGCTACGCCCACCTGCAACTGGGCAACCCCAAGGACGCCGAGGAAGTCGTCGACGACGTGTTCACCTTCCTGCTGAAGGTGTGGCGCCAGGCCCTGAAGGAGGCGAGCCTCCACGGCTTCGCGTGGGCGGTGCTGCGCGAGCACGTCGAGAGGCGGCTGGCGGCTCTGGGCCGGCAGGTGGCCATGGTGGAGACGGCCTGGTTCGCGGCCCTGCGCCGTTCCTCCAGAGAGCGGCTGGAACTGCTGGAGTCGAAGCTCGGGCTGTACGCGGCGATCGCGGGCCTGTCCGAGCGGCAGTACGACGTGGTGCTGTTGGCCTTCCTGCTGGGCAACGACTCCGACACGGTCGCCCGGATGATGGGGATCACCCCCGCGACGGTCCGGTCGCACATCCGTGGCGCACGCCGAACCCTGTCCCGCAAGCTCGGGGTGGACTGGATCCCCGGAGAGGAGAAGCACCAGTGAGCGACATGCCCCGCCCTCGCGACATGCCGCTGTGCGCGCTGGACGCGGCCTTGGCGGACGCGACGGTACTCGCGGAGGAATACGCCGGATACGACGAGGGCGCGGCCCGCCGTCGGATCGCCCGCCGGATCGTCGCCGACCGCGCCCGTTCGGCGACCGGCACCACAGGCCCCCCCGGCGCCGCGACCCCGCCACCGCGGGGGCCGGCCCCCTGCACCTCCCCCTTCGCGTTCGCGTTCGGATCCGCGTTCGGGTCCGGGTTCGCATCCGCGGCGGCGGCCGCCGACGACCTCGTCCTGGACGCCGCCTGCCATGTGCGTGCCGCCCGGGGTCTGGACGACCTCGCCTGGTGCCTCGTGGAGAGCCGGGCCTTCGCCGAACTCGCGCTCGACGCCGATTCCTGGCCCCACGGCGTGAACTCGGCCCTGCTGTTCGGCTGCCTGCTCCACCTGGCCGACCGGATGGAGGGCGCGCAGTTCTGGTTCCAGTACGCGGCCGGCGCGGGCTCACGGACCGCCGCCCACTGCCTCTACCTCCTCCACCTCGCCCGGGCCGAGGTCGCGACCGCCCGCCACTGGAAGCACCAGGCCCGGAACCTGCCCCCGGAAGAGCACCTGCCACCCCTGCCCCACCTCCCCGAACACCTCGAAGAGGCCCTCGGCGCCTCGGTCATCTGGACCACCCCGCCCATCACCACCCAGGACCTCACCGCCCTCACCACCGGACCCGGAGGGGCCGGCAGGCCCCCGTGCAGGCTCCCCGTACGACTGCGCCAGGCGCTCATGGCGCGCCCCCTCGAGGAGCACCCCGACCTGGGCGAGGTCGTCACCGCCGGCCCGCAGGTGGCGGTAGCCGTGGCCCAGCACGCCAGGCTCGACACCTTGCACCTGACGGCCCAGGCGAACGCGTGGGCCCTCGAAGCCCTGGATCAGCCGCACCGGGTCGCCGCCGCCCGGAAATGCCCCGAAGGGCGCCCGGCCCCGGCCCCGCTGGAATCCGTACACCAGGCACTGCGCGTACTGGAAGTCGTCAACCGCTACTCGGGGGGTGTGAACCTGACCCAGATCGCCCGGGAGACGGCACTGCCGCAACTGGTCCTCGCCCGGGCCACGGAGCAGCTGATCCGCGCCAACCTCGCCACCCCGATCGGACCGGACGCGTACGTCGCGGGCAACGCCCTCCTGCTGGCCGAGTCGGCGACCGGGGAAGGGCGCGGACACCTGCGCGAGACCCTCGCCTGGGTGCGGGACGCCGTCGGAGCCGCCGTCTACGTCGCCCGCTACACCGACGGCGAGGTCGCCATCACCCAGTACGTCGACGGCCCGGCCACACCCGTGGTCGAGGAGTGGGTCGACTTCCGGGTCGCGGCCCACGCCTCGGCCGTGGGCAAGGCGCTGCTCGCCGAACTCGACCACGACGAGAGGAAGGACCACCTCGCCCGCCACCGACTCACCCGGTTCACCCCCCACACCGTCACCGGTCAGCAGGACCTCTTCCACCAACTCGACGACCGCCCGCCGAACGCTCCCCTCCTCGACCTGCAGGAGTACGCCATGGGCACGGTGTGCGCGGCGGTCCCGATCACCGCGGGCCCCAACGCGGAATGCGTGGCCCTGTCCATCCCGGTCCCCGACCCCGGTCGGCTGAAGCAGGCCGCCCGGATCCTGCAGAGCGAGGCGGCCGCGGTCCTCCTGGCCCTGATCGTCGCCGGCAGCACCCCGTCCACGGTGCGCAGGCCGGAGGACACCATCCTGTCGCCGACCGCCTAGGCGGCCCAGGGCTCGCCCACGACGCGGCGAGGTCACGCAGGGGGAGGGGCCCACCGCACCCGGGGTGCGGTGGGCCCCTCCGCTCTTCCCCGGACGCGCGTTTCCGGGACGGACCGCGGCGGGCGGCGGACGGCACCGTGACAGCGCCCCTGTTGGAGCGGCACGTCGTCCTGCGTCCACGCGCGGCTCGAACAGGCCCTGCGGGAAGGCGACTTCACTGCGCCGCCGTTCGGCGGGACCATGACCCAGGCCGTCATGACCGCGCCGGCCGGGAACGCGCTCGCCTGATCCCTACGCGGTGCCCGCGGTGCTCGCGGTGCCCGCAGTACTCGCAGCGATCAGGCCGGGCAGTTCGCGCATGTCGTGGAAGACGACCGTGCCGGTGCCTTCGAGCCGCCCCGCCGGGGTCGGTCCGCCCGCGTACCCGAAGGCCCGCATCCCGGCGGCACGGGCGGCCTCGACACCGGGGCGGCTGTCCTCGACCACCACGCAGGCCGCCGGGTCGACGCCCATCCGCCGCGCCGCGTACAGGAACAGGTCCGGGGCCGGCTTGCCGTGGCGGACCTCGGTGGCGCTGTAGATGCGGCCCTCGAAGTGCTCGTAGAGGCCGGTGCGGCCGAGGGTGTGGCGCATCTTCTCGTGCGAGCCGCTGGAGGCGACGCAGGTCGGCAGGGCGATCGAGGCGAGCGCCTCGGGCAGTCCCTCGACGGCGGTCAACCCGGCGTCCACCGCCTCGTGGTGGCGCTGTTCGAAAAGCTCCCGCCAGACGCCGGCCGTCTCCTCGCCGACCCGGAGGGCGATGTCCGCGTGGATGGAGGCGCTGGATCGCCCGATGAAGCGCTCCATGACCTCGTCCTCGGTGAGCGGCCAACCCAGCTCCGCCCCCAACGCGACCTGGAGGGGCAGCGCGATGCGTTCGGTGTCGACGAGCACGCCGTCGCAGTCGAATATCACCAGTTCAATCGGCTTGATCATTCCCGCAGCATAGAGGCCGACCCGGTGCGCCACACGGGTCCGGGCCTGGTGCACCATGGTCCGGTGACGAACCGGAACGAGGCTCTGTCCCCCTACCAGGTGGAGCTGTGCGCCCAACTGCTCGCCGCCCCCGTCGTGCCGGCCCCGGCGACCTGGCGGCCGGTCTTCGACACCGACCCCTACCCCTGGGTCCCCGTCGGTGGACTGCTCGGCATCGGCTTCGCCTCGCACCCGGACACCGGCGACGACCTGGTGATGGTCGTATCGAACGACGGCCACGGCCTCTTCGACGCGCGCACGGGGGAGAAGATCGCACGTGACCGGGACCCCGGCCCGGAGCACAGCACCCCTGACGCGGTGCCCGACCTCTCCTGCCCCGGCCTCGGTCCCGTCGCCGGCCACCGGGTCCGCATCGCCGGGCTCTTCGGTGGCGGCCTGCACACCACCACCGAGGACGGCTGGACGCTGGAGGTGGTGAGTCCGGCCTGGCCGAACGACAGGGTCCTGCTCTCCACCGACGGCGGGCTGCCGCACACCGGTCCGCACGGCGAGCGGTGGTGGCACATCTTCCACTCCCGCCACTCGACACTCCGGGCGGTCGGCTTCTCCCCCTCCGGACGCACGCTCGCGGTCGCGACCAGCAGCGACCTCACCCTCTGGCACCGCGACCTCTGACCGGGGCCGGGACGCGACGGGGGACCCGGGCCGTCAGGGGGTGACGATGGGGAAGTCCGGGTCGGGGGAGTCGAGGTAGGCGAAGAGCTCGGCGACGACCGCCGGGTCGCCGTCGAGGGCCACGCCCTCCCGCCGCAGGAGGTCGTCCAGCGGCAGGGTGCCGAGCAACAGCCCCCGCAGCAGCGGTTCGTCCAGTACGAGGACGGCGTGCGGACGGCCGGCGGCGGGGTTTTCCCCGCGGACACCGGTCAGTACTCCGTTGCCCAGGCGCAGCGTCAGCGGTTCCGAGCCCGCCAGGACGAACCGGACGGCTACGTCCGCGTGCCAGGCCCGCGGCCCGTCGACCCGTACGGCGAGGGAGTCCACCAGCTGGTCCAGGCTCAGGGCGGCGAGCACGTCCGGGGACGCGACGGTGGCCGGGGTCCCGACATGCGCGCCGCGCATTTCCTGGGCGCCGGTGAGGTAGAAGTTGCGCCAGGTGCCGTTCTCGGCGCCGTAGCCGAGCTGCTCCAGGGCATCGGCCTGCAGCTCCCGGGCCCGCGCGTTCGTGGGGTCGGCGAAGACGACGTGGTCGACCACCTGGACCACCCAACGGAAGTCGCCCTGCTCGAAGGAGGTCCGGGCCCGACGCAGGACTTCCGCCGCACCGCCCATGAACTCGACGTAGCGGCGAGCTGCTTCCTCCGGAGGATGCTGCCACAGGAGCGCCGGGTTCCCTTCGAACCAGCCCATGTACCGCTGGTAGACGGCCTTGACGTTGTGGCTGACCGACCCGTAGTAGCCGTGGGTGTGCCAGGCGGCCTCCAGCGCGGGAGGCATGCGCAGCGATTCGGCGATCTCGGACCCGGTGTACCCCTGGTTGAGCAGCCGCACCGTCTGGTCGTGGAGGTAGGCGTACAGGTCCCGCTGCTGCGCCAGGTAGGACATGGCCCGCTCGCGGCCCCAGGTGGGCCAGTGATGGGAGGCGAGGACGACGTCGCACCGGTCGCCGAACAGTGCGATCGATTCGGTGAGGTACGTGGCCCAGGCGTGCGGGTCGCGTACCAGGGCGCCGCGGAGGGTCAGCAGGTTGTGGAGGGTGTGGGTGGCGTTCTCGGCCATGCACAGCGCCTGGTGGTCGGGCAGCAGCAGGTTGAACTCGGCGGGGGCCTCGGTGCCCGGGGTGAGTTGGAAGACCATGCGCACGCCGTCGACGGTCTCCTCCTGCCCGGTACGGGTGATGTCGAGGGTCGGCGGGATCAGCGTCACCCGGCCGGTGGAGGTGGTCTGGCCCAGGCCCGCGCCGACCTGGCCGCGCGGGCCCTTGGGCAGGGCGGCCCCGTACATGTATCCCGCGCGGCGGGCCATGGCGGTGCCGGCGTAGACGTTCTCGCTGACCGCGTGTGCGAGGAAGCCCTCGGGGGCCAGTACCGGGACGTGGCCCGCGTCGACCTCGGCCTGGGTGGTGACTCCCTTGACACCGCCGAAGTGGTCGGCGTGGCTGTGCGTGTAGAGGACGCCGGTGACCGGCCGGTCCCCTCGGTGGGCCCGGTACAGGGCGAGGGCCGCGGCCGCCGTCTCCTCGCTGATCAGTGGGTCGATCACGACGACGCCGCGTTCGCCCTCGACGAGGGTCATGTTCGACAGGTCCAGGCCGCGCACCTGGTACACGCCGGCGACCACCTGGAAGAGGCCTTGGAGGGCGGCGAGGCGGCTCTGGCGCCACAGGCTGGGATGGACGGTGTCCGGGCGGTCCCCGTTGAGGAAGGCGTAGGCGTCGCCGTCCCACACGACGCTCCCGTCCTCGGACCTGATCACGCAGGGCTCCAGGGCGGCGACGAAGCCCCGTGTGGCGTCGTCGAAGTCGGCGCGGTCGGCGAAGGCACCGCTGCCGCGCGCCGCTCGGTGAGCGGCGCCGATCGATTCGGAGGCGTCGTGGCCGGGGCCGTTCTCCATCGCGTGAGCCTCCTCGGGCGGTACCGGGTCGGCCCCGACCGGACCGGGCGAGGGCTCAGGCGGGCGCGGCCGCTCCACCCCAGCCTCGCCCGGCCGTACTCCGCCCGCCCGGCGCACACCGCCGTCCGGGGGAACGGGGTGCGGGCCGCCGCCGCGCTCGCGCCGTGCGGCGGGCCGCACCGGAACGTGCCGCACGCGCCTTGACCACAAGCCTCTACCTGTCGGTAACGTGAAGTCGTCCAGGACGGAGCCGTCGGAAGGAGCCGGGCGCGTGGCAGACCACGACCTGAGCGGGTTCGAGAAGAGCACGTTCGCCCACGCCGGTGCCACCCGCCGGATCCTGCGCCGGGGCACGGGCCCCGCGGTGATCGTCATGGCGGAGATCCCCGGCATCACCCCCAAGGTCATCGCGTTCGCCGAGCAGGTCGCCGCGGCGGGTTGTACGGCCGTACTCCCGGTGCTCTTCGGCGAACCCGGACGGGACGCGGACTCCCGCACGGTCGGCCTGCCGAGCGCAGGCCGCTACATGGCCTCGTCGTTGTGGAAGGTGTGCGTGAGCCGTGAGTTCACGCTGTTGGCCACGGGGCGCAGTTCGCGCGTCGTCGCGTGGCTGCGCGCTCTGGCGGCCGCCGAACACGAGCGCTGCGGCGGCCCCGGGGTCGGCGCCGTCGGCATGTGCCTGACCGGCGGATTCGCCCTGGCGATGGCCACGGACGAGCGCCTCGTCGCCCCCGTGCTCTCCCAGCCCTCGCTCCCGCTGGCCTGCACCGCGGGCCGCGCCGGCACCATCGACATCAGCCCCGAGGACCTCGCGGTCGTCCGCGGACGGTGCGAGCGCGAGGGGCTCCAGGTGCTCGGGCTGCGCTTCCGGGGCGACCGACTCGTGCCCGGCGACCGGTTCGCCCACCTCCGCCGGGAACTCGGGGACGCCTTCGTCGCCGTCGAGCTGGACGGCAGCGCGGCGAACCCGCGGAGCGCCCTCGCGCCGCACTCCGTCCTGACGGAACACCTCATCGACGAACCGGGACAGCCCACCCGGCAGGCGCTCGACACCGTCCTCGACCTCTTCCGCACCCGGCTGCTGGGGGAACGGGAACGGCCCGCGGCCGTTTGACCGCATCGCACCGGAGCGCATCGCACCGGAGCGCACGGGACGGGAGCGCACGGGAGCGCACCCATCGGCCCCTGGGCGCGTTGCGTGGACCGCCGCGACATCGAGTGGCAATCTGGGCGATATCGCCGCAAACATCCATATTTACGAACTGTTCGTACGTGTGCCGTGTCGCGCTCTCCGCCGCCCGGGACAGTCCAGTGGTTTGTATATGTCGGTCGCCGACGTATGGTGGGTTTCCGAAGATCCTTCCCGGCGGCGGTCGCCGCTGCCTGCCGTCGGGGATTCACGTTGCGATGGAGACGGAGTGCTCATGGCCACCAGGAAGAACCTCACCGCGAACCGGGAATCCCTCGTCCACAAGGTCCGCTACGCCGCGAGCCGTCCGCACCGCATCGCCCCGTACCTGAAGCGGGCCGCCCGTGACCGGTGGCTGGCCTTCAAGCACCCCGACCACGTCAGCTACTACCGGGCCGTGATGGCCTCGGACACCCGCCGCAACCCCGAGGCCGCGGTCGGCAGCCAGACCCACGAACGCTGGCTCGCACTCGGGCAGATGCAGTTCGACTACCTCCTCGGGCACGGTCTGAAGCCCGGGCACCGCATGCTGGACATCGGCTGCGGCAACCTCCGCGCCGGCTGGCGGTTCATCGACCACCTCGACGCGGGCCACTACTACGGCATCGACATCTCGCCCGACATCCTCATCGCGGCGAAGCGGACCCTGACCGAGCGGGGCCTCCAGGCCAAGGTTCCCCACCTGACGCTCACCAAGAACCTGACGCTGGACTTCCTCCCCGACGGCTACTTCGACGTCGTCCACGCCCACAGCGTCTTCTCGCACTCGCCGATCGACGTCATCGACGAGTGCTTCGCCCACGTGGGTCGGGTCCTGGCGCCGGGCGGTCACTTCGACTTCACCTTCGACCGCACCACCGGTACCGAACACCAGGTGCTGCGCGAGGACTTCTACTACCGCACACAGACCCTCGTCGACCTGGCCGCCGGACACGGGCTGTCCGCGCGCTTCATGGAGGACTGGGAGGAACTGGGCCACGGCCAGTCCAAGATCCGTGTCAGCGTCGCCGGATCCGAGCTCGACGCCGAGGTCTGACCGCCGGCTCAGGCGTGGCCGGCCGGGTCCGATCGCCTACGCCGCCACAGGCGCACGGCCAGGCCCGTGGCCGCGAGCAGGGCCAGGCACGGCAGCGCCGTGTCCTCGCCCACCACCCCCGCGAAGTGCCCCAGGATCAGGAACGGGGCCGTGGCCAGGGCGAACCGACCGGACGTACGGATCCCGGACAGTGCGGGGCCGCCCGCCAGCGCCAGCGCGGCGGCCACGGTCACGGCGAAGCGCCACAGCGGCATCATGGCGAGCCCGCCCGCGTCGAGCAGGCCCAGGAGCACCACGGACAGCGGGGCCCAGAGCAGCAGCGCCACCAGCCCCGTCGTGGTCCGGATCCGGCAGGGCGGGTGCAGGTCCGGAGGACACAGCAGCGGGAGCGCGGCGATCACCAGGGGCGGGGTCAGGTAGGCCAGATGCTCCAGCGGCATGTCCAGGGCGCCCGGCAGGACGGCGATGACCAAGCACGCCGCGCTACCCGCGACACCGGCGAACGCGGTCCGCGCGCCGGCGGCGAAGCGCCCGCTCAGCCCCAGTACGGCGCCGATCAGGGTCAGTACGGAGAAGCCGTACATCGCGTACCCGAGCGGGGTCTCGACATCCGGGCGACCGGTGATGTACGCGCGGTTGAGGGCCGAGGCGAGCTGGAAAGCGGCATGCGCGCCCGTCGCGGCCAGCGCGAAGGGCGCCGTCGCCGCGAAGAGTCGCCCGCCACGGTGCGCCGAACCCACGCCCAGGCGGAGCCGGAGCGCGTGTGCCACGATGTCCGCGGCCTCCCGCAGCCGGGCGATCGGGCCTGCGCCCTCGGTCGCCTCCCGATAGGCCTCGGCCACCTCCTCGCCGAAGGCGCGGCGGAAACCTGCGGGGTACAGGAGCAGCAGACGAGGGGTCACGCCGTGGCCGTCCCGCCGGAGACGCCCAGCCGGCGCGCCGCCTCGCGCGCGGTGGCGGCGATCCGTCGGGCCTCCGCGGCCAGGCTCTCCCGGCCTTCGGCGGTGAGGCTGTAGGTGCGGCGCAGCCGGCTGTCGACGATCTGCTCCTCGTGGACCTCGATCAGCCCCTGACCCAGCAGCCGCTCCAACGCCCCGTACAGGGTGCCGGTCCGCATCTTGACCCGTCCGCCCGAGATCAGCTCCACCTCGCGCGCGATCGCGTACCCGTGGCGGGGCTCGTCCGCGAGCGCGGTCAGGAGGAGGAGGGTCGGTTCCTGCATCGCACGATCACTCATGCCTGCATGGTAGGTCACCCACCGACATATGCCGCCTGGTAGGGCGCCCCGGGGCATCGGCGGGTCGGGAACGGTGCGGGCCCCGGAAGCCGGAAGCCGGAAGCCGGAAGCCGGAAGCCGGAGGCAGGAACCCGCGCACGTGCCCTCGGTCAGCCGCGGAACTCCTCCGAGCGGGTCGGGGAGGCCTCGGCGAGCGCCTCGGTCACCGCGTCGACGCCTGCCCGCAGCCCGTAGACAGGGGTGTCGGGCTGCTGGCGCCAGGACTCGTCGAGGCCGCCCGCGTCGACGGTGTCGAAGCCCAGCTCCTCGATCAGGGCGCGTACGGTCTTCTTCGCCACGGCGTCGTCGCCCGCGACGGGCAGCGCCATCCGGTCCGCGGCGCCCGCCGGGCGGTGCCGGTCGAGGAGGTCCTGGGCGTAGGTGCCGTTGAAGGCCTTGATGACGGGGTGTCCGAGGTGCCGTTCGGTCCAGCGGCTTTCGGTGAGGCCGTCGTCCTCGACGCCGGCGATCCGGCCGTCTCGCTGACGCGGGTAGTAGTTGCCGGTATCGATGACCGCGAAACCCTCGGCGGCCCCGTCGAAGAGGCCCGCCGGCAGGTCCGGCACCTTGTTGAACGGGATCGTGACCACGACGATCTCGGCGCCGCGCGCCGCTCGCGCCACGGTGACCGGGGTGGCGCCGGTCTCCTCGGCCAGCGCGGTCAGGGTTTCGGGGCCACGCGAGTTCGCCACGGAGACCTCGTGCCCGAGGGCCGTGAGCCGGCGGGTCAGGTTGCCGCCGATGTTGCCCGCGCCGATGATGCCGATCTTCATGAACTCTCCAGTGCGTCCGGGTCCAGTGTCGCGTCGGCACCAACCCCCACCCCGGGCACCACATTCCGCCCCGCGGTGATCGTCCCCCGGTCGAGCGATGCGATCGCGCCGCCGTTCGGCGGACGATCGGCGCGTGGGAGGGCACCTGACCGGCGCGATACGGCCGGATGCGTGAGCTTTCGGCCATTTCTCGCATTCCGCGAACCGGAGGGGACCGGGACGGCGTCGGTCGGTACGGCTACAGCCACTCAGCTCGGGGAAAGGCTCAGCAGATGTCCACGTTCTCGGCCGGCCGAACGGCCTCCCTCACCCTCGCGGCCACCGCCCTACTCTCCCTCGCCCTCGTCACCAGCGCCTCGGCGAACGGACCGGAAGGCGCGACGCCGGCCCAGGTCGCCGCACCGGCTCCGTCCGTCTCGGGCAGCCCCGAGGGCGCTTTCACCCGGATCGCCGACTTCTACGGTTCCTACATCGACGCGGTGTACGACGGCGACGGGGCGACCGCGGACCGCCTGCGTTCCTTCTACCTCTCGGCGCCGCTCCGGACGGAGTTGAGGCAGTGGGAGGAGACGAACCACGCGGACGGCGTGCTCCGCGCGCAGAACGTCCCGCTCGGGTGGAAGGTCACCTCCACCGGCAGCGGAACGGGCCGGACCGGAGCCACCGTCACACTGACGTGGGGCGGCGGCGACACGACGCAGGTCTTCGTCCAGGCCGACCTGGCCACCCGCAAGATCGTCTCCATCCGGGGCTGACCCCGCGGTGCCGACAGGGACGCGCGGCGCTCGTTCGGGTGGAGCCCCGACACGCTCGTCACCCGCGAGAGCGCCACGCATCTTCTCGGCACCCACGACGGAAACCGTGCCGAGCGACTCGCCGCAGGTCAGGAGATCGCGTACCACTGGCTGGCCCAGCCGGTGTTGATGGTGCTCGTGGACTGCTCGGCCAGGTTCACCGTGGGGGGCAGCGAGGTCTGACCGGTCAACAGGTTGCTGTACCGGAGGTTCGGCGGGGTCAGGCCCGCGTTGACCGAGATGCCGGCACCCGTGGACTTCAGGGTGAGGCCGTTCGTCGCCCAAGTGCCGTTGAGCAGCAGCGCGATGAAGTACGTGCCGGGCGCGGCGGTGAACGGCTTGCTCAGGGCGAACGGCTTGGCGATCGCGTCGGTCATCAACTGCGGGGAGATGTCCGGGGTGGTCGCCACGAGGGTGCCCTTGGCGTCGTACACGCCCAGGTAGCAGTTGGCGAGTTGGGCGTTCGGGTCGATCCCGGCCAGGCCCAGCCACACGTTCGACCAGGTGATCTGTTCGCGCAGGACGATCCGTACCAGGGTGACCCGGCCGCCGACCCCGGCCGTCGACTGGGCGGTGACATGTCCCGCGTCATTGGGGTCGCCGGTCCAGGCCAGCAGGTTCTGGTCCTGCGGCCGGGGTCCTTCGAAGCCGGACCCGCCACCGCCCTGCGCGGGCACGGATGCCACGGAACTCGAGGCCGTGGGCTGACCGTTCCCCGACCCGGTACAGCCGGTGAGGACGAGCAGCGCCGCGAGCGCGGTCACGAGACCGGTCGTGGCGGTGGTGGTGCGGGTGCGCATGGTCCCCCCATGAGGTGCGGATCTGTCGACGGACATGATCACACGCCGCCGGCACGCACCCGCCCGCCCGTCCGTGCCGGAACCCCGGTGGAGCGGTCGGGCCAGGAGGTCGGCGGCGAGCCGAGGATCCGTCGGGTCCGTATCGACCGAATGGCGGGGAAGGGCCCGAGTCGTCCCCTGAGCCGACCCTGCGGGCTTCCTTAAGGGAACTTGAAGAACCCCTCCGGCGTGCGGATTTCATTGATCACAACCCTAGGCTCGATCGCGCCCCACCCCCTTCACTCTGTGAGGTGCTACACGCATGAGCAGCCGAACTCCCGCAACGCCGTCCCGAGTCGAAGCACGGCGGAAGAAGGCGATGCGCACCCGCATCGTCCTGTCCCTGACCGCGGCCGCCGCGGCGGTGGCGGTCGGCGTCGCCGTCGCCGACTCCGGCGGCGGTACGCAGGTGGACCAGCGGGCCGACGGCGCCGGCGGGGCGAAGTCGGGGGCGCCGACCCCCGCGGACACCGCCGGGACGGCTACCCCGACCGCTCCGCTTCCTGAGGTCACCGCCGACGCGGCGGCCGCCACGGGCTCGTTGCCCCCCGAGAGTCCGGCCGCCGAAGGTACGGCGTCCGCGGCGCCGGCGAAGCCCGCGGCGGAGGAGAACACCCCGGCCAAGTCCACCCCGGCCGGTAAGCCCCCGCGCGCGTCCGGCGGGAGCTCGGGCGGCGGTTCCGGCACCTCGGGTGGGTCCGGCGGCTCCGGGGGCTCGTCCGGCGGATCCTCCGGCGGCTCGACGGGCGGTTCCGGAAGCTCCTCCGGCGACGCCGAGTCCGCGGTCCTCGCCCTGGTCAACAAGGAGCGTTCCGCGGCCGGCTGCGGCCCCCTGACCGTGAACGCCAAGCTGGCCGCGGCGGCGCGCGCGTACAGCGACACCATGGCCCGCAGCGGTGTCATGTCCCACACCGGACCCGACGGGTCCACCATGACCTCCCGCGTGGAGGCCGCCGGCTACGGCTGGTCCCGCCTCGGCGAGAACATAGCCCGCGGGCAGTCGGACGCCGACGCGGTCATGAAGGCGTGGATGAACAGCTCCGGTCACCGGGCCAACATCCTCAACTGCTCCTTCCGCGAGATCGGCATAGGCGTGCACAAGGGCGACGGCGGCCCGTGGTGGACGCAGGACTTCGGAACGTCGAAGTAGGAGCCCCCCACCCGCCGTCCCCCCACCGCAACCCCGTAGCCCGATCCGCCCCCGATCCCCCGATCCGCCACCCCCCACCGGCCACGCGGCACCGGCCCCCCCCGGTTGCCTGGCCGCACACGTCCTCCGACCCGTACCCGGGTCGGAGGACGTCGTGTTCCCGTACGGGGCACCGTAGGGCGGCGGCGCTCCCACCCGCTGTACGGGGGAGGGCGGTGACGCACGGCCCGGTGCGTCCGCCACTATGGGGCCGTGCCTCGATTTCCGCGCTACCTGTTCATATGGCTGTCCTGCACGGCCACCAGCGTGACGGCCGTGCTCGCCACGGTCCAGTTCGTGGTCGGCTCCACCAGCCATACGCCCCCGGTGGCCCGGTCCGCGCCCATGGTCTTCGACTCGCCGCCGGCGTGGCAGGCGGGGCAGGGCCCCTCGTCGGGTTCGCCGTCCCCGACCGCCTCCGCGTCCCCGAGCCCCTCGCCCACCGTGACCGAGGCCCCGACCCCCTCGGCTTCGTCCTCCCCGCCCGCGAAGCCCTCGGCGACCCCCCGGACCGCCGCACCCAAACCCGGCGTCGACTGCGGGAACGGCGGACCGGGCCTGCACACCGTCCCCGCGCAGGGCGGCAAGGTCACGGTGCGGTACGGGAGCCGAGGCGTGTGCTTGATCTCGGCGGTCCCGAGCCGAGGCTTCAAGGCCACCACGTCACAGACCGACGACGACACCCTGACGGTCACCTTCAGCGCCTCGGACCACCGCTCGGTCGTCACCGCCACGATCGACCCGGTGGCCAAGGCCAGCGTCCGCGAGACGTCGTTCTGACGGCGGAGGCGTGACCGGTTCGGCCGGTCCGCACCGCTCGGTCCTCCTGATCCCTTTCGCGCGGATCGCCTCCCCGAATCCGCTCATCGGACGGGCCCCGACGAAGCGGAAGGTGAGCTGTTCCTTAGGGGAACCTCAAGATCGCGCTCAGGCGGTTCGCAGGGCCCGACGCGGCCCTATGCTCACGTCAGCCGACCGGCCCTCGGCGCCCGGGCACACCGCCCCGGCGAACCGTGGTACCGCCGGCTTCACCGAGTCGGGAGGCTTCTCGCCCTTCCCGTAGTTCTCAGCGCGCCTTGGGGTGTCTTCGCCATGACTTCTCGCACACACCGACCCGTCCGTGCCGGCCACGCCGCGCAGCCCCGCTCCGCCGCGCCCCTGGGTGTCCGGCTGCCGCTCGTCGCCGCCGCCGTGGTCGCGGCAGGGCTGTGCGCCGCCTGCGGGCCGTCCTCCGAGAGTGCCGGCTCCGCCTCGCCGACCACGCTCGGACAGTCCGCGTCCGCCCTCACCTCCGCCGCGCCGTCGGCCTCCGCGTCCGCCGAGGCCTCCCCGAGCGCTTCGGCCTCGCCGACGGCGTCCGCCTCCGCGCAGGCCTCCTCCTCGCCGACGCCCTCCCGGTCCCAGAGCGCCTCGACCGCCCCCAAGCCCGCCCGTACGTCCAAGGCACCCGCCACCCCGGCCGAGGTCCCCGGGCCCGGCTACGACAGCTCGGCGGACGGGCAGAAGCAGATCGACGCCGCCCTGGCCGCCGCCAAGGCCGACGGACGGATGGTGCTGCTCGACTTCGGGGCCAACTGGTGCGGCAACTGCAAGGCCGCCGACAAGGTGTTCGCCCAGCCGCAGACCGCCGCGATCCTCGGAGCCTCGTACCACCTGGTCAAGATCGACATCGGCGGCAACAGCTCCGCCAACTCCGCGCTCCTGCGCAAGTACAGCCCCGGGGGCGGCACCTACACCATGCCCGTGCTGGTCGTCGTCAACTCGTCCGGCAAGGTGCGTACCGACACCCACACCACGGGCAACCCCTCCCTCACGGCGGAGGGGATCAACGCCTTCCTGCGCAAGTGGGCCGCGTGAGACCGGCGGGCCCGCGCCGGGCCCAGGTGCGCACGGTGGTCCTGGCGGGAGCCGCCCTGGTGGCCGCCGCGGCCGGCTGCGTCTTCGCCGCCGTCGGTACGGTCGCCGCCGACGGCAGCCGCGCGGAGGCGGCGGCCGGAACGGGCACCACGGCCGGTGCCGTGGTCAGATCGGCGGCCGAGGCCACGGTCATCGCCCCCGCCGACCGGCCCGCCGCGCCCGCGTCGGCGGGCGACGACCTCGACGGGAAGCCTCTCGGCCTCGACGACTTCCGGGGGCAGGTCGTCGTGGTCAACGTCTGGGGGTCCTGGTGCGGCCCCTGCCGGGCCGAGGCCGACGACCTGGCGCGGATCGAGAGCCGCACCCGGGACCACGGAGTCCGGTTCCTCGGGATCAACACCCGCGACCCGGACCGCGCGGCGGCCCGATCCTTCGTACGCGCCCACGGCCTCGACTTCCCCAGCCTCCACGACCCCACCGGGGAACTCCTGCTCCGCTTTCCCCCCGCCCTCCTCAACCCGCAGTCGATCCCCTCGACCCTCGTGATCGACCGCCGCGGACGCATCGCCGTCAGCATCGGCGGCGCGGTCACCGAGGACGAACTCGGCCCGCTGCTCGCCCGCGTGCTGGAGGAGACGCCATGACGACGAGCCTGGTACTCGCCGCCGCGGACACCCCCTCCCTCCTCCACGGGACCCTGGCCATCGCCGCCCCGGTGGCGTTCCTCGCGGGGCTCGTCTCCTTCCTCTCACCGTGCGTGCTGCCGCTCGTACCGGGCTACCTCAGCTACGTGACCAGCCTGTCGGTCTCCGACCTGGCCGAGGCCCGCGGTGGGCGCCGCAGCCGGATGGCGGCCGGCGCGCTGCTCTTCGTCCTCGGCTTCACTGCGGTCCTCGTCTCCGGGGGAGCCCTGTTCGGGTACTTCGGCCGCACCCTGCTGGCCCACCAGGAGGTGATCACCCAGGTGCTCGGTGTCTTCACCGTGCTGATGGGGCTGTCCTTCATGGGGTTCCTGCCGGGCTTCACCCAACGCGAGTTCCGCAGCCACCGCCGTCCCGCCCTCGGCCTGGCCGGAGCCCCCGTACTGGGCGCGGTGTTCGCGGTCGGCTGGACGCCCTGCATCGGCCCGACGCTCGGCGCGGTGCAGGCGCTGGCCTGGAGCGAGGCCAGCGCGGGCCGAGGGGCGCTGCTGATGGCGGCGTACTGCCTCGGCCTCGGACTGCCGTTCGTCCTGGCAGCACTTGCCTTCCGGCGGGCCCTGGGCGCCTTCGGCCTGGTCAAACGGCACTACCCGTGGGTCCTGCGGATCGGCGGCGGAATGCTCGTACTCGTCGGCGTCCTCCTGGCCACCGGGATGTGGAACGACCTGGTGTACCGGCTGCAGTTGTGGAGCGCGGACTTCACCACCGCCGTGTGAGCGGCCCCCGTACCGCTTCGGTTCGTCTTTCGACAGCAAGGAACACAGACACCGAAACGCAGAAACACCGCAGTACGGAAATACCGCAGTACAGAAATACCGAGACACAGAGACGCGAAGACGCAGAGGCACTGAGACACCGATGAACCTTTCCCCGCGCATCCGTCGCACCCGGACGATCCGTACCGTGGTCGCCCTCCTCTCCCTGGCCGCGCTCACGGCCTGCGGCGACCAGCACGCCGAGGAGGCCCCGGCCGCCGCCGTGGCGCCGTCGCCCACGACCGGCTTCACCGAGAACGGAGTCACCGTCACCCTCTCGGTGGCGGACTGGCAGGCCTCGAAGGGCACGCTGACCGCCGTCTTCACCCCCGAGAAGAAGGGTTTCCACCTGTACAGCACCGAACTGCCGGCCACCGGCATAGAGGGCGTGGGCCGGCCGACCGCGGTGGCCGTCACCGGTGTCCTCAAGACCGAGGGGAAGCTGACGGCCGCGGCCGACGTGAAGTCCATCAGCGTCCCCGGCGTCGACGCCCCGATGCCCGTCTACCCGGACGGCCCGGTCACCACCACCCTGCCCGTCCGCGCCGACGGGAACGGGGACGCGACGGTGCTGCTCGGCTACGCGAGCTGCAGCGCGAAGGAGGGCTGCACCATTCCGGTCGCCGACCACCCCGTACACCTGCGCGTCACCGACGACGGCCTCACCTTCGACACCCCCTGAGAGGGAAGCGGACCCAACCCCTAAGGTGTGCCCATGCCCAGCGTCCTGGTCGTGGAAGACGACCCCAGCATCCGCCAGTCACTCATCGAGGTCCTGGCGGAGCACGGGTATGCCGTACGCAGCGTGGGCGACGGTTTCGGCGCCCTGCGCGAGGTCACCCAGACGCCCGTCGACGCGGTGGTCCTCGACCTCGGCCTGCCCGACCTGGACGGGGGAGACGCACTGCGCATGATCCGGGGCATATCGTCCGTCCCCGTCCTGGTGGCCACCGCCCGCGACGACGAGACGGAAATCATCAAGCTCCTCAACGCGGGCGCGGACGACTACCTGGTCAAGCCCTTCTCCGGAGGACAGCTCATCGCCCGCCTCTCCGCCGTCCTGCGGCGCACCAGCCACGTGCCCCCCACCGGCACCACCCACAGAGCTCCGGGCACCCGGCCGGCACCGGCCGCCGACCCGATGGGCGCCACCACCGTGGGCGAGCTGGCGGTGGACCCCGGCGCGCGCACCGCGTACCTGGCCGGCAGGGAGCTCCACCTCACCCGGCGGGAGTTCGACCTCCTGGCCTTCCTCGCCCACCACACCGGCCAGGTCGTCTCCAAACGCCGACTGCTGACCGAGGTCTGGCGCGAGCCGTACGTCGACGACCAGACCGTCGACGTGCACCTGTCGTCCCTGCGCCGCAAACTCGGCGAACGCGCGGCGGCCCCGCGCTACCTGCTGACGGTCCGTGGCGTCGGCATCAAACTGGTGGCCCCGCGGTGAGACGCTCCCTGGCGGGAGTCGCGCTCGCCGTGACATCCATGGTCGCCCTCTCCTTCCTCATACCCCTGGGCGCACTGGTGATGTCGCTGGTCAAGGAGCAGAGCGTCACCGCGGCCGAACAGCGCGCCGCAGCACTCGCACCCGTCCTCACGCTCACCACGGATCCGTCGGCGCTGCGGGAATCCGCCGCCGGACTCGACTCCGCCGAACACCTGGTGATCCATCTCCCCGACGCCCAGAGCCTCGGCGACTCCCAGGCTCCGGTGAAACTGCTCGAACGGGCCCAGCAGGGTCGCGAGTCCATCTCCCAGAAGACTCCGGGCGGATGGATCTGCCTGCAACCGGTGGTGCTCCCCGGCGACCGGGTCGCCGTCATCGAGAACTTCGTCCCCGACGAGGACCTGACCCGCGGGGTCAAGGCCTCCTGGGCGGTCATGCTGCTCCTCGCGGTGGGCCTGGTCGGTGGCTCGGTCCTGGTCGCCGACCGGCTCGGCGCCAAGGTCGTCCGGTCCTCCAAGAAGCTCGCCCAGGCCTCGCGCACCCTCGGTCAGGGCAATCTGGACACCCGGGTGGAACCCATGGGTCCCAAGGAACTGCGCGACGCGGGCGACGCCTTCAACGCCATGGCCCACCGCATGACGGAACTGCTCGCCATCGAGCGCGAACTGGTCGCCGACCTGTCCCACCGGCTGCGCACCCCGCTGACCGCCCTGCACCTGGCATCGGAGCGGATGGCGGGCACACCGGAGTCGGCCAGGGTCGAGGCGGCGGTGCACGCCCTGGAGTCGGAGCTCCGGGCCATCATCGCCGCGGCGCGGACACCGCTCGCCGTGGGCCCGATGGGCCACGGCATGCGCAGCGCGGAGACGAGTACGGTCCGACAGGCGACGGCGACGGTACCGACGGGGCCGTCGGGGTCGTCCGACTGCCCCCGCTCCGAGGTCGCCGAAGTCGTACGGCGCCGGACCGCCTTCTGGGCGGTCCTGGCGGAGCAGCAGGACCGCGCCTGCTCCCTCGATCTCACCCAGGAGCCCACGGCCGTCGGCCTCAGCGACGACGACATCGCCGCGGTGGTGGACGCGCTCATCGGCAACGTCTTCAGCCACACCCCGGCCGGTACCGCCTTCGCGGTCCGTGTGGCCCGTACCGCGCAGGCCGTGGAGCTGGTGGTGGAGGATTCCGGTCCGGGCATCCCGGAACCGGACCGGGCCCTCTCCCGAGGGAGCAGCACGGGCTCTTCGGGGCTCGGCCTCGACATCGCCCGCAGGGCCGCGGCCGTCACCGGCGGCTCGATGCGGATCGCGCAGGCCCGGCAGGGCGGCGCGCACATCACCGTGGTCTTCGCCCTGGCCCCGTCCCTGCGCTCGGAGCGCGGCCCGCGCGGCTCACGCAGGCGCGCGGGATGGTGGCCGCGCAAGCGGTGACCGCGGGGGCCGCCGGCGCGGATCGAGCGCACGCACCGGCGGCGGCAGGCCGAGCCCGCCGCGATCCGCGCCGCCGCCCGGCGGGCCTTGACCGACCCGGGCCCGCACCGCCTGCGGCGCCGCCACTCGGTGGCCGACCCGATCCCGCGACGGGTGCCGGCCGTCGCCCTTGGGGCCTGTCTCCTGGGTCCGTCCGTGAGAGTGTCGTGCTCGTGATCGAAACCTGGGTGATGGATGACGACGGCCCTGTCCACGTGTCGTCCGAGATGGTGCTGAAGGCCCTTCGGTCGCGGATCGACAGCGGGCGGCTCGAGACGTGGCTGACCAGTTCGTCCGGTCGATCCTTGGCGTTCGTGACGAATGCCGAGCGCGCGATGGTGATGCTGCTCGAAGACGAGAGCGATCCTGGCGAGCATGCCGTGGACCCCGGAGCCGAGGGGGCGAGCGACGGGTTCGTCCTCTCGGACGGGCAGGTCGACGAGTATCCGGATGAGGACACGGTCCCCATGGATGAGGCCTTCAGGCTCGTGGAGCACATCGTCGGCACGGGATCTTGGCCTGCGGACGCGCGTCGGGTCATCGACCGCTGACAGCGCGGATCGCGCTGACCGACCGATCGAGGAGACACGGTTCAGTCGACGGCGGTGGTCAGCGGCTGGAGGGTGGGGCGCTTGGCCGTGCGGCCGTCGCCGGAGGAGCGGCCGCGCAGGCGGCGACCCAGCCAGGGGCCGAGGAACGCGGCCACCCAACGCAGTTCCGCCGCCGCGGCCGAGCCGCCCGGGGTGGTGGGCCGCGGCGGGAGCGGGCGCGTCCAGGTGTCGTCGCTGCCGGGCAGGCCGACGGCGTGGGCGAGGGCCGCGGCGATCCGTTCGTGGCCGACGGAGCTGGCGTGGAGGCGGTCCGTGGTCCACATCCGCGGGTCGGTCACGGCGACCGGCCGGGCCGTCTCGGCCACGGTGACCCCGTGCCGGGCGGCCGCGGCGCGGATGCGGTCGTTGAGGTCGGCGATGCGCGGTGCCACGGGTCGGGCGAGAGGCACGAGCGCGCTGAGGTCGGGGAAGGTCACCGTTGCCACGTGGGCCCCGGCGGCCGTGAGCGCCGCGAACATCTCCTCCAGGTGCCCGGCGACCTCGGCGGCGTCGAACCGGGGCCGGAGGATGTCGTTGACCCCGGCGACGACGGTGGCCAGATCGGGGCGCAGGGCCAGGGCGGGGCCCAGCTGCTCGGCGCGGACCTGCCCGGCGAGACGTCCGCGGACGGCCAGGTTGGCGTACTGGAGGTCGGGGTTGACGGCGGCGAGGTGTTCGGCGAACCGGTCGGCGAAGCCACGCAGGCCCACGGTGTCGTCCCCGTCGCCGAGGCCTTCGGTCTGACTGTCGCCCAGGGCGACGTAGCGCAGGTACTCACCGTTCGGCACGGGTCAGCCTCTCCTTCAGGATGGCCGCGCTCCGGCGGCACCAGTCGCGGTGTCCCTGTTCGAAGGCGAGGCCGCGCAGACCGGTCAGGTACCCGCCGATCCGCTCGCCGTGGAGCAGGAACTCGTCCTCGTCCATCTCGCCGCGCATCTTGCGCAGAACCCTGCCGAGCAACTCGATCTTGGCGTCGGCCGCGACCGCGCGTGCTTCGAGCTGCGCGATCACCGGTTCGATGCCGATCCGGTCGGCGGTCTGGACCTTGACGAGGAGGTCGTCACGGATGACGGAGGACTTCAGCGGGGCCGCGGCGAACTCCTCCAGTTCGGTGCGGCCGGCCTCGGTGACCTGGAAGAGGCGCTTGTTGGGCCGGGTCTCCTGGACCACCTCGCGGCCCGCCACCAGCCCTTCCTTCTCCAGCTTGGCCAGCTCGGCGTACAGCTGCTGGGGCAGGGCGTGCCAGAAGTTCGCGACGCCGATGTCGAAGGACTTCGCCAGTTCGTAGCCGCTGAACTCGCCGTCCAGCAATGCCGCCAGTACGGCATGTCGCAAGGCCATCGCGGTCGCCCCTTCCCCTTCCTCGCCAACCCCTGCATCATACTCATGAAAGTGACTAGTCAAATTCATGAATATCAGGAGGGGTCATGGAAACTGCCGAACGCTTCCGCGCAGCCGTGGAGAAGCGGGATCTCGCCGCGCTGGAGGACCTGTTCACAGAGGACGTCCGGTTCTACAGCCCGGTGAAGTTCACGCCCTTCGAGGGGCGGCCCATGGTCCTGGGTCTCTTCGGGGTCCTGATGCGGGTCTTCGAGGAGTTCCGCTACGTCGGCGACTTCGAGGGCGCGGCCGAGACCAGCGCCGACGGCGCCGAGGCCCCGGCGGAGGTGTTGCTCTTCCGCGCCGCGGTGGAGGGCCGGGAGATCCACGGGATCGACCTGCTCCACTTCGACGAGGCGGGCCGCATCAAGGAGTTCACCGTGATGGTCCGGCCGCAGTCCGCCGTGCAGGCCCTGGGCCAGGCGGTCCTCGCCGGCCTGGTCGCCGACGGCCTCGCGTAGACGGCCTGGGCCGCCGGATCGCCCGGGAGGGACCCGGCGGCATCCGGCGGCCCTGCCGCGGTGGCTACCGGTCGGAGGTCGGGCGCAGGACCAGGGAGACGAAGCCGAAGCTGTCCCGGTAGTCGCGCAGCCATTCCGTACGCCGTTCGTGGGCCGTCCGCAGGATCTCGGCGGCGTGCGGATCGTCCGGGTGGTCGAGGGCCCATGAGGCCAGTGAGCCCAGGCAGGACCACTCGTAGGCGTCCAGCTCCGCACGTGTGCTGACGTGGGCGTGCACGGGAGCCCACCCGTCGGCGACGACGAGGTCCACGGTGGTCGCCAGGTCGTGGAGCTCGCCGAAGATCTCGAGGGCCGCGGCGGACGGCTCACGGTCCCAGAAGCACTCGCCGAGCAGGACGCGGCCGCCGGGAGCCAGGTGCTCCCGCGCCGCCGCGAGGGTCGGCAGCAGGCCGCCGAACGCATGGGTGGCCCCGACGCTGAGCACCAGGTCGAAGGGCTGCTCGGAGACGAACTCCGAGGCCTTCCGCTGGTGTACGACGAGGCGTTCCTCGACGCCGAGCAGGCCCGCCGAGCGGCGGGCCCGCTCCACGGACACCTCGGAGGTGTCCACGCCCTCGGCGTACAGACGGGGGTGGGTGGTCAGGGCGCGCAGCAGCCATTCCGCGGTGCCGCACCCCAGGTCGAGCACCCGCTCGCCGTCGCGCGGTGCGCCGTGTTCGAGCAGTCGGCGGACCGATTCGTCGTCGAGCGGGGCCTTTATGGGGTGGTCGGCGTGTGCGATCCCGGAGATCTGTTCATGATTCACCGGAGCAGCTTGCCAATGCCGACGTCCGTGCGCACCCTCTTTCCGTCCGAGTACCGGACATTCACGCGCGGTCGGCGGACCTCCGCTTCCAGGCCTGCGCGAACATCTCGTGCAAGGGAGCCGTCGGCAGCACCCGGCCGAAGGGCGCGCGGACCGCGTTGCTCCACAGCGGGCGCACCTGGTGGCTCGCCAGTTTCACCGTCTCCAGGGGCAGGTTCGGGGCCTTCAGCTCGGTCCATTCACCGGGCAGGAACACCGTCCGGCCCGCCCGCGCCCGCTTGGCCTCGATGACCGCGCCGGTGGCCAGGAGTTCCGCGCGGACCTCCTTGTGCCGCTTGGCGGTCCAGCCGTTCCAGCGGCGTACGTTCCGGTCGGTGGGCGTGGCCAGCGCCGCCACCTGGAGATACAGCGCCGCCGCGTCCGTGCCGACACGGAGCTCGGCCGCCACCCGTGTGACCAGCTCCGGGCAGGACCGCCGCGGATCCGCCTCGTACGCGCCGGCCGGCACCGGTCCGGAACGGGCCCGGAGCATCATCCGCTCCAGTCCGCCACCGGCCAGCAGCGGCGCCACCCGGTCCAACTCCTCCCCGAGGTCGGTGACCTCGCGGACCCGCCGCCACACCTCGGGGTCGGTGACCGCCGCCGGCCGCAGGAACGAGGCGCCGCCGGGCGCGCACACCACGAGGGGCCCGCAGTCGTACGCGGTCACCGGAGCCGGTCCCTCCTCCTTACGGTCGTCCATCGCCACCGGCAACAGCCCCGGCCCGAACCGCTCGGCGATCCGCGCCGAGGTGTCCTGGACCCGGCCGCCGGGCAGCGCCAGCAGCAGCTCCGGACGCGCCAGTTCGGCCCGCAGCCGCTCGTACACGTCCAGCGCGCCGGCCACCGCGGGATCCCCGACCGGCCGGTCCGTCCAGGCCCACACCAGCGCGCTCGCCATGCCGGCGAGATCGAGGCCCACCGGGGTGAGGTACGGCAGTTCGGGCCCGGCCGGGGGCACGGCCCGCACCTCCACGCCGATGCCGTACGGGGTCGCCGCCAGCTCCCAACCGGCCGCCTCCACGGTCGTGTCCGCGGCGGCCGCGTAGCCCCCCGCCAGCCGCCTGGCCCATAGCTCGCCGAGCCCCAAGTCGCTCTCCAGCGCGTCCGCCGCCTCGTCGTGCACCGCCGGCAGCGCCCCGAGCAGTTCCCGCCAGACCCCGGCCATCCGCTCCACGGCCGCGTCGACCCCGCCCGGCCGCCACAGTTCGGCCGGGTCCTCGGGCAGGGCCGCGGCCAGGACGGCCCGCCGTCCCGCGCCCCCGAGCCGCGCGCGCAGCTCCTCGTACGCCACGGCCGTCATCTCGGTCGCCCGGTAGGGGGCCTTGCCCGCCAGGGCACGGTCCTCGTCCCGATGGCTCCGGCCGACCAGACCGGCCACGACGAGCCGGGCCACGGCCCGCCTGACACCGGTCAGTTCCGCGAAGCGGGCGGCCGCCGACTCCGTTACCGGGACGGGCCCGTGCTCCTCGACCGCCGCGACCAGGGCCCGCAGCCGGGCCGCGTCGTCCCGCCGCACCACGACCGGAATCGCCTGTGCGACGGCCGCCGGTACGGGGTCACCGTCCGGGTCCTCGGCGGCTGCCGCCACGCACCAGGACGCCGCGCCCCCGGCCCGTACCGCGGCGGACGCCACGGCCGTGCCGCCCGCCCGCAGCCCCTCCAGGGCGGCGGAGCCGGTCACCTGGCCCACCCACCAGCGGCTGCCCGCACGGGCGAACGGCTGGTCGGCCCAGGTGTCGAGGAGCGCGAGCAGGGCGACCCGGTCCGCGTCCGGGGTCGGCGACACCGCCGCCCGCCAGGCCACGGCGTCGATCGAGCCCAGTAGCCGCGACCAGTCCCGCGGCGGCGCCGAGGGCGAGAGCCGCCGCACCTCCTCCACGATCGTCCCGGCCAGGCAGGCGCCGTCGGCGGCCAGCGCCTCGAGCGTCGCCGGCAGGGCCGGGTCCGCGGTACGGCGGTGCGCGTCGGCCTCGTCGTCCGTGATCAGCCCGAACAGGGCGGGCAACAGCTCGGTGTCCCGCGCCGACCTGCGCGGCACGACCTGCTCGGCCTCGGCGAGGAGGGACACGCGCCGGTGCAGGGCCCGCCGCCGCTCCTCCACCCGCGCGGCCCGCCGGGCGACCGCCACGACCGCCTCGACCAGTACCGGGTCGGTGACCTCCGGCAACTCCCGGTCCACGGCGGCACGCAGCGCCTCCGCCCCGTCGAGCGCCGCCGAAAGCAGGGCGTCCGCCGTCCGCCGCCCCACGCCCCGCAGTGCCCGCGACCCGGCCGCGTCCCGCGTGCGCAGCAGGTACCAGAAGGCGGGCGGCAGGGCCACGCCCCCCGACACGGTGGCTTTTCGGGCCGGCCTCACCTTCGGGTGCTTGGGCGAGTGGTGCCCTTCCAACTCCCACAGCAGCACACCGTCGGCGGTGTACGCGCGCACGCCCGTACGGGTCTGCGCCTCGGCGAGGACCACGTCCTCCACCGCGCCCTCCGGCGCGGCCCACAGCCCCCACGGCTCCTGTCCCGGCCGGTCGATGTCGAAGCGCGCCGTACGCCCGTCCACGCTCTCCACCAGGTAGTGGTCGGGCGCGTGGTCGCGGTGCCGGGTACGGAACAGCACGCGCGTCCCGACCAGCCCGTCCCGGCTGCCCAGCGGCGAGTCGGACAGCCCGGCGGGGAGCGGCGCCAACTGCAGAGCCTCCGAGTCCAGGCTCATCCCGACCTCGGACGGCTCCGCGCCCGGATCGGCGCTCGGGGCACGGCCGGGGAAGTCCGGCAGCGCCAGGGCCCCGCGCCGCTCCCCGGTGACCGGGTCGACCACCTCCCACGGCTGCCGCCCGTAGATCTGGTTGGTCCAGATCCGGGAGCCGTCGCCGAGCAACAGCTCCTCGCCGTCGATGCCCTCGGTGTCACCGGGACGCAGCACGTGCCGGCCGCTGTGCCGCCCGCCCCCGTCGGCGCTCTCGAACTGGAAGCCGTACGCCCCGTCCAGGCTGCCGCCGAACGGCACCAGCCCGCCCACCTCCCGTGGCTCGAACGGCTCCTCCGGGCGGTCCGCCCAGACGGCCGTGTCGCAGAAGGCCGTCTGCTTCAGGGACCAGCTCACCAGGAAGGAGCCGCCCACGTAGTGCACGGCGAACAGGGTCGCGTCCTCGGGAACCGTGAACCGGCAGGAGCCCCGCTCCCCGTCCGGGGCGACGGCCACCGCCCGGTCGCGCCCGAACACCGTCAGTACCGGCCAGGTACACGTCACTCCGACCACGCCCGGCAGGGGAGGGCGCACCGCCACGCGCGCCCCGTCGATCCCGCCCGTCCCGTCCGCGGCGGGATCCACGGGCTCTGCGGCTTCGGCGGTCTCCGCGAACCCCGCGTACACCGACTCCAGCGCCGGCCAGGCCAGTTCCTCCGGCAGACCGGCCGCCAGCGAGCGCCGCAGCGTGCCCGCCGCACCCGCCCCGGCGAGGGCCTCGGTGATCCCGCCGAGGGCCGCCACCGTCGGCCGGTCGAGCAGGGTCTCCAGCTCGGCCACGGCCTCCTCGGCCCCCGCCGTACCGCCACCCCCGACGATGTCGACGAGTTTGCCGACCCGCCCGGCGACCTCGTCGGCGATGCCCTCGTTGCCGGGCAGCAGCGTCACCGCCGACCCGGGGAGGCGCGCCCGCGCGGACCAGTGGTCGGGCAGCAGATCCGCATGCACCGTCCCCTCCAGCCGTGGGCCGAACACCGGATCCGCGGCCAGCGCGACCAGGTCCCGTCGGGACCGCTCCCCCCAGAAGCGCATCCGCGCCTCCGGGCCGGGGTCGGCCACCGCCGCCCCGGCCGCCAGGCAGGCGTCCAGCACGTCCGCGTCGAAGCCCTGGTAGCCGTACCGGGTGTGGTGCACCGCCACCGGGGTGCCGGCCGTGCGCAGTCGCGGCCCCAACCGGCCGATCAGGTCCAGGAATTCCGCCGGCAGCGGCTGCCGGGAGACCCCGCCACCGGACTGCGGCGCGTACTGGTACATGCTGACGAAGTGTCCGACCCAGTGCGGCAGTCCGCCCTGCGGCACCACCCGCCCGGCCGTCATCGCCTCCGTCGCGCCGCAGCCGATCAGCAGGCGCAGCCAGGACCCGCCGTCGGTGGGACCGGTCGGAAACACCTCGACCAGTCCGGCCCGCACGGCGTCCGTCGGCGGATGGGCCGTCAGGACGAGCTCCGCGGCGGTCAGCAGCGCCTCGGGCACCGACTTCCCGCGGGTGACCGACAGGATCGCGGCCACGATCCGCGCGGCCTCGCCGTCCCCGTGCCCGGCCGCCTTGGCCGACGCCCGGACCCGGCGCACCAGATCCGCCGGCAGGTCCGCCCGGGAGCCCGCCCACGCGGTCAGGAACGCCTCCAGGGCGGTGTGCGCGGCCGCCGGATCCATCGTCTCGGCGAGGAAGCGCTGGTGCGCCCCGAACTCCTTGACCGGCATGGCCCCGCCCGCCGCGAACAGCAGGGCGTTGGCCCGGCGGTACCGGGGATCCACCGGCAGCCCGTGCTCGGCCTCGGCCGCACGCGCAGCCGCGTACGCCCGCCCGCCCGGGCGGCTCCCGTACTGGATCAGGCGGTGGCCCACCGTGTCCCAGAACCACGGCAGGTGCGCCGGCGGCAGCCGTCGCGCCCGCGCCGTCATCGCGTCGACGAACCGGCCGGGCTTGCCCCGCGACCGGCCGAGCTCGGTGTACATGTCCTCGACCAGCTCCCGCGCGACCCCGGCCGCCCCCGGGTCGTGGACGGCGACCCAGTCGGCGTACGTGGTCGAGGCGTGGGGACCGGCGGTGGGCAGGAGGGCATCGAGCGGGACGATCATGCTTCGCATCGTCGCACGGGCCACCGACACCACCCTCCCGCGCCCGGGAGAGCGGGCCGAGGGCGCCTGGCCACGACCGCCGGGCCATGGCTGTCCGGCCTTCCTCTAGAGTGCTTCCGTCCCGTACACGTGACTGTGACCCCGGCCGGGCGGCGCGTGCCGACCCGCGCACGGGCCCGAGCGAGGAGCAACCGTGACCGACCTGGCGTCCATATCCCTGCAGCAGGAGATCGCCCGCGATCTCCAGGTGAGCGCGTCCTTCGACGTACGGCAGGAGATCGAGCGCCGAGTGGCCTTCCTCGCCGAGCGGCTGACCTCCACCGGCCTGCGCGCTCTGGTCCTGGGCATCAGCGGCGGTGTGGACTCCACGACCGCCGGCCGACTCTGCCAGCTCGCCGTCGAGCGGGCCCGCGCCGCCGGACACGAGGCGACGTTCTTCGCGATGCGACTGCCCTACGGGGCCCAGGCCGACGAGAAGGACGCGCAGCTGGCGCTGGACTTCATCCGGGCCGACCGGGTCCTGACCGTGGACGTGAAGTCCGCGAGCGACGCCGCCCTGGAGGCGGCCCTGGCCGGCGGCACGGTCTTCCGCGACGCGCACCACCAGGACTTCGTGCACGGCAACATCAAGGCCCGCCAGCGCATGATCGCCCAGTACACGGTGGCGGGCGCGCACGACGGCCTGGTGGTCGGCACCGACCACGCCGCCGAGGCCGTCTCCGGCTTCTTCACCAAGTTCGGTGACGGCGCTGCCGACGTCGTCCCGCTCACCGGCCTCACCAAGCGGCGGGTACGAGCCCTCGCGCAGGAGCTGGGCGCCCCCGCCGAGCTGGTGCACAAGACCCCGACCGCGGACCTGGAGACGCTCGACCCGGGCAAGCCCGACGAGGACGCCCTCGGCGTCACCTACGACGACATCGACGACTTCCTGGAGGGCAAGCCCGTCGAGGGCACCGCCTTCACGGCCATCGTCGCCCGCTACCGTCTCACCGAGCACAAGCGACAGCTGCCGATCGCCCCCTGAGTCGCACCGCGTCCGCCCGGGGTTGAGCCGAACGGCTCAATGCCGGGCGGACGACGGCCCCACCCCGCACCGTCGCGCCTATCGTGGAGAACGACCTCACGATCGGGCGGCGGCGTGCGAACAGGTGGACGTGGACGGATCCGGGATCGACTACCAGGCGGTCTTCCGTGCCTTGCCGGGCGCGGTCGCCCTGCTCACGCCTGATCTGATCTACGTCGACGTCAACGAGTCCTTCATGGTGACCTCCGGCCGCACCCGCGAGCAGCTCGTCGGCCGCTACCTGTTCGACGTCTTCCCCGACAATCCCGCCGACCCCGCGGCGACCGGGATGCGCAACCTGCGCGCCTCGCTGGAACGGGTCGCTGCCACCGCCGAGCCCGACACGATGGCCGTGCAGCGCTACGACGTCGAGTCGCCGGACCGGTCGGGGGTGTGGCAGGAGCGCTACTGGAGCCCCGTCAACGTCCCCGTCCTCGCCCCCGACGGAACCGTCGCCCTGCTGCTGCACCGGGTGGAAGAGGTCACCGAACTGATCCGGGCCCGCGGCGGCCCCAGCGGCAGGGACCGCGCCGCCGAGGTGCTGGAGGCCGAGCTCTACACCCGCGCCCGGGAGCTCCAAGCGGTCAACGAACGCCTGCGCCGCACCCACGCCCACGAACGGGAGGTCGCCCTCCACCTCCAGGAGTCGCTGCTGCCCGCGCCGCACCCGCTCGGCCACCACGGGGCCGCCGTGCGCTACCGGCCCGCCACCGAGGCCTTGAACGTGTGCGGCGACTGGTACGACCTCGTGGACCAGCCCGGCCGCACCGCGCTCGCCGTCGGTGACGTCGTCGGCCACGGACTCGGCGCGGCCGGCGTCATGGGTCAACTCCGCAGCGCCCTGTCCGCCGCCTCCCGTGTCGCCGAGGGTCCGGCCCAGGCCCTGGAGGTCCTCGGTCTGTACGCCCGCGACATCGAAGGCGCCGAGTCCACCACCGCCGTGTCCGTGTTCATCGACTGGAACAGTCGCACCCTCACCTACAGCAGCGCGGGTCACCCCCCTCCCGCCCTGTGCCACCCCGACGGGACCATCACCTTCCTCGACCAGGCCACGGACCCCCCGCTCGGCGCGCGCCCCGAACACACCCGCCGCCCCGAGGCACAGATCGCCTTCACCGAAGGCTCCACCCTCGCCCTCTACACCGACGGGCTCATCGAACGGCGCCGGGAGGACATCGACGTAGGCCTCGGAAGGCTCGCCGAAGCCCTCGTACGGCACCGCGGCGCCACCCCCGACGTCCTCGCCGACGCCCTGCTGGCCGAGCTCATCCCCGCGGTCGGCGTCACCGACGACACCGCACTGGTCATCCTCCGGTTGTGACGGTCGGCCCGCGGGGAATTCGGAGGCGTCCGCGGACCCGGCTGCATAGGCTCGGCCCATGCCGAGCCCAGAACTCCAGCGCGTCAACACCTTCCTGTCGGACTTCGCCCGCCGCCAGGCCGCGCGCACCGTGGCCCTCCCCGGAGGGTTCGCCGTGTACGACGACGCGTTCGCGCAGTCCCGTGCGAACAACCAGATCGTCATCGACGCCGCCGTCGACCCCGAGGCGTTGCCCGCGCTCGCGGAGGAAGCCCTGGGGCGACTGCCGCACCGGCTGATCTCCGTACTCGACGACGACACCGGCAAGGCGTGCGCGGAGCCGCTGATCCGGGCCGGATACACCCGTTCCACCTACCTGGTCATGTTGCACACGGGCCCGGTGCCGGACCCCGGACCCGCCGAGGAGGTGGAACTCGACGCGTTGCGTGCTCCGCTGACCCGGCGCTGGCGGGGCTTCCTCCCGGACGCCGACGACGAGGTCGTGCGCCAGCTCGTCGATCGGCGCGAGGCCCGCAGGCGCGGGGCGGACGTCGTGCGGTTCATCGGCGCCCGCAGCGAGACGGGCGAGGTCGCCTCCTGGGCCGACCTCTACGTCGACGGGGCGAGCGGCACCGCCCAGATCGAGGACCTGATCACCTCGGAGGCCCACCTCGGACGCGGCTACGCCGACGCCGTACTGGCCGGCGCCCTGAACCTGGCCGCGGCCCACGACAGCGACTTCCGCTTCCTGACCGCCGATGCCATGGACTGGCCGCGCCACTGGTACGAGCGCCGCGGCTTCGCCGTGATCGGCCACTCGCACGCCTTCGAACGCGGCTGATACGGCCGACGTGGCCGGCGCGGCCGGCGGGCGTCAGCCGTGTCAGCCGTGTCAGGCGTTCACGGGCGGGGGTGGAGGGGGACCGGGACGCGGGGCAGGTCGATGCCGAAGTGGGTGCGGTAGGCCGCCAGGACCTCGGCGTCGTCGGCCAGCGTCCGCTCGGTCCGTTCCCCGTCGGCCGTGACCGTCAGGACGTGGTCGCTCAGGGTGGTCCGGCCGGCCTCCGTCAGCACCGAGCACACCGGCTTGCGGGTGAAACCGGACGCGGGCGAGGTGCTGTGCCACCACGCGCCGGTCACGAAGTCGGACAGGACCCGGGGACGCGTCTCCAGCCGGTACCGCGGTACGCCGTTCTGCAGGACGTCGAGGTCCCCGTGGGGGCCGTCGACCGGAATCATCCGGAACACGCCGCCCGGGTCGGTCTGCTCGCCGCGGTCGTCCAACGCCAGCGGGAAGTGACTGTGGTCGCCGAAGCCCACGTCCACCAGCCACGGACGGCCGTCCTCGCACTCCACGCGCAGCGCCAGGTGGTCGTACGGGACGCCCGGCCCGCCGTCGGCCGAGTGCACCCGGGCCTGCAGCAGCTCCACCCGGTAACCCAGGGACCGCAGCAGCAGCGCGAACACACCGTTCAGCTCGTAACAGAACCCGCCGCGGCCGCCGTGCAGCAGTTTGTCGAGCAGGGCCTCGCCCTCCAGCACGATCTCCTGGCCCACGTGGATGGACAGACTCTCGAAGGGAACGGTCCGGAGATGCCGCAGGTGCAGGTCGCGCAGGGCGGCCGCACTCGCCGACCCGGGTCGCTGCGCCCCGATCCGCCGCAGGTAGGCGTCAACGCGTGACGCGGAGAACTCTTCCATCGCACCAGTCTCGCAACCCGCACCCTGCCCGGACAGGCCGGACCGCGGAAGAACTCCGTCAGGGGAGGTGCGTGACTGACGGCGGCCTCGGTCGACCCCGAGGCGGCCGCGTGCAACCGGATGACGAGGTCGGCGGCAGGCACGATCCGCAGCGACAGGGCTGCGGCCACCTGGGCGGAGAGCTGCATGACCTCCACATCGCCCCTGCCCGAGAACGTGAGGCAGTCCCGCCACTCCACCCCGATGATGATCTCCAGCGCGTCCGCGAGGTCATCGGCGAGCAGACCGCCCTCCCCTTCGGAGCTCGCGTACACCACCGGCCGGCGACCGTTCAGCGCACAGGAAGTACGCCCCACCGGCGGATTCCCCCGCGATCACCTCCAGCGGCACACCCGAGGCGAGCCTGAAACCCTCGCCGTAGTGCTTGCGGTGGATGTCGAAGCCGAACGATGACCGCAGCAGCAGATCGACCTCCGGGGTGGTGCGGATCAGGTAGAGCAGATCATCACTTGAGGTCATGGCGCGGACGATAGCGACTCCCCCCGATGCGCCGGCGCCCGGGCGCACAGCGCCCCCGCGTTCGGCCGCGGCTCGGCCCCCGGTGGTGGGGCCACGATCAAGGGAGGGCGCTGCCTCAGGGCGGCGGCGTCGATGCCGTGGCCGGTTACGGCCCGGCCGACACCGCGGGGTCCACCCGCGTGGGGTCGGACTCCGCCTCCGGCGCCGAGGAGGCGCGCGTGAGCGGGCTGTGTGCGACGGGGCCGGCAGCCGGTCGGACCCGACCGGGCGGGCGCCGTCCGCCTCGGTCGACAGCGGTGCGGTTCGGCGCGCTCGCCTGGGTGGCCGGTCCGGGGGCCTCTCAGGCCAGGCCCCAGGACCAGGTCCCGTCGGCGGTGACGAGGCAGCCGAGGACGGCCAGGTCGGCCAGGCCCAGGGCGATGCCCAGACGGGCCCGGCCGGGCCTGGTCGTGCGCCGCCGCAGGGCGAGGGCCCCGAGGACGACGGCGGTCGGGCCGAGGATCAGGTTCATCACGAGCAGCCCGACCAGACCGAGGACGAAGCCGGTGACGGCCATCGCGTCGGCGTCACGCCTCCGGGCCGGGGGCCGGGTCGCGGTACGGGCCAGGGTGTCGGATCCGGTGTGCGGGCTCATCGCGGACCTCCGTGTCCGTCGTCGAGGTGTCCGGCCCGGTGGCGGACCGAGAAGCGTTCGCGTGTGGCGAAGACGGCGAGCCACAGGGCGATGGCCAGACCGGCGACCACACTGACGGGCGCGGGGACGTGGGCCACGGCGCCGAGGACGACGCCGAGCACCAGCAACGCACCTACGAGGAAGAGCATGAGACGTCCTCCCATTCAGGTAACAGTTGTTCACTGACTACCCAGTTCAGTTGTCTTCATGCTGGCGGTGCACGAGTGTGACGCGGTTGACTTCGCGTCATGAGTCCGCACACCGGCGTCCGTGAGACCCAGCGCCGCCGTACCCGACGCGCCCTCCTCGACGCTGCCTTGGCGGAATTGACGGACCGCAGCCTCGGCAGCCTCGGCCTCAGAGAGGTGACCCGAGCCGCCGGAGTCGCCCCCACCGCCTTCTACCGGCACTTCCGGAGCATGGACGAGCTGGGGACCACCCTGGTCGAGGAGGCGTTGGCCAGCCTGCACGCGACGGTGCGGGACATCCTCGCCGCGACCGACGACGCCGGGCGGCGCGGCGATGCCGTGGTGCGGCTCGTCGCCGAACTCGTACGCACCCGGCCCGCGCACGTCCGTTTCCTGGTCCGCGAGCGCCACGGCGGGGTGCCGGCGGTGCGCGAGGCCATCGCCGGACAACTCGACGTCCTCGCCGACGAGGTGGGTGCCGCGCTCACGGCCGATGTCGTGAGCGCGAGCTGGGACGCCGCGGACGTGACGATGCTGTCCCGACTCCTGGTGGACCACATGTTCATGACGGCCTCGGCCTTCCTGGCCGCCTCGCTCCGGGGGGAGGACTGGTCGGCCGCCGTCGACACGGCACGCGCCCAACTCCGCCTGATCCACCTCGGACGCGTGAACTGGCCGGGATGACACGGGCGCCGCACCGCTCCGCTGCCCGCACGTGACGCCCCGAACCTTCGCCCGCGTCAGCGATCGGTGCGCGGTCGGCGGCTCAGCCGACCCGGCCACCAGGCCGCCGGGCCGATGTCCAGGACCAGGGCGGGAACCAGGAGCGAGCGCACGATCAGGGTGTCCATGAGGACACCGAAGGCCACGATGAAGGCGATCTGCACGAGGAACGCCAGCGGGATGACGCTCAGCGCGGCGAACGTGGCGGCGAGCACCACCCCCGCGGACGTGATCACCCCGCCGGTGGCCGTCAACCCCCGCGTCACCCCCTCGCGGACGCCGTGCCGCAGCGACTCCTCGCGCACCCGCGACATGAGGAAGATGTTGTAGTCCACCCCCAGGGCGACGAGGAAGACGAACCCGTACAGGGGGACGGAGGAATCCGTGCCGCTGAACCCGAACACGTGGCGGAAGACGAGGGCGGACACGCCCAGGGTGGCGAAGAAGTTCAGAGCCACCGTCGACACCAGCAGCAACGGCATCACCAGGGAACGCAGCAGGGCCACCAGGATGACGAGGATGATGGCCAACACCACCGGGACGATGACCTCGCGGTCGCGCTCGGCCGTCCGCTGAGTGTCGTAGGCCTGCGCGGTGTAACCGCCTACGAGGGCCCGCGCGCCCGGCACCTGATGGACCGCCTCGCGGAGCCGGACCACCGTCTCCTTCGCCGCCGCGCTGTCCGCGGGGTCCTTCAGGACCACGTCGATCCGTACCCGGCCGGCCTGCTCGCCCCGTACGACGGCCGAGTCCACGCCTTTCGTACCCGCGGCCCGTTCGCGCACCGGCGCCTGCCGGTCGGCGGCGGCGATCACGACGGCCGGGTTGCCGGCACCGCCCGGGAAGTGCCAGCCGAGTACCTTCTGCGCCGTCACCGAAGGGGCCTCGTTCACGAAGATCTCGTCCAGCGGAACACCGCCCGAGTGCAACGTGGGCGCGAAGGCGGCGCACGCGAGCAGACCCGCCAGAGCCACGGCCCACACCCGCCGGGGAGCGCCGCCGACGAGGGCGGCGATCCGGCTCCAGATCCCCGCCGAGCCGCTCCCGGCGGTCACGTGCGCCGGCCAGTAGGCCTTGCGTCCCAGCAGCACCAGCGCCGCCGGCAGGAACGTGAGGGCGCTCGCCACCGCGCAGACGATCCCGATCGCCCCGACGGGACCCAGCGCCCGGTTGTTGGTCAGGTCGCTGAGGAACAGGGCGAGCAGGCCCAGGGCCACGGTGCCCGCGCTGGCCACGATCGGTCCCCAGGACCGGCGCAGGGCCGCACGCATGGCGGCGTACCGGTCCTCGGTGTGCCCCAGCTCCTCACGGAAGCGGGCGGTCAGCACCAGGGCGTAGTCGGTGGCCGCGCCGATGACGAGGATCGAGAGGATCCCCTGGACCTGCCCGTCGACCCGGACCAGCCCCGCGCTCGCCAGGGCGTAGACGATCGCGCAGGCCAGGGAGAGGGCGAACACCGCCCCAATGATGATCAACAACGGGAGGAGGGCGCTGCGGTAGACGAGCAGCAGGATGACGAGGACGGCCGCCAAGGCCACGCCCAGCAGCAGTCCGTCGATCCCGGCGAAGGCCTCCGACAGGTCGGCCCGGGTGGCCGCCGGTCCCGTCACGTGGAACGTGGTGGCCGCGACCCGGGAGCCGGCCTCCCGGATCTCGGCGACCGCGGCGGGGAGCTCGTCGCCCAGCGCGGGATCCAGGGGGACCACCGCCTGCAGCGCCCTCCCGTCGCGCGACGGGAGGACGGGGGAGGCCGATCCGGCGATCCAGGGTCGGCCTTCCAGCGTGGCCAGCGCGGCCCGCGCGGATGCGGTCCGGGCCGGGGTCACCTTCGTGGCGCCGTCCCCCGTCCAGACCACGACGGCCGGCAGCGACTGCTCCTGCCGGAAGGCGCCCTGGGCCTGGGCCACCCTGGTGGATTCGGCACTACGGGGGAGGAAGGCCGCCTGGTCGTTGGTGGAGACCTCCCCGAGTTTCCCCGCGTAGGAGCCGAGGCTCCCCCCGAGGCCCAGCCAGACCACGAGGAGGAGGACGGGCACCAGCCACCGGGCCGGTCGGGGCGAGGTGCGCATGATGCTCCTGAAGCAGGTGGGAGTGGACGGCCCAGGGGTTCGACGGTCCAGAGTGGCCGCGGACGAACCCGGAAGGCGGCCGGACACGCCCCGGAGACGGGGGCTCACCCTCCCCGCGGCGACGCTCGGGGGCAACGTGCAGCGTTTCTGCATCACTTGCCACCGGGGCACCGGCCGGCCATCGGCTCGAGGACGGCTCGCCCGGCGATGAAGGACCGGGCCGGGATCGTCCGAACGATTCCCGAGTACCTCGGGCCGGGCCTGCCTGATCGACCGAAAGCTGGGCAGACGGCGGGGTGTGACGGAAGGAGGTCCACCATGCCCGGAATCCGCACCTGGCCCGGCCGCGTGAAGGCCGGAGCCGCCGCGCTCGGGGAGCGCCGTGCGCAGGCGCTCCGCGAGGCGGAGCTGACGGCCGAGCGGGAGCGCGCGGCCGAAGCGCACCGAAGGCGTCCGCGCGACCCGGACCCCGCCCGTGCGGTGCCCTGGGGCATCCGGGTCGCGGCCGAGGCCGGCTGGCGGTTCCTGGTGCTCGCCGCCGCCCTGTGGGTGGTCATGCGGGTCATCGGTTCCATCCGGCTCGTCGTCCTCGCCTTCGTCGCCGCGCTGCTCGTCACGGCCCTGCTGGAGCCGACGGTCGCCCGCCTGCACCGCGTCGGGCTCGCCCGGGGGCTCGCCACCGCCGTCACCGCGCTCTTCGGATTCGTCGTGCTGGGACTCATCGGCTGGTTCGTCGTCTGGCAGGTGCTGGACAACCTCGACAATCTCTCCGGGCGACTCCAGGAAGGCATCGAGGAACTCAAACGCTGGCTCCTCGACAGCCCCTTCCACGTGACCGAGCAACAGATCAACGATGTCGCCGGGCGCCTGAGCGACGCCATCGGAACCAGTACCAGCGAGATCACCTCGACCGGCCTCCAGGGCGTGACCGTCCTCGTGGAGATCCTCACCGGGATGCTGCTGGCGATGTTCTCGACCCTCTTCCTGCTGTACGACGGCAGGCGCATCTGGCGATGGACGCTCAAGCTGGTGCCCGCCGCCGCCCGGCCCGACGTGGCCGACGCGGGCCCGGCGGCCTGGCGGACCCTGACCGCCTACGTACGCGGCACCGTGATCGTCGCCTTCATCGACGCCCTGTTCATCGGTCTCGGCATCTACTTCCTGGGCGTGCCGCTCGCCGTCCCCATCGCCGTGGTGATCTTCCTGGCCTCGTTCGTGCCCCTCGTCGGCGCCGTCGCGTCCGGGGCGCTCGCGGTGGTCGTCGCGCTGGTCACCCAGGGGGTCTTCACCGCCCTGATGACCCTGCTGGTGGTGCTCGTCGTCCAGCAGATCGAAGGCCACGTGCTGCAGCCGTTCATCCTCGGACGGGCCGTACGGGTCCACCCCCTCGCGGTGGTCCTGGCCGTCGCCGCAGGCGGCGTGCTGGCCGGCATCGGGGGAGCGGTCGTCGCCGTCCCCCTGGTCGCCGTGGCCAACACGGTGATCGGGCACCTGCGCGCCCATGCCGGGGACGACGAGGCGGAGCGGACCGACGGGGAGGCGGGGGAGGAGCCCGCGGATCCGCCGACGGCGCCCCGCCAGGATCCCGCCTGACACTGCGGCGTCCCGTCGCGCGACCGCCCGGCCGCGAGCCCGCGGTTCCGCAGCCGGGATGAACCTGCGCGGCGGGCGACGTGGCGCGAAGGGTCGCGCCCGCGGGGCGGGGCAGGGTTCCCGTATGGACGCGGATGCGGTGATCTTCGAGTTGTACGGGCTGCGGCCGGCCGACTTCACCAAGGCCCGCGACGCCTACGTGACGCAGGCCCGTCGGGAGAAGGACGGCGCGGCCGCGGCCACGATCGGCGGACTGCGCAGGCCGACCCTGGCCGTGTGGGCCGTGAACCTGCTGGCTCGCACCCGTCCCGAACTGGCCGAGGCGCTGCTGCGCCTCGGTGCGGAGCTGCGCCGCGCGCACCGGGAGCTCGACGGCGAGCGGATGCGGGCGCTGTCGCACCAGCGGCACCAGGTGATCGGCGCGCTCTCCGCGGAGGCCGCCCGACTGGCGGCCGGGGCGGGGGAGCGGCTACGGGAGCCGGCGCTGCGCGAGGTCGGGGAGATCTTCCACGGATTGCTGGGCGACGACGACGCCGCCCGCTCGTGGGCGGCCGGGCGGCTCGCGAAGCCGCCGCCCGTGACGGTGGGTTTCGACGGGCTGGAACCGGCCCCGGGCGCCGTGCCCCCGCCCCCCACTTCCGCATCCGCGCCCGCCCCCACCCCGGCCGCTCCGGCCCGGTCGGCGGTCGGCCGGGGGAGCGCGCGGGAGCGGCGGGCCGCCGAGGAACGCCGTGCTCGGGCGGCCGCCGACCGGGAACGGGCCGCCGAAGCGGCGGCGGAACTGCGGCGTGCCGATCGACGCCTCACCGAGGCCGCGGCCGCCCGGGACCGGGCCGAGGGGGAGGCGGCCCAGCTCCGCGACGAACTCTCCGCCCTGCGGCAGCGGATCGAGACGGCCCGCCGGGCCGTCCAGGAGACGAAGCAGCTGTACCGCCGGGCCGAGCAGGCGTACACCGAGGCCGGACGGACGGCGGAGAAGGCGGCACGCCGACCGGAGGAATCGGGCCGGAGCGAGGACTGAGTCCACCTCGGCCGCTGCCGGGCGAGGTCGAGGGCGCACGGGCCGTTCGTGTGCCGGACGGCGTGGGTGACGAGTTCGGTCACGGTCAGGGCGGCGGCGTCCCCGGAGGCCGGGTGCACCGGGTACTCGTGATCGCCGGCGCCGAGCAGGAAGCGGCGGGCCGCACGGCGGGTGCGCCGGACCCCTTCCTGCGGGGTCCGGCGCACTGCAGCCGCGTGGAGGCCTGGCGGCTCACCCGCCGACAGCATCGTGGGCCGTCGGCCTCAGGTGTTGAGCAGCCGGTCGAAGAAGGAGCGGTACTGCTGGAGTGCAAGCCGCAGTTCCTCCGTGGCGACCTGATCGCCCTGGTCCCACTGGCCCTCCAGCCCCTGCTTGCGCGAGGAGAAGGTGCGGGCGAGCGTCTGCATCACCTCGGCCACCAGGGCGTCCGCCGACTTGACCGCTTCCCGCGGGTCGTCCACGAACCGGCTCTGGATCTCGCGCCAGCTCCTGCGGTAGCCCTCCGCCTCCTCGCCGGCGAGAAGCGGTTCGTCCGCCGCCGAGGGCTGTTCGCCCTCGTACCGGGTCGCGTCCTCCCGCGTGTCGGTGTCGTCGTAGCCCTGGGGGTCCGCCGTCGCCTCACCCGGGTAGGTGGGCACCCGCCGCTCGTCGTCGAGTCGGGCGTCCGGCGCCGCGGAGGCCGCCGCGGGGTTGGCGATGTCCTCCGTCGTCAGCTCCGTGCCGACAGCTCGGTCGTCCTGCCCGTCCGTTCGGTTCCGCATGGTCACCGGCTCCTCTGGTCGTCGAGCAACTCCCCGAAGAGCGCGCGGTAGTGCACCATCGCCCCGCGGAGTTCCTCCGTCGTCGTCCCGCCCGTACCGCTGCGCTCCTTGACGTCGTGCGCGGCGCGGTAGTGCTCCAAGGTCCGTCCGTGTTCCACCGAGAGATCGCGCACCTGGCGGCTGAATCCCTCCGTGGGGTACCCGCGCTCGCGCATCAGGCGCGTGACGAGTTCGTCGGCCTCGCCGACGGAGCCCTCAGGCCGGTCGACGAATCGCTCCTGGACATTGCTCCACTCCCGTGCGTACTGCTGACGCCGCTCCGAGGGGAGTTCCTTGAGCTCGAACGCGGCGTGGCGCTCCTCGCGGGCCCGGAGGTCACGCTCCGCGGCCATGCGGCCGCCCTCGGCCTCGACCGTGCGGTCGTACTCGGGCCCGAATCTCTTCTGCAGGTGGCGTCGGCGGGACATCATCCACAGTCCGACGCAGAGTGCGATGACCACGACCGCCGCGATGACGATCACGGTGATGAGCATGCTGTTCGACATGGCTCGCCTCCATCCGGGGCCTGATCGGCCTCTGCCACGCGGCTGCCCGCCGTGACACCGGTCAAACGGTGGCCCGGCCCGCTCGGGCGCGCCGACCTGCTCGACCCTGCCGGAGTGCGGCCCCGTCGCAGCCTCTTTCGGCATGGACCGCACCCCGTGCACCGGCGGCTACCCGCCCGACGCGCGATCATGTCCGCGGCCCCGTACCGGGCTGCCGGTGCAGGTCAGGCCGCGACCCGGGCACCGAGAAGGCTCGATGCCCGGGTCGCCGGGTGGGGCGCCGGGGTGGGGTGCCGGGGTGGGTCGGTGGCCGGGCGGTCAGTGGCTGGTCAGGTACCCGCCCATGGTGGTGAAGTAATCGGTGGCGGGCATCTCTTCACCGCCCTCGGTGCGTACCCGGGTGATGGCGAGGCCGTGGTTGCGCCCGGTGCGGGCATCGGCTCCGGCCACGATCACGACGCCTTCGCCCTCGCGGTAGAAGACACGGCCGGGCGTGCCTCCGTAGCGGCCCTCCGAGACGACGGCGGCCAGTACCTCCAGACGCTTGCCGCGGTGGAAGGTGAAGGCGGCCGGGTAGGGGGCCGACTGGGCGCGGACGAGCCGCTGGAGGTCCTCGGCCGGCCAGTTCCAGTCGATGCGGATGTCCTCGGCCGACCGCTTGTGGAAGAAGCTGGCCTGCGACCGGTCCTGGCGGGTGAAGTCGGTCTCGCCGGCCGCGATCCGGCCCAGGGCGGCCACGGTGACCGGCGCGATCAGGTCGACCGTCTTGTGGAACAGGTCGGTGGCGGTGTCCGTCGGGCCGACCGGTACGGCGCGCTGGACCACGATGTCGCCCGCGTCGAGCTCGTCGTTCATGAGGTGCGCGGTGACGCCCACTTCGGGCTCGTTGTTGATCAGCGCCCAGATCAGTGGTGAGAAGCCGGCGTACTTCGGCAGCAGAGAGTCGTGGACGTTGAGGGTGCCGTGGCGGGGCAGGGCGAAGATGCGCGGGGGGATCCACGTGCGCCAGTTGTTCGCCACGATGATGTCCGGTTCCGCCTCCTCGAGCCGGGTGAACAGCTCCTCGTCGTCCGGGCGGTTGCGGATGAGTACCGGGACACCGTGGTCGTCGGCGAGATCGGCGACGGAGTCGCTCCAGATCTTCTCGTACGCGTGCTCGCTCTTCGGGTGCGTCACGACCAGAACGACATCGTGTTCGGACTCCAGTAGAGCCTGCAGGGTGCGGTGCCCCCACGTCTGATAGCCGAACATGACGACCCGCATGGGGTTCCTCCTTGGAGCGGCGACAGATTCACATCGAGTAAAGCAAGCCTTACCTAACTGTGCAACACGCCCTCATTCAAGGTGAGTTCGACCCTCACTCGATGGGGGGTCGATCTGATTTGCCCATCGACAGGCCCGCGATGTCAGGTTAGCCTTCCCTAAATTCGCCTCGGGCTCGGCTCCTTCGGCGTGCCCTGCCCCCGGTTTCCCCACGCATGGCAATCGGCTGCCCCCCGCACGATTGGGAGTCACATGTCACAGGATCTGTCCGATGAAGCGCCACTGATCCACGACCTCATCGGCATCGGCTTCGGCCCCTCGAACGTGGCCATGGCTATCGCGCTCAGCGAGCACAACGCCGGCGTCGGACCGCAGGAAGCGGTCACCGCACACTTCTTCGAGCAGCAGCCCCGTTTCGGCTGGCACCGCGGCATGCTCATCGACGACGCCACGATGCAGGTGTCCTTCCTCAAGGACCTGGTGACACTGCGCAACCCGGCGAGCGAGTACAGCTTCCTCTGCTACCTCCAGAGCAGGGGACGCCTGATCGACTTCGTCAACCACAAGAATCTGTTCCCGCTGCGCGTCGAGTTCCACGACTACTTCGAATGGGCCGCCGCCAAGGTCGACGACATGGTCTCCTACGGATCCGAGGTCGTCGCCGTACGTCCGGTCCTGCGCGACGGCGCGATCGAGTACGTGGACGTGACCGCCCGATCCGGCTCCGAACTCGTGGTCCACCGCGCGCGCAACCTGGTGATCGGCACCGGCCTGCGGCCGCAGATGCCGGAGGGCGTGGAGCGTACCGAGCGGATCTGGCACACCTCGGAACTCCTCACACGGGTCGCGGCGTTGGGCGCCGCGGACCCCGCCCGGTTCGTCGTCGTCGGCGCCGGCCAGAGCGCCGCCGAGAACGTGGCCTTCCTGCACCGCACCTTCCCCCGGGCCGAGGTGTGCGCCGTCTTCTCCCGCTACGGCTACAGCCCCGCCGACGACAGCGGCTTCGCCAACCGGATCTTCGACCCCTCGGCGGTCGACGAGTACTACACCGCCCCCGAGGAGATCAAGCGCAAGCTGATCGAGTACCACGCCAACACCAACTACTCGGTGGTGGACATCGACCTCATCGACGACCTCTACCGGCAGGAGTACCAGGAGAAGGTCCTCGGCACCGAGCGGCTGCGCTTCCTGAAGGTCTCGCGGCTCGCGGACGTCACCGAGACCCCCGACCACGTCCTCGTCACCGTCGAGTCGCTGGTCACGGGGGAGAAGGAGGCCCTGGCGGCCGACGCGCTGGTCTACGCGACCGGATACCGCTCGGCGGACGGCCTCGGACTGCTCGGGGACGTCGAGAGGTACTGCCGGCGCGACGGCCTCGGCCGGGTCCGCGTGGCACGCGACTACCGTGTCGAGAGCGCGCCCGAACTGCGCTGCGGCATCTACCTCCAGGGAGGAACGGAGCACACGCACGGCATCACGTCCTCCCTGTTGTCGAACACGGCCGTCAGGGTCGGCGAGATCCTCCGGTCCATCGTCGCCCACGGCCGCGTACCGGTACCGGCCTCCCGTACGGCGCCCACCCCCTGAGGACCCGCACCCATGCTCTGCACCAGGCTGACGAACGCCACCTTCCTCACCATGGACCCCGACCACCCCGTCGCCCACGACCTGGGCATCTGGCACGGCCGGATCGTCGGCCTGGACGAGGCGGTGACCGCACTGCCCGCCCGGGAGGTCGTCGACCTCCAGGGCGCCACCGTGTTGCCCGGTTTCATCGACTCACACGTGCACCTGACCTGGACCGGGCTGAAGGCCACCACCCCCAGCGTGGCGCCCTGCGAACGCGTCGAGGACGTGCTCGCCGTCGTCGCCGAGGCGGTCGCCCGGAAACCGCGGGGCGCGTGGGTGGACATCGGGGGCTACGACCAGCGGTCCCTCGGCCGGCACCTCACCGCCGCCGAGCTGGACAAGGTCAGCGACGGCCGCAAGGTGTTCATGCTGCACGACTCAGGACACGGCTGCGTCGTCAACACCACCGTCCTCGACCTGCTCCCCGGCGAACTCGCCCGCGGCGAGGGCTTCCTCGCCGAGAGCGCCATGACCACCGCCCGTCGGCTGCGCCTGCCCTACGCGCAGGACGAGATCGCCGACGCCGTCGAACACGCGAGCCGCACCTGCCTCGCCGAAGGCGTCACCGCCTGCGTCGAGGCGGGCATCGGCGGCGGACTCCTCGGCAACAGCCCGGTCGAGCTCGGCGCCTACCAGCTCCTGCGCGACGAGGGGCGACTGCCCCTACGGGTCCAGCTCATGGCGGCCGCCGACACCCTACGGCCCGTGGCCGCGCACGCCTCCGACGGGATCCCCCGCGCCATCGACCTCGGCCTGCGCACCGGCTTCGGCGACGACCGGCTCTCCCTCGGCGCGCTCAAGGTCTACACCGACGGCGGCATGATGGCCCGGACGGCCGCACTCACCCGCCCCTACGAGGGGACCGACCGCACGGGGGAGTTCCAGGCCGACCCCGAACGGATCACCGACACCGTCGTCGACGGACACCTCGCCGGCTGGCAGCTCGCCGTGCACGCCATCGGGGACCGCGCCGTCGACCTGGCCCTGGACGCCCTGGAACGCGCCCAGAAGCTGCGCCCCCGGCCCACCGCCCGGCACCGGATCGAACACGCCGGGCTGGTGCGGCCCGACCAACTGGCCCGCTTCGCCCGCCTCGGCGTGAGCGCGGTGGTGCAGCCGCACTTCCTCCGCTCCTTCGGCGACGACTACGCGGCGGTGATGGGCCCGGAGCGGGCGCCCTGGATGTACCGGGGCCGGGGATTCCTGGACCACGGCGTCACCCTGGTGGGTAGCTCCGACCGCCCCGTCACCGACGGATCCCCGCTGCGGGCCGTCCAGTTCATGGTGGAACGGGCCTCCGCCTCCGGCCGTCTCATCGGCCCAGACGAGGGCATCACCGTGCACGAGGCCCTGCACGCCTACACGGTGGCGGGCGCCTATGCCTCCCACCGGGAGGACAGCGCGGGCACCCTGGCGCCGGGCCGGTGTGCGGACCTGGCCGTACTGGCCGACGACCCGACGCGGGTCGCCCCGTCACGGATCGGAGCCATCGAGGTCGTCGCGACGTACGTGGACGGCAGGCCCGCCTGAGGGCTGTCCTCCCCAGGTCGTCCAGACGGCCTAGCGCCGGCCGCGCAGGCGGTCGAGCAGCCGTCCGGCCTGCGCGCGCTTGCGCGGGTCGGCGGCGGCCCGCCGCACCGATGCGGCCGCCCGCTGCCCCTGCGGGCTGCGCGCGAACCGCTTGATCCTGTTCAACAACGCTGTCATGACGCCTCCTTGGGGTCCTCACCAGCTCCTGTACCCCGAGGCGGTACGGACATGTGCACGCGGCCGGCCGGAGGTATCAGGCGGGCTGAGGCGTGAGCCGCTTGAGGCCCTTGCGGTCGTAGTAGGCGGTCATGGCGAAGCCGAACAGCAGGGCGAGCACCGTGCCGACCGCGATCATGATCCAGGAGCGGGTGAGCCCCGCGTCGCCCCGGGCGTCGAAGTAGAGGATCGCCCGTACCCCGTCACTCAGCTGACGCATCGGTTCGAAGTGGGAGAGGAAACGGTAGAAGTCGGGGACCGCCTGCAGCGGGACGGTCGCCCCCGACGAGGGCAGACCCAGCACGATGAACACGAACATCGACACGAGCTGACCGATCCCGCCGAACGCCGCGTTGATGGCCTGCACGCCCAGGCCGACGGCGAGGGCCGCGCAGTAGGAGTAGATCCACAGGAGCGGCAGGTGGGAGGCGTCCATCCCCAGGATGCCGACGCAGGCCACCATCACCAAGGACGTGCTGACGAGCGTGATGCCCGCCGTCATCAGCATCTTGAGGAGCAGCGTCTGGGTGCGGTCGATCGGCACCGTCGGGCGGCGCGTGTGCCAGGGGCCGATCTCGTTGTCGGCGTAGCCGAGCGCGGTGTCGACGCCGTTGCTGATGACGTTGCCGCCCATGAAACCGGCGAGCACCAGCAGCAAGGTGTAGTAGAAGGCCGTCAGACCGAGGCCGCTCTTCGTGCCGATCGGATGGCCGACCCGCGTGACGACCTCCACCGGGTCGGCCAGCAGCAGCTTCGCGGTGGGACTCGCCTGGGCGCCGGCGGCAGCCGTCAGCTGCTCGCCGACCCCGCGCGACGCGCGATGGGCGGCCTGCGTCGTGATCTGACTCGCCAGCGAGGACCCGAGGCTGCCCTTGCCGGGGTTGGTCAGCACCGTGATGGTCGGCTGTTTCGTGGCCCCGGAGGTGAGGAGCGCCGTGACCGAGTCCGTGAAACCGGCCGGGACCACCAGCGCGCCGTACACCTTGCCGGAGTCGAGCTGGTCCTGGGCCTGGGCACGGCTCAGCTCACGCCAGTCCGCCTTGCCGCCGGCCGGGTCGGAGGCGATGGTCGCGGTGATCTGCGTACCCAGGTTCTGCCCCTGCCCCGGCGGCGGCTTGCCCGTGTCCTCGTTGACGAGGGCGATGGGCAGGTCGCGCAGTTCCGCGTTGGGATTGACGATGCCGCCCATGTAGAGCAGCGACAGCAGCAGGGCGAGCAGTCCCGTCAGGATCGTGGGGACCAACCACAGCTGGGGGCGGCGCACCAGGGCCGCGGCAGTGGCTTCGGGGGCGGCGGTCGGGGACATCGGTCTCCGTAGCTTCCCGGCGGGCCGGGATCGGGGGCGGTGGGAGCGGCGGGGCCGCACGGCACCCTCAGGATGGTCCGCCCACCCGGGAAGGCCGCCCCACCCTCGCGCTCAGCCCGTGAACCCGCCTACGGGACCACCGGAACGGCCCACCCCGGCGTCGGCTCACCAGGCCCAGTGGAAGCCGGCGGCCGCGTGTTCGAGCGCCGGGACGAACCGGTGGACCGAGCCGTCCCGGGCGAGGGCGACCGGCGTCCGGCCGAGGACCGTGCCGTCCCGGTGGTGGTCCCACGTCGCCCACCAGACGCGTGCCGGGCGCGGCGCCGGCGGGAACTCCACGACCAGGTCCACGTTGTCGGCGCGGGCGTGCGCGACCCTGCGGTACTCGGTCACCCGCTCCCGGAACGGGCCGTAGACCACCTCGTACTCGAGCGAGGCGATCTGGCCCGCCGCCAGCGGGGCCTGGAAGAGGAGCTCCACGACCGGCGTGCTGCCCGGGAACTCCCGGCGGGCACCGACCCGGGCGCCACGCAACACCGTGACGTCGACGGCTCCGGGCGGCAGCCGACAGGGGAAGGAACGGACGCCGTCCTCGCACGCCATCACCGCACGGGTCGTACGGTGGCGCTCCGGGGCGCCGTCACGGCCGATGACGTGCCGCTCGAACACCGAAACGGTGCGATGGCGCTGCCGGACCGGAAGGTACTGCGGCAGCCGCAGCGTGTGCGTCACCGGACCGCCCGCATCCGCGGCCGGTACGACCGGAGCCGTCCCCGACCACAACGCCCGCAGCGCCATCGCGTCGGCGCCGTCCATCGCGAAGGCCGCGACGAACCACTCCAGCGTCTCCCGGCTCAGTGACTCCCCCGTGAGCGCACGGTGCACCCGGTCCTTCAGACGCCGTGCCAGATCCTGCTCCGTGTCCGGCCGTTCACCGCTGTCCCACAGGTGCAGGGCCAGTACCCGCGCCACCGCCGAGGAACTCACCGGGCCCGCCGTGCGGCGCAGCTCCTGCTGCTCCCAGCGGGTGCGGTAGGCCGTCCGCTCGGCCAGCAGCCGGCGCAGCAGATCCGCCGTGGCGGCGGCCGTCACCCGACCGTCCGCGCTCCGTGTTCCCGCCATGCGGTGAGCCCGCCCTCCCGTGCGACACGACTGCGACGGAGCGGTGGTGCACTCGTACCGGACCACGCCGGCGCATCGCCCCCGTCCCGATAGGAGCCTACCCATGAACACCCCGACCGCCGACCGGACTTCGTCCGATCCGTACCCGGCGGAGACCGTACTGGAGCAGGCCTTCGCCGACGGGGCGCGGGCCGATCTCATGGGGGCGGCGAGCACGGCCGCCCGTACGGTACGGGCGGCGGCACTCGGCGCGCTGCTGCGGGGGGTGCGCCGGCCGGGGGCGGCCGCGGGGCGGGACAGCGCGCCCGCCCTGCGGCTGCGCGGCGCGCGCGTGATCGGACGGCTCGACCTGACGGGGGGCGGAGTGGCTCCGGAGATCCTTCGGATCCGCTTCGAGGACTGCGAGTTCGACGAGCCGCTCGTGTGCGCCGACGCCCTGCTGCCCGGCCTCGCCCTGACGCGGTGCCACCTGCCCGCCGTGCACGCGGACCGGATACGGGTGCAGGGCCCCCTGGAGTTGCGCAGCTGTACGATCCCGTGCGGCGTGCGGCTGGAGCGGGCACGGGCCGAGACCGACGTCGTACTGGCCGGCAGCACGCTGGGACCGGGGGCCGACGGAAGGGCACTGTCCGCGGAGGGCATGGTCGTCGCCGGAGCCCTGGACCTCGCGGGCACGGCGGCGTCCGGGGTGGTGTTCCTGGCCGGGATACGGGTGGCGGGCCCGGTGCGGCTGGACGACGCCGCGGTCCGCGCGCCCGGCGGCGACGCGCTCGTCCTGGACCGGTCGGTGCTCGGGGACCGGCTGCCGGCCGGCCGGCTGGTCGTCGACGGAGCACTGCGCATGTTCAACGCGGACATCGCGGGCAGCGTCCGGCTGACCGGCGCCCGCCTCACCCACCCCGACGGCATCGCGCTCGGCGCCTCCGGGGCGACCGTACGGGGCGCGGTATGGTGCACGGCGCCGTTCACCGCCCGTGGTGAGGTCCGCCTGACCGGGGCCGAACTGCGCACCCGTCTCGACCTCTCGGGAGCCCGGATCGGCCACCCGGGCGGGCTGACCGCGCTGGCCCTGGACCGGCTGTCCGCGTCCGACGTGAGCCTGCACGGCCTGACCGTCACCCGCGGCTCCGTCTCGGCCGCCGGGATCCACGTACGCGACACCCTCGACCTGCGCGTCGACCGGGCCGACGAGCTGCACCTGGACCAGGGCACGGTGGGAGTACTGCTCGACGGCCCCACCCACTGGCCCGCCCGGGCCGGCCTCGCCGGACTGTCCTACCGCTCCCTGCACCCCGTCCTGCCCGCCGCCGACCGGTTGCGCTGGCTCGCCCGCGACCCGTCCGCCGAGGCCGTCGCACAGCCGTACGAGCAACTCGCCCAGCACTACACGGCACTCGGCCGACCGTTGGACGCCCGCAAGGTCCGCTACGCCGCCCAGCGCCGCCACCGGGCCGCGCTGTCCGGGCCGATCCGCTGGTGGGAGGGCGTCCTACAGGTCACGGTCGGCTACGGCTTCCGGCCGTGGCGGGCCCTGGGCTGGCTGGCCGCACTGGTGGCGCTCGGCACGGTCGTCTTCGGATCCGTGCCCCCGACCGCGCTGGAACCGGAGAAAGCCCCGCGCTTCCAGGCGGCGGCCTACACACTGGACCTCCTCCTGCCCCTGGTGAATCTCGGCCAGGAGACGGCTTTCCAACCGGTGGGCCCCACCCAGTGGTTCGGCTACGCGCTGGTCGGCATCGGGTGGGTGCTGGCATCGGCGGTGGGACTGGGGCTGGGCAGGTCCCTGTCGGGCGGCTGAGGCAGCGGTGGGGAAGCAAGCAGGGTGGATCAGGGGCGAAACAGGGGAGGAACCTTGCCCGACGAGAACGACATGAAGGAACCGTCGCGGATGTACCGGCGCGCCGAGGACGGCACGCCCGTACGCGGCGATCTGGCCGACGGTGAGCCGCTGCTGGGGATGGCGGTGACCGAAGGGCGCCGGGAGGTGCTGCTGCGGGAGCGTGACCGGGAGGCGCCGGAACCTCCCGAGGACGGACCGGGCAGGGCGGACCTGCTGATCGAGTTCCAGGGACCGGGGCCGGTCGACGCCTGTCTCCCGCAGGCCTTCCGCCCGGCCGAGGAGGAGGCGCCGGGCATCGGGGACGCCGTCGACGGCTGCCTGGACGGATCCGGCGCCGAGGGCGCCTTCATCCGGCTGCTGATGAAGCGGTTACCGGAGCGCGGACACCACCTCTGGCTGATCGGAGGCGCGGTGCGGGACCTGGTGGACGTGGGCCCCGAGGCCGCCCCCAACGACCTGGACTTCGCCGGGACACTCCCGCCCCTGGAGATGCGCCAGGCGATCGACGACTGGTCCGTGGACTTCGGACTCGGCGACTACGAGGCACGGATGAGCCGACCGAGCCTCGTGGTCCACCTGTCGCGGCCCGAACAGGGCGACGGCTCCCGCATCCTGGAGTACAAGGCGCTCGCGGTGACCGACTTCCTCTTCCCCGCCTACGGCGGCAGCCTGACCGACGACGTCGCCTCCCGCGACCTGACCGTCAACAGCCTCTACTACGACCACGGCAGACGGTTGCTCGCCGACCCCTCCGGAGAGGGCATCGCACACCTGCGGGCCCGGCCGCGCGTGCTGGCCAGCCGCAACGCCGAGCGGCCCGCAGGACGGAGCGCCCTGGTGCTGCTCCGCTTCGTCAAGTTCACCTTCCGGTACCCGGACGCGGACATCACCCACCTGCGGGAATGGGCCGCCGAACTCCCCGCCGACCTGCCCGACCGGCTCGACGAGTCCGACTGGCGGGCGGTGCGGCACTCCTGGCGCGGCTGTGTCCCCCACGACGGCCTGCGCCGGGCCGTGGAGATCGCCGGGCTTCTCGGCCCCGCCGCCGGGGCACTGGTGGACCGACTCACCGAGGAGGCAGGCGCATGACCGCCGTGCACCGGCCGCTGACCACCTGGGTCCGGGACGCCCGTCCCACCGCGCCGCACCCCGGCGCCACCACGCCGATCCCCGGACAGGTCCGAGGGAACGGCGGCACCGGCGGGTCCGTACCGGGACCGTTCTGGACCGCCTACGGCCCCGTCAACGAGGGCGACGAGCGCGCCGACGCCCGAAGCCTGGACCGCTTCCGCACCGGCTGGGAGCGCGGCTCGCTGCCGCTGTCCGGCGGCGGCCACGCCCTCGCGCTGATCGATCCGACCACCGGCGAGGCCGTACTGGAACTCGACGGCCTCGGGCAGCCGTTGCCCGCCGACCCCGTCACCGCCGAGGCCGTCGCCGCGATCGAACGCCGCTGGCCGGCCGAGCGGTTGGAGCCGATCGAACAGGCCCTCCTCGCCGCGGCTGCCCCCGGGTTGCGCTACAGCCTGCTGGACCGCCTCGCGGCCGAGGGCCGGCCCGAACCCGACTGCTTCCACGTACTGCCCTGGGAGCGTGTGGACCGGCTCGCGGACGAGGTGACCGCGGCCCTGGACGCGTCCGGACCGGCGCACGGCGACACCCCCGCGCATCGCCCCGTACGGCTGCGGCACTACTTCGCGCCCGCCGGGTCCCGGTTCACCGCCGCCCTGGAACAACTCGGCTCCGCCCTGCGCGCGTCCGACCCGCGGCGTCGACGGGTCGCGACGACCGCCCTGTGCGCACGCCTCGCGGGGGCCGCCACCGGCCGGATCCCACGACCGACCCGGGAGCGACTGATCCTGCTGCTGGACGCGGTCGGCCGCGGCGACGCCTTCCTGTCCGCGACGGCCGCCCTCGCGGTGGAACGACTCGCCGGGGCCTTCGCCGGTCCGGGCGGCGCGAGCGCCGGGCCCGGCCGTGCGGACGTCGTGTGGCACCGACTGGACTACGGCAGGCCGGCCTCGGTGAGGAACGAGTTCGCACCCGCCGCGGCGGGCGGAGCAGACTCGGCCCAGGACGGGGTGCTGCGTTCGGCTTTCACCCTCACCCTGACCGTCCAGGACGACAGCGCTCTCTACATCGCGGTCTCCGCCCCCCTCGACACCGCCGATGCGGCGCTGCTGGCCCAGGGCTACGACGAGGTGCTGCTGTTGCCCGTCCACGTGACCGGCGCCGTCGAAGGCGGCGACCTGTACGTCCTGCTGATGCCCTTCGACGACGGCCTGTCCGGCGACCTGAAGATGACGGCCGTGGCGGAGGCCGTGGTCACCGCGGACCAGGCAGGCCCGCCGCTCGGTCTGGCGGACCTGCCGTTCCTGGACCCCGAGGCCGTCCGCAGGACGCTGGCCTGCCAGGTACGGGCCTCCGACCGGCGCAGCTGGCGCGCACTGCTCGACCGGCTCCCCGCCGGCCACCCCGTACGCCGCGCCGCGGAAGGAGCCTGAACGGGATGACGACGATGAAGGACGAGACCATGACCGCCGTCGGGCGCGGCCGGGGCCGGAGCGGAACGCTCGATGCGTTGGACACCGCCCTCGCCCGTGCGCGTCAGACCGCGGTCGAGGCCGGCCGCTTGCAGAAGCTGATGTCCGGCGAGCCGGCTACGCTGGTGGCCTGGCTCTCCCGCCTGGTCGAACGGTCCGACACGCCCGCACTGCGCCTCCTGTACACCGGGGAGGACACCGCCCTCCACGACGCGCTGGGCGAGATCGACGTACACGGGTCGGACGCCACCCTGATCGATGGTCTGCGCAGTGCCTCCGGCCTGGTGGTTTTCGATCCGGGGGAGTCGCAGCCGGTCCTCGCCGCGGTACGGATCCAGGCCGCACTCGCGCTGGACCTCCTCGACCCCGAGGCGGACGAGGCCCGCCTGGCGGTCGCTCTGGCCTGGTACCGGGGCGCCGGAGCCACCGCCGACCTGGAGACCGCGCCCTGGGACCCGGCCGATCTCGCCCACGGCGACGAGCGGCTCCGGCGCTCCCTGGACCGGCTCGCGGCCGCGGCGGGGGACGCCGTCGCCACGGGCCCGGTGCTGGCCGCGGCGCTGTCCCTGTGCCGGCTGGCGTTGGGCCGGCTCCCCGGACCCACCAGAAGTCCGGTCGCGGTGCGCGTCCTGTTCGACCATCAGGGCGTGGGCGCCTCCGGGCGGCTCACCCTGACCCTGCTGCCGGGCGGGCCCCGCGGCCTGGTGCCCGACCCCGAGACCATGCCGCTGTTCACCGCCGACCACAATTACGCCGCGGCCATGGCCCGGGCCTGGAAGGCGTCCGGGCGGCGGCTGTCGGGAACCGTGCTGTGGTCCCTGCAGGGGTTCACGCTCGCGGGCACCGCGGAGGCCACCAAGGGCTCGGTGCCCTACAGGATCGCGGGACCGTCCCTCGGCGCGGCCTTCGGGGTGCTGCTCGCCGAGACCGTACGCGTCCGGCAGCCGGCCCTGCGCCCGCACGACGTCGGGCGGTGGTGCACCGCCCTCGCTCGCCGGTCCCTCTTCTACCGCCGGGTCAGGGCGAGCAACTCCGTCACGGCGGACGTCACGGACGTAGGCGAGCTGGTCTCCGTCTCCGGGTTCCGCGCCAAGCTGAGAGCCGCGCACGGCCTCGGGGTGGTCGTCGTCGCGGAATCGGACGGGCGCGAGGCACGCGCGGTGGCCGGTGAACTCCCCGGTGAACCGGCGCAGATCGCCGCCGTTCCCGATGTGCCGAAGGCCAGGCGTAAGGCCAGCGCGTTCAGTTGGAAGGTTCTCGGCGGGCAGGCCCTCGGCCTTCTGCTCTCCGCGGCCCTCGTGTTCGCGTTTCTCGCCCACCTCCAGGCGGAGAGGACCGCGGCGGAGAAGCGCGAGAAGCAGGCGCGGTCCCTTCTCAACGAAGCCACCGCAGTTCAGGATTCCGATCCGGGCCGGGCCCTGCGGCTGGCCCTGTCCGCACATCGCATGAGCCCGAGCGACGCCTCCGAGGACGCCATGCTGCGCATCCTGATGGAGACCCGCTACCGGGGCGAGGTACCGCCGGTGGCGGGCACCCCCGGGCCGACCGCCCTCGGCTACACGGGCGGCGGCCGTACCCTGCTGAGCCGGGACGGGGACCGGATCACCGTCCGGGACGCGGTGTCCCGGGCCACGGTGACGACGCTTCCGGTGCCGGCCGGCGCGAACGCCCGCAAGCCGCAGCGCGAGGTAGGGCCGGTCCTGCTGCCGCTGACCACCCCCGGGGGTACGGCCGTGCTCATCGGGACGGCCGACCTTCGCGCCGAGGTGTGGAGCTTCGCGGACCCGGCGAAGCCGCAGCGGCTCGCGGAACTGCCGGGCGGCGGTCAGGTGCTGCAGGCCGCCGTCAGCGGTGACGGCCGTACCCTGGCCACCCTCGGGCCGCTGACCCCGCGGGCCGGCGGCGACTCGGCCTCACCGGAGGCCCTCACCGTGTACGACGTCACGAACCCCGCCGCGCCGCAGAAGAAGGGGCAGATCGCCGCCTACGCCACCACAGTGGACAACGACCTCGTCGGCCTCGCGGTCAATGCCTCCGGTAACCGGGTCGCCGTCGCCGACAACCGCAACATCCAGGTGCACGACACCCAGGCCGCCGCGCTCCCGGTGAAGGTCGTGATCGAGCCGGGCCTGCCCGTGGGCCCCGGCGACCCGCGCGGCGGCGGGCAGATCACCCCCACCCACGGCGTCGCCTTCAGCGATTCGAACGACTACATCCTCTACAGTGCCACCGGCCACCCCCTCGCGGCAGGCGCGGGCGCGGGCAACCGGTTCATCGACGTCTGGGACATCTACCCCGAGCGGACGGGCCCGGGATACCGTCTCCGAACCGTGCTCCGGGGAACGGACTGGGTGGTGCCGGGGCCTCACGGGAGCGCCGCGGCACGCGACGACTCCGGGGTGATCCTGCTCGGCAGCGAGGTCGTCCTGCGCAGGACGATCGGCGCGACGGTCAAGCCCCCGACGGCCGGCGACACCGTGCCGGCGATCGCCTACAGCCCGGACGGGCAGCGTCTGGCGCTCGGCGGCGAAGACGGCACGGTGCGGTTCTGGGACGTCTCCGCCCAGACCGACTCGGCGGAGGCGCAGCCCCTCACGGGCCAGAGGACGACCGCCTTCGCCCAGAAGGCATCGATCCTGGCCGTGACCCAGTTCGTCGAAGGCACGACGAAGCAGGAGTTGGAGACCGTCCTCCTCGATGCCGCAGCCGCCCCGCCGTTCCGGCGTCTCGGCACTCTGGAGACGCCCGCCGACCTGCTGGGGATCGATTCCGATGCCACCCGCATGGCCGCGATCCATCACGGCGAGCTGTCACTGTGGGACGTGAGCGACCGAACCCGGCCGCGCCGCCTGGAGGCCGCGTTCCCCTTGCCCGCGGACATCGCGGCGGACAGCGGTGTGCCCAGGGATTCCGGTAGGGGACACACCACCGGAGGTATCACCTCCCTCCTGGTCGGACCGGAAGGGAAGACCGTCGTGGCGGAGCTCGCCGGCCACGGCGAGGCCCTGGTCTGGCGGGTGGACGCCGACGGCAGCCACGCCGGGCCGGTCCAGCGGCTGCTGCCCGGGATCTCCACCCCCACGGTGGACGAGCACGCCGTCCCGAAGACCGGCATGCCGCGGCCGGGGGAGATCCCGGGCGACGGAGCCGGTGGGGAGGAGTACGAGACAGCCACCCCCGAAGCACCCATGGACTCCGACTCCGGCCTGGACTCCGACTCCGGCCCCGGCCCCGTGCCCGAGTCCGGCGTGGAGCCTGGCTTCGGCACGGAGGACGACTCCTCCAAGGAGACCGGTTCCGCCCCTGTCTCCGGGCGCGGTTCGGTGCTGTCCTCCGACGGGCGGAGGCTGATCGTGGACGGCGGCCGTACGGGGCTGGCCATCTGGGACCTGTCCGGCGCGAAAGAGGCTCGCCTGACGCAGACCATCCCGCACCCTGCCGAGTCCTCGGGCGGCTTCGTGTTCGGTGAGGACGGCAGCATCCTGCGGCACGGGGCCCACGGCTGGCGGTTGACCGGCTCCGGCAAGGCCGAGGCCCTCCCGGACCTCCCCTTGCCCAAGGGGGCGAACAGGATGGACGTGCGCGTGGCGGGTACCTGGGGCGCACTCGCCACCACCTCCGGATATCGGGATTTCACCACCTGGCTCGTACGACCGGGGATGGAGCCGGTGGCTCTCGGGAGGGATGCCTTCGCCGAAAACCCGAACGCGTTCGCCCTACTGCCGGGCCGTCTCCTGCTAGGAGCTTCGGGCTTCGTCGTACGGGACGTCACCCGGACGGTCGTGGCCGCCCGCGATCCACGGGCCGCCGCCTGTGCGGCGGTCGGTGGTGGCCTCACCCGGACCGAACTCGACACCGTCGCCGAGGGAGCCACCTGGGAGCCGGCCTGTCCGGGATCCGACCGCCGGTGAGGCCGGCGCCCGGTCGGTGTGTAGCGTCGTGATCATGAAACCGTTGACCGGCAGCACCACCACCACCGACCAGGCGCCGGCCGATCCGGCGGCCACCGACGACATGCTGGCCACCCAGCCCATCGGCTACTGGAGCGGCCTGGCCCGCACGGCCGTCACCCGGCAGCTGCGGGACGCCATGGCCCGGATCGATGTGACACAGCCGCAGTACTGGGTCCTCAACCGGGTCAACGGCGCACTGCCCGCACCCGCCCGGGAGGAGGTGGTCGCCCAGCTGACCCCACTGGCGGACGGACCGCACGAGATCGCACGGGTCGTGGACCAGCTGCTGCACCGCGGCTGGCTCTCGACCGACGACCGCGGCCGGCTGCGCCTCACGCAGGCCGGGGAAGCCGCCAGGGCGCGGCTTCGGCAGCTGGTGACCGAGCAACGTGCCGTGGTCCACGAGGGCATCGGCGACGAGGAGTACGTGGCGGCCCTCAAGGTGTTGCGCAGGATGGTCGCCAACGTAGAGCGGGCGGAGCGTCACCGTGCTCCGTGAGGGCCCCGGCCGGCGCGGGCCGGGCCCGCGCGGGGTTCAGCCGGTGCAGGTGATCGAGAAGGGGACCGGGTTGGAGGTGACGCGGACGGGGCTCTGGAGTTCCACGGCCATCCCCGTCGTCAGGGTGCCCGACTTCGCGTAGGCCGTCAGGCGTACGGTGTCGCGCTTCGTCGGTTCGGACTTGTCGCCGATCGACAGGGTGCGCCAGTGCGGATCCACCACGGAGCCGTCGCCGGACACCCAGCGGTAGGAGATCAGCGTCGGCTCGGACGCGGTGAAGGTCGCGATGAACGCCGGGGCGCGGCCTTCGGGGATCGGACAGCTTCCGGTGTAGGTCGTGTTCGTGCCCGCCACCGACATCCGTACGCCCGGATCGGTGCCGGTGTTCGCGTCCTCGCCGTTCAGGGCGTAGGCGATCCCGCCGCCGATCAGTACGCAGGCGGCCACGCCGGCCGCGACGAAGGCCGCCGTACGGCGCCTGCGCGGCGGGGCAACGGGCGCCGCGGCGACGGGTTCCGCGAAGGATGCGGCGGGGTCCGGCAGGACGCGGCCGCCGGCGGTCGTGGTGGCGTCCGGGTGCGCGATGTTCCGCAGGGCTTCGGCGGCTTCGGCCGAAGGGGTCCGCTCGCCGGGCTCCTTGCGGAGCAGCCCGGCGATGATCGGGGCCAGCGGTCCGGCGCTCGTGGGCACCGGCGGTTCCTCGTCCACGACGGCCCGCAGAGTGCTCAGCGCGGTGTCGTGCCGGAACGGGGAGAGTCCCTCCACGGCCGCGTACAGCAGCACACCGAGGGACCACAGGTCGGACTCGGGGCCCGAGGGGCGACCCAGTGCCCGCTCCGGCGGCAGGTACTCGGGGGAGCCGACCAGCTCTCCGGTCATGGTCAGCGCGGTGCTGCCCTCGACCATCGCGATACCGAAGTCGCTGAGCACGACCCGGCCGTCCTCGGCGAGCAGTACGTTCGCCGGCTTCACGTCCCGGTGCTCCACCCCGACGGCATGCGCGGCGCGCAGCGCGCTCAGCACCTCCCCGCCGATGTGCGCGGCGTGCCGAGGGGTGAGCGGGCCCTCGGCCCGCAGCAGATCGGCGAGCGACCGCCCGCGGATCAGCTCCATCACGATCCAGGGCCGGGCGTCCTCCATGACCACGTCATGGATCGTGACCACGTTCCGGTCGGGTATCCGGGCCGCCGCCCAGGCCTCCCGCTCCAACCGGCCGTACATCCGCGTGATGTCACCGGCCTGCAGCCCGGCCGGAGCCCGTACCTCCTTGACCGCGACCTCCCGGTACAAGGTCTCGTCGTGGGCCCGCCACACGGTGCCCATACCGCCTTCGCCGAGCCGGGACAGCAGCCGGTAGCGGCCCGCGATCAGCCGGTCCCCGCCCGCCGCGTCCGTGCCCGGGGCGGTACCCGCGGCAGTGCCTGCGGTGGTGGCCGTGAACGCGGTCTCCGTCACGGTCTCGTCTTCCTCGTAGTACATGGGGGCGGTTCTCCTTCTTGGCGCCGACCGACGCGAACATCACGTACGGGTCGGGACCCCGGTTCAGAGGTACTCGAAAGATTCCAAGAAATGGTTGAACCGAACACCTTCTCGATCGCGTGTTGTCGGCGTACGAGCAATAAGCGACATCGTTTTCAAGGGGTGTGGAGTGCCATCGGTCATCGTTGGGCGCACGGGTCCGTTCACCGGACAGAGCGTGGTCCTGGGCGGCGAGCCCCTCAGTTTCGGGCGCAAGAGTGACAACGGCGTCGTGATCGTGAGCGCCAACGCCTCCCGGCTGCACGCCGAGATCCTCGCGGAGGACCCCGGGTTCGTCCTCTACGACCGAGACAGCCGCAACGGCACGTATGTCAACGACCTGCGCGTCACCCGGCATGTGCTGCGCCCGAACGATTGCATCCGGATCGGTGACGAAACGTTCCTGTACGAGGCGCAGGACGCCATGGAGACGGTCATGGACCTCTCCCTGCTGGACGTCCCGCGGGTGAGTACCGCGGACCCCGGCACCCTGCGGGTCACCGTCACGGGCGGCGGCCCGGTGGGCCTCGCCTTCGCCCTGGCGCTCGACGAGATGCTGCCCGGCCGGACCGCCGTCACCGTCTACGACGGGCGCTGGACCAGGAAGGGCTCCGCGGTCGTGTGGAAGGACGAGACCCAGGGCAACTACCGCCGCCGGCAGGTGGTGACCGTCCAGAGCCGCCAGTACCTCGCCCTGTCCGAGGCGGTCCGCGGCGCGCTGTTCGAAGACGGCGACGCCTACTCCGAGATGTGGCCCGTCGGCCCGGACTCGGTCGACGGCCACCCGCCCCGCAACATCCGGATCGCCCACATCGAGGACCGGCTCCTGGACCTGGCGAACCGGCGGCCCGCGATCCGCCTCGTCCCCGAACGCTTCGACGTGACCGAGCGGCAGGACCGGCTCACCCAGGAACACGTCCTCGTGGTCTGCGAGGGCGGCCGCTCCCGCACCCGCGAGCACTACGCCGACCGCTTCGGCACGGCCGACGCCTCCATCTACTCCCTCGACGGGGAGCACCTTCAGGACATCGTGCTGGGGCTACAGGTCAAGTCGACGCTGCCGGACCCGATGAGCGTGCTGCTCACGGTGTCCCAGAACCGCTTCCTGCTCAACTCGCTGCGCGGCGAGGGCTTCCTGAACATGCGGCTCACCCGGGAGGAGGCCAGAAACGTCATCGGCATCGACCCGGTCCGCCAGGTCTTCGAGGAATGCATCGCCGCCCGCCCCTGCCTGATGAGCCGGCAGGAGGAGGACAACGAATTCCGCTGCCCCACCCACGGCACCCTCTTCCTGCCCGCCCTGCTGCGCGGCTCCCCGCTGTGGAAGGAGATCCGGCAGGGCCTTCGCCTGTTCGGGGTGGCCGAGGACGACCTGTCGGCGATCACCTCGTTCCGGCTGGACATGGTGCAGCGCCCACGGTTCACGGCGCAGCTGCACCGGCCGACCGCGACCAGCCCCGGCACCTTCGGCTTCCTGCTGGGCGACGCCGCCAACGCCATCCACTTCTGGCCCGGACGTGGCCTCAACAGCGGCCTCGCCTCGGCCACCTCGCTGGCCCGGTCCCTCAGCCGCGCCTGGCAGGGCAAGCCGCTGCGGGACGCCGACTTCACCCGGCACGAGGCCGCCATGTCCATGCTCCAGTACCGGCACAAGAGCCGGGCCTGGAACGCCATGGTGACCACCGACGACCAAGGCGTCACCCGCGCCATCAGGGACATCATCGCGCGCGGCGCGGAGGCCGGCGCGGTCGACAGTGGCGGGGGCGACGGCGGCGCGGGTACCAGCGGCGCGGACGGGAGCGACCTGGACGCGCTGCTGGAGCGGATGGCCGGGATCCGCGACCGGCTGGGGCCCCGGCTGCCCGGGTCGCCGACGGACGGTGAACTGCGCGCCCACCTGTCCTCGATCGCCCCGGCCACCCTGCGTACCCTGCGCGAGAGCGGTGCCTGGGACACCCTGATCGTCGGTGGGGAGGAGGCCGACATCGACCTCTTCTACCAGTCGGACGCGCCGGTCTTCGTACCCCGCCCCGTCGACCCCAGGAGCCTCCCGCTGCCGCAGGCGTAGTCCGGGTGTACCCGACGCCGCCCGGTCGCGGTCCGAGCCGGGAGGCTAGCCTCTTCGGATGATTCCTGGTCAGCCTCCGAAGATCATCACGCGTCACCGCGACGGGCGGATCCACGCCTACGTGGTGGACCCCGACACCTTCGGACCGCTGGAGACCGCCGCGGTGTTCCCGACGCGCGCCGGCGACGAGGTCGAGGAGTCCGTGGTCCGGCCCGACCTGGAGCGGGTCGTGTACACCACGCGCGACGGAGTCGTCTGCCTCGCGCGCTCCGGGGACCCGGTGTGGGCCTCGGACTTCGCACCGCGTTCCGACGTCCGCCACGGCCATCGGCCCGGCTGTTCGCTGTCCCCGGACGGCCGCACCGTGTGGGTCTACCGGCCCGACGTGATGGCGCGGCGCGGGGTGACGGACCAGTGGGTCGTGTACGACGCCGACAGCGGGGAGGTCCTCGCCCGTCGGAAGCTGGAGACCGCCGGACACGGCGGTCTCCACCACCCCCAGCCGGCCGACGGCAGCATGTACCTCGACATCGGGGAGGGCCAGGACGGGGCCGTCGTCCTCAGGGGTGTGATCGGTGCCGACGGCGCGCCGAGGTTCGTGACGTACCCGTGGCCGGACCGCTGCCTGATCGACGTGGCACCGGGCGGGCAGCAGTTCATGACCGTCGGCCACGACCAGGCGGACGTCGCCTTCCACGACCACCCCGGCGGGGACGTGCTGTTCACCCTGCCCGTCGAGGCCTTCGGGTACGACCCGGACGACACCTTCATGGAATGGAGTGGCGGCTACCTGACCCCGGACACGGCCGTCATCACCCTGGGCGGTGAGCGCGAGGACGAGGAGGAGTGGTTCCGTCACCAGCTCGTCGACGTGCGCACGGGCACGCCCGGCGGCGAGATCTCCCTCGACGCGAGCCACCCGTACGACGGGACACCCCTGGGCGACGGCTCCTGGCTCACCGGAAACCCCGACGGCCACCCCGTCCGCCGATCCCGCCCGACGGCCGGATGATCGTGGCCGCGCCCTCGAGGCTGTCCCGCGCACGGTCAGGACATGCTGATGGGCCGAGGAAAAGCCTTTGTGTCCCGCGTGAGCGGTAGGGATGCTTGCACGCCGGAGGTGGGGAAGATGACCGACGTCGTGTTGGAGCTGTCGGCGCGTGACCTGGTGCACGCGGACCTGGCCTCGTGCGGGTGGGCCGGCTCGGACCATCACCTGGCCCGAGTCGCCGAACAGTTGGAACGTGCCCGGCTCGGTGAGGTCGACTACCTTGCCGTCTGCGCCGCGGCCGACATCCCCGTGGCGAAGGGCGGGGTCGACTACCAGGTCAAGGAGGGTGTCGGCACGTTGTGGCAGCTGGCGGTCCACCCCGCGCTGCAGTCGTGCGGGATCGGCGCGTTCCTTGTGCAAGCCGCGGAACTACGGATCAGGAACCGTGGTCTGCGGTACGCCGAGTTGGCCGTGGAGGAGGGCAACCCCCGGGCACGCGCACTGTACGAACGACTGGGATATGTCGCGTACGACCGTCAGCCGGACTCGTGGGACGAACAAGCCCCTGACGGATCGTTGCGCCGCTACGAAACCGTGTGCACGTTGATGCGGAAGGAACTCGTGCAGGCCGCTTCCGTGCAACCCGGTGACACGGCCTGATCAAGGGTGGAGAATCGGACGCGGTGACGCGGGGCCGAGGGGGCGGGGGCGCTGATGGGTCGGGCACTGCGCGTGGGGTTCGTGGTTCTGCCGGTGGGGTTCGTGCTCTGGTACGCCTCGTACTACACCACCATCGCCGTCTGGGAGTTGCGCAAGCTCGTCGCCTGGTTCGCCCTGCCCCTGCTGGCCGCCGCGGCCACCCTGGTGGGCGTGCTGGTGGTGGGCCGGCTACGGCGCCGGTCCGGGCGCGACGCGGGCTCCGGGAACGCGGCCGTCACCCTCGGGTGCCTGGGCGCCGTCGTCGGGTTGGGCCTCACCATCGGCTGGCTGGTCTACGGCTCGTACCTGCAGGACCGTGCCTACATGGCCACCGCGGAGGTCGTCACCGAGCCCGTACCGGCGCTGGCGGCCCGCGTGCCCTACGTGGCCGGCAAGGCACAGGCCGCCCCGCACCTCGGCGATGTCACCGGGGAGATCTCCGACATCACCTACCTGCCCGACTCGGACCGGTTCGCCACCCTCGTGGAGCGCCGGGGCTGGCTGGCCGGGTACGAGGTCGGGCTCGTGCAGGACGTCCCGCTCGGCGGCGAGAGCCGTAGCCAGGAGCGGTGCGCCTTCGACGTGTCCGCGGCGGACGCCAGGATCAGCGGGTGGTTCACCCACAACCTCGGCAGGAAGATCTCGGCCGAGAAGCGCTGGGTCCGGTTCGAGGCCGACGACGCCTACGTGACCTGCTCGGGCGGCACACCGGTCGTCGTCGTACCGCTCAAGCGGCAGACCGGGATCCTCGTGGTGACCGAGCGTCCCGCCGGCGTCGCGCTCTACGACGGGCGGACCGGAAAGCTCACCATCACCACCGACACCTCCGCCGTACCCGGCCCGTCCTATCCGATCAGCCTCGCCGCCCGACAGCGCGAAGGGACCGCCGCGGTGGGCGGGTTCAGCGACTGGTGGTTCGAGCGCAGCGGATGGGACGCCTCCGAGGACGGCGCCAATGAGGGCAACGAGTCCGAGTTCACCCTGCGGTACGTCGAAACGGCCGGGCGCAGCGCGTACGTCACCCCGCTCACCCCGCAGGGGGAGGCCAGTTCGGTCGTGGCGGTGTCCATGGTGCCCACCCGCCACCAGGGCGCCGGGCTCGCGCCGATGACCGTCCATCGCCTCGATCCGGCGTGGTCGTCCCCCAAGGCGCTCGTCGCCCTGATCAAGGCGGAGTACCGGGACGTCTGCTGCTACAACGACGACCAGGTCTTCGAGGTCGTACCGACCGGGGGCGGGACGTGGACGGCCACCGTCGGCAGCGAACAGAACGTCCGCTACCGGGTGGAGGGCAAGGGCCAGGTCGGCGGGCGGGAGGCGACCTGCCTGAAGGCCGCCGACGGAGCCCTCATCCGGTGTGCGTACGTGGTGCCCGGATCGCCCGAGGAGCAGGAGCTCAAACGGCGGGAGCAGCAGAAACAGCAGCAGGAGGGCGCGAAGAACCCAGGGGATCCGAGCGACCTGACGGGCTATACGAACGAGCAGCTCGCGGAGCTCCAGCGCCGCATGACCGAGGAGATCGGCCGCCGTCTGAAGTCCGGCTGACCGGCCCGATCACAAAAGGCCGCCGGGGGCTGGGGGCTGGGCTGGGGACCGGGGGCTCCGCACCGTAGCGATCCGGTCACACTGATGGGCCGTTCGGTCAACTCGGCACGGCCGCCACCTGGGCCGCAGGTGCGGGAAGCGACGTCACACCGGTCGACGTACCGCGCTCCCGCATGCTGCGGACCTGCGGGCACCCGCCGGGAGTTGCGCGATCCACCCCTCGGGTGACCGACATCCGAACGGACTGTCCGTAAATCGACCGCGCAGGTGCGATGCACCTTCATGCCTGGCAGGCTCAGGGCGAGTTGAGCGCTACATGAAAGCTCTAGCGCGCCAAACATCCTTCGAATCGAAAGTAGGCCTTGTCATGCGCCGCCGCTTAGCCACCGTCTCCGCCGCCGCTCTCCTCTGCCTCGCAGGCACCGCGGGCGTGGCGGAGGCGAGCCCGACGAGCCTGTACGCACCCTCCGCGATGGTGTTCACCATCACCCAGGGCAACGACGCCGCCACGGGTACGGTCCTGCGTGCGGCCGTCCTCAGCTGCGCCTACACCGCCGAGGGTACGCACCCCGACCCCCGGGCCGCGTGTGACGCCCTCAACGCCACCGGCGGCGAGTTCGACCGCCTGCTGGCCGCGCCGAACCAGGGGCGGGTGTGTCCGCGGCACTACGACCCCGTCACCGTCACCGCGGACGGCGTATGGCGCGGTGACCGCGTCTCGTGGAAGCACACCTTCTCCAACCCGTGCGTGATGTCCGCGACGCTGAACGGCAACACCCTCTACGCGTTCTGACGCGGCGGCTCGTTGCGACTCACTGCCGCTCGTCATGGCTCGTGGCCGCGTCGGGGGGCGTGGCGCGGGGGGCCGTGGCCGGGCCCGGCGACCGCCTGGGGGTGGCGGGCGCCGGACCCGGCGGGCCGGCGGTCAGGCGTGGGGGTAGATGGGGTGGGGGCGCCTGCCGCCGGCCAGGGACGCCCTCACCCGCTGCCCCACCGGCCTCGGGGACTCGCGGCTCTCGACCGCATCACGAGTGCGGTGCACGGGTCGCCCCGGCGCCGCGCCGATTTCCCCCGCGGCGCCCTCTCCGCCGACCTGTGCGGCTTCAGCACCACCCCGGCTCCTGACACCCACGCCGTGCTCCGTGAATTCCGGCCGGTGCTCGGCGTCCGGGACCGCTGCAACTGACCACCGGGCGGCGGTTGCCGGTCGTACCGGACAACGCCGTCGGCTCCGAGCGGATCCGCCCGTTGTCGCCCGCGGCGACGACTGCGTCGCCCTCGTCACCAGCCGCGATCGGCTCGGCGACACTGCCGACCGCCGTACCGGGCCCGGAATCGATGGCCGCCGAACCGGAAGCCGCCGCCCGATCGGCCGGCCCGTTCGCACCGGCCCGGCCTCCATCGCCGATGGACTCGCCGACTGCCCCACGCCCCAGGCCGCCCAGGGACTGGCCCAGTTGGCAGCGGCCCAGCCGGTCGTCGAGACGGGATCGCGGTCCTATGCGCCGCAGCCCGCAGCCCGCAGCCCGCAGCCCGCAGCCCGCAGCCTGGCGCCCGGTCACGAATCCGCCGCGCTGCCACGGCTGCTCGGCCACTGGGTGCGGACCCTGCTCGGGGCGTGCGCGGCCGCTGAGCCCGGCGGCGAACCGTGCCCCGCCCTTGCGGCCGGGCCCGACCCTCGACCGGGATCCGCCGGTTCGCCGACCGGACGGCCGAGCTCGCCTGGTACTCCCTCGAACACGGCACCCTGCTAGCAGGGCGGGGCCGTACGACAGCTCCGCGAAGCCATTCGGGAGGCCTGGGCCGACGCCCGCCAGGTCGCGGCGCGGGCGGCATCCGACCGGGTCCGGGCCGCACCTCGACGCATCGCCGCCGACGCGAGGACCGGTCCTGCCGGCCGTACGCGGTGGTGCCGCGCACGGCGCGGAGCCGCTGAGCCCGGCCGCGCGCGCCGGGGCGTACAGGAGAGTGCGCCCGCCTTCGCACGCCTGGAGCGCACCACCTGTCAGCTGCGGAAACGGATCCGGGACCCGCTGTTACCGGGCAGCCGTGCGCATGCTGATTGTCACTCTATTCCTACCTGGGGATGGTTCAGGTAGGTGTGTGGATCTTCGCGTGCTTATGCTTCACCCGCTATGACGGAAAGTCACAAGTCCCCCACGTTATGTGAATCAGCCGATGTGGTCGTCCTCGGTGCCGGCCCCGCCGGGCTCGTTCTCGCAATCCTGCTGCACACCGCCGGGATCGACTGCGTCATCCTGGAACGTGCCTCCCGCACCCAGGTCCGGACCCGGGCCCGTGCGGGGTTCCTCGCCCCGAACACGGTGGAGATCCTGGATCGCCACGGCCTCGCCGGCGGCCTGCACCGGCACGGCCGTCGCCACGGAACGTGCGAATTCCGCACACCGGACGGCCGGTTCCGCCTGGACTACGGAGCCCTCGGCCAAGGGGCGCAGCATCATGTCTACCCGCAGCAGAACCTGGTCACGGACCTCCTGAGCCACTACCTCGACCTCGGCGGACGCATCCGCTTCCGCACCGAGGCACTCGCCGTACGGGACATCGACGGCACCCGGCCGTCCGTCACGACGCGTGAACCCGACGACCGCACCACCCGGTGGACCGCCCGGTACGTCGCCGGCTGCGACGGCCGGTACGGGGCGGCCCGCCGATCCCTTCCGTCGGACGCCGTCCGTCACCACCGGCACGACCACGGGGTGACCTGGCTCGGCCTGCTCGCCGAGACGCCACCGAGCCTCGACGCCGTCGGCTACGCCATCCACGACCGCGGCTTCGCCGGACACATGGCCCGCACCTCGGAGGTCACCCGCTACTACCTCCAGTGGCAGCGCGGCACTCCGGCCGACGCCTGGTCCGAACAGCGGATCTGGGACGAGCTCGACGTCCGGATGGGCGCGGCGGAGCACGGCCCCCTGCGCCGGGGCACGCTCCTGGAACGCGGGGTCTTCGACCTCACCTGTGACGTCGTCGAACCGCTGCGGCACGGCCCGCTCCTCCTGGCGGGCGACGCTGCGAGCCTGCTCGCGCCGGCCGCCGCGAAGGGCGCCAACCTGGCGGTCATGGAAGCCGAGATGCTGGCGGAAGCCCTGGTCGATGCCCTCACCCGGGGGGACACCGCAGGGCTCGACACCTACTCGGACCGCTGCCTGGAGCACATCTGGCGGGCGCAGGAGTTCACCGGGTGGATGACCCGGCTCCTGCACGCGCCCCCCGACGGGGACCAGGACGCCGGATCGTTCTTCCACGCCGCCCTGCGGCGTTCCCGGCTCGCCTCGCTGCGTACCTCGCGGATCCACCAGGACTGGTTCGCCGAGAACTACGTCGGCGTGTGACCGCCGCGGGCCCGGCCCCGTACCGCGCACCCCGCCCTCGCCTCCCTTCCGTTCTTCCACCCGCTCCACCCCCTTCACCCGCTCCACCCGCGTCGCCCTGCCCTGCCCAGCCCCGTACCGGCTTGAGGACACCTTCACGATGACGACGACCCTCCCCGACGAAACGTTGCTCCGGGACGACACCGTCTGCCTGCGCGAGGCGGTCCGGTTCGTCCGCGAGCACGACAGCGCCGCCCTGCTCCCGCTCCTCCTGCCCGGCCTCGCCGGCCCGGACCTGCGGGCGTTGGCCGAGCACTGCCGGTTCGCCCACGCGGGACTGCTGCTCTTCCCGCCGGACGCGGACGGCCTGCGGGCCCAACTCGCCGACTGCGGACTGGCCGTGGACATCCCCTCCCACCCCAGCGTGGTGGTCCGGGAACGCCTCGCCCGACGCCACCGGCGGGACCCGGCCGAGCTCGACGTCCGGATCCTGCGCCCGCGGGTGGACGGCCGCGACGGGGAGCGCCGCGCGGTCGAGGTGTTCGCCCTGACCGTGCCCCCGCACTCCGACCTGGAACCGATCGCCGCCTACGAACGCATCCGCCGGCACGAGGCGCACCTCGCCTTCGAGGTCGAGCACCCGGAGCCGTTGGCCCTGCGCGGCCTGTGCGCGATCCTCGACCGCCACGGCGCGCGGCCCGACGGCGGTGGATACAACCCGCACGAGGACGGCACGGTCCTCTACTTCACCCTTCCCGCCGAGGTCGAGGCCGAGGCCGACACCGACGCGGCCTGCGACTACCGGCGGCTGGAGCTCTACGCCCGGGGCGACCACCGCGACACCCTCGCCGCCCATCTGGACCACCCCGACCGGGACCACCGCCCCCGCCACGACGCACGGCAGCCTGCCGAAACGCTCCTCCACCTCTTCACCGGCGCGTGGACCACCCAGGCACTCGCCACTTTCGCCCGGCTGGGCCTGCCCGACGTCATGGACACCCGTACGGCGCACCGCACCGAGGACCTCGCCCGGCCGACCGGCACCCATCCCCGAAGCCTCGCCACACTCCTGCGCTACCTGGCCATGCTCGGCGCGGTCGTCGAGGAGCAGGAAGGATTCCGCCTGACCGAACTCGGCGCCCTGCTGCGCGCGGACACGCCCGGTTCGATGCGACCGCTGGCCCTGATGTACGCGGGCCCCTTCTACCGCTCCTTCGGAGCCCTCGACCATTCCGTCCGGACCGGACAGCCCGCCTTCGACCACCTCTTCGGCGAGAACCACTTCGACCACTTCGTCCGCGACCCCGAACTCGCCGCCCTCTTCGACCGGTCCATGGCCGCGAGCTCACGGATGTTCCAGCCGCTCCCCGCCCATCCCGTCATCACCGCCGCGGCGGCGCGGGTACCCGAGCCCGCGACCGTCGTGGACATCGCCGGCGGGAACGGGGAACTCCTCGGGCGCATCCTCACGGCACACCCGCGCCTGCGCGGGATCCTGCTCGAACGCCCGCACGCCGTACAGGCCGCCCGCCGCCTGCTCGACGCCACGGGCTGCGGCCCGCGCTGCGACTGTCGGGCGGGTGACTTCGCCGACGTGCCGTCCGGCGGCGACGTCTACCTCCTGTCCCGCGTCCTGCACGACTGGGACGACGACCGCTGTCGCGAGATCCTGCGCCACTGCGTCCGCGCGATGCCCGCCCACGCGGACCTGCTCGTCGTGGAACGCCTCCTGCCCGGGGACGGTTCCCCCTCACTGGCCACCGCCTGGGATCTGCACATGCTGTGCAACGTAGGCGGCCGCGAACGTCGGGCCGACCACTACGCACGCCTGCTCGCCGACGTGGGCCTCCAACTCGTCGGTCGCCGGCCCCTGCCCCTGGACGCGCACGTGCTGCACGCCCGCAAGGCGGGCGCACCGGACCCCGCCGACCGGTGGAGCCGAGGCGGGGGAGCGTAGGACCCGTCACCGGTACGGAGTGAGCCGTTCGGGCGGGAGCGCCCGGTGGATCACCCGGAGGACGAAGGAGTTCGGCGGCCTCCAGACGTGCCGGTCGTCGAACGACCACGCGTAGACGGGGGATCCGTCGCGGACGCAGTCGAGCAGGCCTGGCTCCCCGAGTTCGTGGGCCGACCACGCGTAGAGCTGCGACAGCCTCGGCGCGATCACCCCGAAATCGAGGAGGCGGCCGAAGCCGATCTCCCTGTCGAGGTGGGACCGCACTGTGTCGTGGAGCGGGTACTCGTCGGGGAGCACGCGTGACAGCTGCAAGAAGATCCCGGTCATCTCCACCCGGGGATCGCCGAGGAGCGGGGCCAGTGGGCGCAGCCGCCCGAGGGCGAGACGGGGCGCCGCGACGAGGGCGTGGGCGTACAGCACACGGCAGAGGACGACGTTCATGAAGAACCGCTCGGGCTCGTTCTCCGCCTCCGCGAGGGCGAGGTTCTCGAGGTAGGCGGCGACCACGCTCCCGTTGTGAGCCCGGTACCAGGCCCGGGCCGTCGGGTGGTCGGCGAAGACACGCCAGTGGTCGACCGTACGCGCGGAGGCGGGCCCGGGGAGTCCGCCGCTCAGGCCCACCGCCTCGCAGCCGTCCCGGAGGATCCGTTCGTTCACCGCCCGCCACCACGGGCTGCCGGGGCGGTCGGCGAACGGGGGCCGCAGCACGCCCCGCCGCACCTGCCACCGCATGAACGACATCGCCGCCCGGCGGAACGGCAGGTGTTGGGGCGCCTTGCCGAACGGGCCGTGGTAGCAGCGCTCCATCAAGGCCATCCGGCCCGTCGGGTCGTCGCGGACCGCGGCGACCTGCCGCCGGGCCCAGGTCGCGGCCGTGACCTCGGACATCATGACCACAGATTGGCACGAACCGGGTCAGGCCGAGGCGGGGGCGTGCCGTACCCGGCCGGGCACGGCACGCCCCCTCGGGTCAGGCGGTCGGCGCCAGCACCCACAGACGGTGGTCCCAGCCGACGTCACGGCAGGAACGCACCGTGAGCCCGGCCCGTTCCGCCAGCGCGGTCACGTCCTTCACCGAGCGCAGCCCGGAGCCGAACGCCGCCGTGAGTCGCAGGTGGTGCAGGACCGCGTCGATGTCGTCAGGGTCGGCCGCCTCCACCTGCTCGACCAGCACGAGGGCGCCATCGGCCGGCAGCGAGGCCGCGGCCTCGGTCAGGGTCAGGACCGCGTCCTCGTCCGGCAGCCACTCCAGCAGCCGGCACAGCAGCAGGGTTCCCGCACCCGACGGCACCGGGTGGGTCTGCGCCACGAGCTCCACCCGGGGCAGCACCTCCGGGTCGATGATCTGCCCGCCCAGGACACCCAGCACCGACGGCAGGGCGGCGATCCGCACCCGCAGCTCGGGGAACTCCTTGACCAGCGCGTTGACCACCGTGCCGGCGCCGTTGCCCGACGCGCCGAGGACCCCCACCGTCGACCAGTCGTAGGCACCGGCGACCCCGGTCGAGACCCAGCGCGCCTCGTCCTCGATCGCGGTACGGGCCGAACCGCCGAGGCGTACATCGGTGCGCAGCGCCTCGGCCAGGCTCTCCCCGGACGCCGTGCGGCAGCCGTTCGCGCCCGTGCGCAGCCGCTCGGCGAGCCCCGCCAGCGACAGGTCGAAGGCGGCCTGGGCGCCGCGCAGGTCGTACTCCTCCAACGAGTGGTCGTCCTCGACCAGTTCCTCGCCCACCGGCGTCAGCCGGTAGCCCTCGTCGGCGACCTCGAACACCTCGATCTCCACGAGGTACTTCAACAGCGCGCCGAGCGAGCGCGGCTCCGTCCCGCTGCGCCGTGCCAGCTCCGCGGGCTCCCGTACGCCCTGGTAGACGAGGTCGACCAGGCCCAGCGTGACGGCCACGCGGATCGCGAGCCCCGGGGCCAGGTCGGTCAGCTCGTGGAGCCGCCCGTGCGCGTCCTCGCCCTCCAGGACGTCCGGATCGGCCGGCTCGGCGAGGCCGGGTGCCACCTCGGCACGCCGCCAGTAGCCCGTGATGTGCGTCTGCTCGCGCGGCACGCCCCGGTCCACCGACAGGTGCCGCCGGATGCCCTTGAGGGTGACGGCCTCACCGGCGGCCCAGACGAAGACCGTCCCCGGCAGCCACTCCATGTCCCGCACCGCGCGTTCCAGCAGATCGCTGCGCCCGGCCGGGACGCCGCCGCGCACCAACCAGGTGACCTCGGCCTCCGCGCGCGTCGGCAGCTCCTGGCGGTGGCTGTCCTCGCCGACCTCGATGAACACCCGGGCCCGGGTCCCCTCGGGCATCTCGTCGAGCCAGCGACCGATCGCGGGCAGCGCCGTCTCGTCGCCGATCACCAGCAGCCAGTCCGCGCCCTCGGGGTGACCGTGCGACATCTTCGGCCCGGCGATCCAGGTCACCTGGCCCGGAGCGGCCCGCTGCGCCCACGACGAGGCGATCCCGCCGTCGTGCCGGACGAAGTCGAAGTCGATCTCCCCGGCCACCGGGTCGAACCGTACCGGCGTGTAGTCCTTGGAGATCGGCCGGCCGTCCGAGGGCCAGTCCAGGCTGCTCACGTTCTGCCGGGGCAGCACCGGCTCCCGGCCCTCCTCCGCGAAGAAGAACTTCACATGGTCGTCGAAGCCGTCGGTGCGCAGCGCCGGAAGGGACAGGCCGGCGTGCTCGAAGGCGTGCAACTGCGGCCCGCCCAGGGTCACCCGCCGCATCCCGGGCGTGACGTCCGAGACGCGCAGCACCGTCAACTCCCTGAGCACGATGGGGAAGGTGACGACCGAGCGGGGACTACGGGTGGACATCCGACTTGCTCCTTCACATCCGTCCGGCAGATCCGGCATGCGGCCACGCTACGACGCCGCGCGCGCCCCGCATCCAACCCGCGGACCACGGCACTGACACCCCGCGCGCAAGTCCGGTCCCGGCGGGGCTGGACCTCAAGTGCGGTCGAGTTCCTACGGTGGTCCGTGGAAGGCGATCTCGAAGCGACGAACGGAGCGGATCCGCCATGGAGTACTCGCACAACGATGCCGAACTGGTCCGGCAGCCCATCGGCTACTGGAGCTGGGCCGCCTCCGACGCGGTGGTCACCCGTATCCGAGCCGTTCTCGCCGGCATCGGCACCACCCAGCCCCAGGCCTGGATCCTCAGCCGGATCGCGGGGGCCGAGCCGCCGCCGACCCGCGACGGGGTGACCGGGGTACTGAGCGGTTACGCGGCCGCGGGCATCGACGACCTCGACGAGGAGATCGACGCCACCGTCGCGCGCGGCTGGGTCACGCAGGACGCGGACGGACACCTCGAACTCACGCCTCAGGGAGAGGACTTCCACGCCCGGGTGACCCGGACCCAGGCGGAGCTGTGGCAGGAGCGGCACCGGGGCATCTCGGACGAGGAGTACGTCCTCACCCTGAAGGTCCTTCAGCGGTTCATCCACAACACCGGAGGCAAGGCCTGGCACCACTGACCACGTGCGTACGCGCCGAGGCCCGTCTCCCACAGGAGACGGGCCTCGGCGGCATCGGGCGGGGCGAGCGCGGCCTACTGGCCGGCGACGGCCTTCGCGAGGAGCGGGGTGAGCTGCTCGACCACCCACGGGGCGCTCAGCGCGTCCGGGTAGGCGATGGCCGAGGAGAGCGAGTTCTCCGAGGGGATGACCGTGAAGTGCTTGGTCTTCACCGCGTTCAGCGACTGGAAGAGCTTGTTGGACTCCAGCTCGGTGGCGCTGATCACACCGCGGTCACCGAAGGGGTAGGTGACGAGGAGGACGTCGGCGTCGAGCTGGTCGAGGTTCTCCAGGCTCACCGCGTTCTTGTTCGGCGCGTAGTTCTTCGCCTTGTCGGTCTTGGTGAAGCCGAGCTTCTCGAAGACGCCCGGGTCCTGGTCGGCGTACGACATGAAGCTGACCTGCTCGGGGTGGACGACCGTGTAGGTGTAGGTCTTGCCCTTGAACTCGGGGTGCGCGGCGGCGGCCTCCGTCGTGGCCTTCTCGTTCGCCGCGATGACCTCGTCAGCCTTGGCGCTCAGACCGAGGGCCTTCGCGGCCGTCTTCAACCGGTCCTGCCAGGTGAGGGTGTCGGCGTGGGCCTTGTCGGTGAAGGTGACCACCGGGGCGATCGGCTGCAGCTTGGCGTAGTCGGCGTCCATCTCCCAGGTGTTCATGCCGAGGATGATGTCGGGGGCCTCGGCCGCGATGGCCTCGTAGGCGGTGCCGTCGGTGTCGTCGTACGTCTTCAGCTTGCCGGCGCCGAGCCTGTCGATGGCACGCTGCTTGTACTCCGGCACCTTCGCGCCGTCCTCGACGTCCGGGGTGATGACCGGGACGATGCCGAGGGCCAGCGCGATGGCGGTGTCGCCGTCGGAGACCGTCGCGACCTTCACCGGCTTCTTCTTCACCTCGGTCTTGCCCCACGCGTTGGTGAGGGAGACGGGGAAGGCGGCGGACGCGTCGGCTCCGGCGGCGGCCGGCTTGTCCTTGGCGGCGGTCGAGTCCTCACCGCCACCGCAGGCGCTGAGGAGGCCGAGGCAGGCGGCGGCCGCGGCGAGGGCGGCGAAGGAGCGGGCCGAGCGGCGGCGAGATCTGGGCAGAACGGACATGAGGGTGGTGACTCCTATGCGGGGATACGACGGCCCAGGGGGAAGATCTGGGGCCGCTCGGATCGGGGATGGGGGACGACGAGACAGTCCAGGCCGAACACCTCGGCCACGGTCTCCTCGGTGAGCACCTCTTCGGGCGTGCCCTGGCGCACGACGCGGCCGTCGCGCATGGCGACGATCGTCGAGGCGTACAGGGCTGCCTGGTTGAGGTCGTGGGACACCAGCACGATCGTCTTGCCGGCCTGCTCGTTGAGGTCGGCGAGGAGGTCCATGACCTCGATCTGGTGGGCGATGTCCAAGTAGGTGGTGGGCTCGTCCAGCAGCAGCGTCGGCGTGTCCTGGGCGAGCGCGAGGGCGATCCACACGCGCTGGCGCTGGCCGCCGGAGAGCTGGTCGACCGGGCGGTCGATCAGCTCGGCCGTCCCGGTCGCCAGCAGGGCGTCCGCGATGACCTCGTCGTCGGTGGCGGTGCGTCGTTGTCCGAACCGGCGGTGCGGATGGCGCCCGCGCCAGACGAGGTCGCCGACGGTGATGGACTCCGGGGCGATCGGCGACTGCGGCAGGATGCCCAGGCGCCGGGCCACCTCGCGGGTGGACAGGTCGTGGATGTCCTGGCCTTCGAGGAGGACCGAGCCGGCGGCGACGGGCAGCAGCCGGGCGACCGACTTGAGCAGGGTCGATTTGCCGCAGGCGTTCGGGCCGACCAGTGCCGTGATCTTGCCGGGCTCGATCCCGAGGGACAGCTCCTCGATGATCGGCTTTCGGTCGTAGCCGGCGCTGATGCCGCGGGCTTCGAGCCGGAAGTCGGCTTCGGGGGAGGCGAGTACGGGTCGTGCGCTCATGCGGTGGCTCCTTGCCTGCGCCGGAGGATCAGCCAGACGAAGTAGGGGGCGCCGAGCAGCGCCGTGAGGACACCCGTCGGTACCGGGCTGATCAGCGGACCGTGCTGGGCGAGGACGTCGGCGCCGAGGACGATGACACCACCGATCGGGACGGCCAGGGCCACGGACCGGTCGGCGCCGACCAGCCGGGTCGCGATGGGGCCGCTGACCAGCGAGACGAAACCGATCGGGCCGGTGACGCCGGTGGCCAGGGCGGCGGCCGCCGCCCCGACCAGCAGGGTCGCGATCCGGGCGGCGCCCACCCGGGTGCCGAGCCCGAGGGCGAGCTGGTCGCCGAGTGCCATGCCGCCCAGGGAGCGGCTCAGCAGCGCGGTGCAGAGCCCGCACGCGGCGAGCGCGCCCGCCAGCGTGGACACCCCTTCCCAGGTGGCGTCGTTGACGCTGCCGACCAGCCAGCGCATCACCTGGGCGATCCCGTGCTGCCCGGCCACCGTGAACAGGTAGTTCACGTAGGCGGTGCAGACGGCGCTCAGGCCGATGCCCACCAGGACCAGGCGGTACGTGTCCACGCCCCCGCCGCGCCGGCTCAGCGCGAGCACCGTCGCCACGAGGACGAAGGCTCCGCCGATCCCGGCCATGGAGGTTCCGAAGGGGACCGCCGGGGCGAACAGCAGCATGGTGGTGGCGCCCGCTCCGGCGCCCGCCGAGATGCCGATCATGTCCGGGGTGGCCAGCGGGTTGCGGACGAGCCGCTGGTACAGGGCGCCGGAGAGACCGAAGAGCGCCCCGGCGAGCAGCGCCGCCAGTGCGCGCGGCATCCGGATGCGGAAGATCACGTAGTCCGCCAGACCGGTGCGCATCCCGAAGGCCGCGGGCAGGATGTCGCCCGCCGGGATCCGCTCGACCCCGCCGAGCAGGATCGAGGCGACGAGCAGGGCGAGCAGCATCAGGACGAGTACGCAGGTGACCAGGCGGGCCCGGCGGAATCCCGCCCGGTGCGCGGCGCGCAGCCGGGTCGCGGTGGCGGCCTTGAGCTCCGCCGCCGTGTCCAGGGAGGCCTGCCCGAGGCTCCGCGCGCCGTCCGGCCGCGGCACGTGCGCGTGTGTCGCCTCTGTCCGGGGCGTGTGCGTCCGGGGCGTGTGTGTCTGTGGCATGTCACTCACATCCGGACCAGGTCGCGGCGGCGCGCGAGCCACACGAAGAAGGGGGTGCCGACGAAGGCGGTCATCACCGACACCTGGATCTCACCGTGGTCGATGACCAGTCGTCCCGCGGTGTCGGCGCCGACGAGCAGGACGGCTCCGCAGACCATGGACAGCGGCAGCGACCAGCGGTGGTCCGTGCCCACCAGCATGCGGGCGGCGTGCCCGGCGACCAGTCCGACGAAGGCCACCGGCCCCACGGCCGCGGTGGCGGCCGCGCAGAGCAGGACCGCGACGGCCGCACTCGCCAGTCGGGCCCGCTCCACCCGGACGCCGAGTCCACGGGCGGTGTCGTCACCGAGGCTCAGCAGGTTCAGGGTGCGCCCGAGCGGCAGCGCCAGCACCAGGCCGGTGAGCGCGAACGGCAGCACCTGGCCCAGGAACTGGCCCCGCCCGGTGAGTTGACCCACCGACCAGAAGCGCAGGTGGGCGTAGACGGCCTCGTCGCGCACCACCAGGAGGGTGATCAGCGAGGACATCACCGCGGCGACGGCGACCCCGGCGAGGACGAGCCCGATCGTACTGCTGCCCGCGTTGGTGCGGGTCCCGATCAGGAAGACGAGGACCGCGGTCACCGCCGAGCCGGTCAGCGCCATCCAGAAGTAGCCCTGTACGCCGGACGTGTCGAGGAAGAGGATGCCGAGTACGACGAACACCGCCGCGCCCTGCTGCACACCGAGGACGCCCGGCTCCGCCAGGGGGTTCATCGTCAGTGCCTGCATGATGAGCCCCGAGGCGCCGAGGGCGGCCCCGACGGTCAGGCCGAGCAGGGTGCGGGGTATCCGCTCCGTCCACAGGACGTCGCCGTTGTAGCCCTCCGCCCCCGGGTGCAGCAGGATCCGCACGATCTCCAGCGGCGATATGTCACGCGCACCGAGGCCGATGCTCGCGATGGTCACGGCGGCCAGCATCAGGCCGGCGAGCACCACGACCACCGTTCCACGCGAGGCATGGGGCCGCGCGGGGGTCGGGGCCGGTGGTGCGTCCGGCGAAGCCGATTGCTTCATGGGTCTTCGGGTACTCCTCACCTGCTCAAGCTCGAAGTTAGGCTAGCCTTACCAAAGCGGGTTCCGGTCCAATGCCGGAGGCGAACCGCTCACAATCAGGGGTCAAGAACACGACCCCTGCGGTAGGGGGAGGATGTTGTGGCCAAGACGGGACTGCGCAGCGTGCGAGACGAGGAGGCCCGCGCCGGGGACGTGATCATGGCCGATGACGATTTCATCGCCGAGGGCGGACACCCGCTCCACGTCCACGAGTTCCACCAGTTCCTGCACGTGCCGGTCGGCAGGATCGTGGTCACCGCCCTGGGCCGGGACCACGAACTGTCCGCCTCGGTGGCCCTGTGGATCCCGGCCGGCATCGCGCACAGCGCACGGTTCGGAGCCGACTCCGTCATCGCCGTCGAGTCCTTCGACGCGGACCGGTTCGAGCTGCCGTACCAGGACGTCACCACGATCAACATCACCGACGCCCAGCGCAGACTGGTCCTCGGCCGGATGCGGAGCACCGGCGCCGAGGACGAGGACCCCGAGGTCTTCGCCGCGCTGTCCACCGGGCACCGCAACTGCCTGCCGCTGCCCCAGCCCACCAGCCACACGGCGGGCGCCGTGGCGCGGGAGTTGGCCCGGACGCCGAGCGATCCGCGCACGGCGACGGAGTGGGCGGAGAACCTCTACACGAGCTCGACCAGCCTGCGCCGAGCCTTCCGCGCGGAGACCGGGATGGCCTTCTCCGAGTGGCGCACCCGGCTCCGGCTCAACCACTCGCTGAGCCTGCTGGAACAGGGACAGTTGGTGAGCTCGGTCGCCGCCCGGGTGGGGTTCGTCAGCACCAACGGCTACATCCTGGCCTTCCGCCGCCACTTCGGGCAGACGCCGGGCGCGTACGTGCGGAACTCGCTGGACCGGTCCGCGTAGCGGCCGGTGGGGCGGAAACGGAACCGCCCCGTACCCGGGGGCAGGACCCGGGTACGGGGCAGTCGGTGGTCGGCTGTGGGGAGTCCGGTTCAGCCGCCCTGGCCGGCGCTTCCCACCGGGCCGACCTTCACCGAGGAGCCGCCGCCCTCCGTGACCGGCAGCGTGGCGGCGCCCGGCCAGGCGAGGGTGACCGACCTGGTCTCGTCCGGCGGGGTCACCACCAGCCCCGTGACACGGACGCCGGAGCCGCCCGACGTGTTGAGCGGGTAGCTGATGCCGAAGTACGTCGACTCCCCCTTCTTGAGGACGGCGGTGTCGGGCTGCTGACCCGTGCGCCCCGCGGACAGCGAGCCCGAGTCGGTCTTCAGGTCGACGCCCGCGTACCCGGAGAGCGTGCAGTCCCGAGTGCCGCGGTTCTTCAGCGTCACGGCGACCGTGCCGTCCGTGTCGCCGCCGATGGTGCGTTCCGCGGCCGTGATCGCGAGCTCGTCGGTCCGGCACTTGCCGACCTTGCCGCTCGCGTCGGTGCCGGCCCCGGCGGCCGTACCCTTCCCGGCGGAACCCGTGCCCTGCGAGGGTTTGCCGCCGCCCTGAGCCGAACCGTCCCCCGAAGGCGAGGCGGTGGACGGGGCGGACGCGGTGGACGAAGCCGACGGGGTGCTCCGGCCCGCGCCGTCGTCGCCGTTCTGGCAGGCCGTGAGCGCGAAGCTCGCGGTGACGGCCACGGCGGCGAGGGTCAGCTGGTGAACGCGCATCGTTTTTTCCTCAGGATCGGTCGGTCGGTCGGTCGGCGGTGCGGGGCGGCGGTGCGGTCGGTGCGGTCGGTGCGGGCGTCGGTAGGGGAGTGCGTCTTCCCTCAGCAGGAGTGGCCCGGCCCGGACCGCCGTTCCACCCGACCACCCACCCGTACCTTCCTGTTACACGTACCGCCGGACCCGACACGCCCGCAGCCGCCCGGTACGCGCCCCCGACCGGCCGGTACGGCGGTTCCCGGCGCTCCCGCGCACCCGTTCGAGACCGTCGCGCGCCGGGACAGACCCGTGACCCGGCAGATCTTGACCCCAACGGGTGGCATGCCTCCCCAACCCGCCTCCGCCCCCGCCCGAAGGGTGTCAGCCTGGGCGGGAGGACCGGCCGTTCCGCCGCGTCGGGCGGGCCGAGCGGCTCACGTCCCGGCGCTCACGCGACCGCTTCGCACCCCGGTGGTTGGTGCGGACACCGGCCGAGGTGATCTCATGGGCGATCACGAGGGTCGGCGGAATCGCCGAACGAGCGGGAAGGACATGTGGTGGTCGAGCGGGAAGCCGTGGGAGTCACGGTCACGGGGTTGGTCGAGGCCGCCACGGAGGGTCAGAGCGGCGCCCTGTGGCGACTACGGCACAGGGGCCGACAACTCGACGCGAACGTGGTGCGCCTGCTGCCCGGTGGCAAGATCGCCGTGCACCGGGAGCCCGAGGTGGACGTCCTGCTCACCGTCGTGCGCGGCGGCGGCTCCCTGACGCTGGACGGCGTCGAGGTGGAGGTCGAGCCCGGCTCCCTCACCCTGCTGCCCCGCGGATCCGCCCGCTCGCTCCGGGCCGGCCCCGAGGGACTGGTGTTCCTCACCGCGCACCGCAGGCGGGCCGGCATGGCCATCGGCCGGCCGCCCCGCACCGAACCGCGCACACCGCAGTGCCCGATCCACCTCGTCTGCGAGCAGTGCCACCGGCACGCCATAGAGGCCGACGCCCGGTACTGCAGCTGGTGCGGCAACCGCCTCGTCCCCCGGGCGGCCGAGGCGGGCTGACACCCCGCTGAGACCCATTTCCCTAGGAGAAACGGGCCAGGGGCGCTTCCTGGGCGAAGAAGGTCTTGGCGCGGATCGTCGCCCGCTCGTCGTCGCGCACCTGGCCAGGCCGGGAGCCGTTGCCGAGCAGCACTCCGCCGAAACGCATCCGCATGTAGGCCGCGGTGTGGTGGAGACCGGTCACCAGCCCCTCCGCGCGGGCCTCGTCGTGGTCCGCCATGGCCGTCACGCCCCACAGGGTCCGGCCCGCCATCCGCTCCTTGAAGTCCGAGTCCGGGCAGGTGAGCCAGCCCGACCAGTAGTCGAGGTAGCGCTTGGTGTGCGCGGAGAGGGAATACCAGTACAGGGGCGAGGCGATGACGATGTCCGTCGCCTCCAGCGTGGCCCGCCTGAGCTCCGTCTCGATCTCGCCGGGGGCCCACCCCTCGGCCTCGTGCCGCCCGTCCTGGAAGTCCGGCAGGACCTGGTCGGCCAGGTCCACCCAGCGCTGCGGGATCCCGGCGGGCAGTTGCGCGGCGGCCGCTCGCGCGAGTATCTCGGTGTTGCCGTCGGACCGGGAGCTGCCGAGGACGAAGAGGAACGAGCGGTCGGTCATGGATCTCACCCTGTGCGTGCGTGGTCGAGCCGGCGGAATGCCCGCTCGTGGTGCCGACGTTAGACGTTGACATCGATGTGAAGGTCAAGCGGACACAGAGGTAGGTACGGCACATGCTGATCGGCGAACTGTCCCGGCGCACCGGAGTCAACTCCCGGCTGCTGCGCTACTACGAGGCGCAGGGGCTGCTCGACGCGGAGCGCGGTGCGAACGGGTACCGGGACTACACCGCGGACTCCGTGGCCGCCGTACGGAAGGTACGCGCCCTGCTCGCGGCCGGCCTGTCCACCGAGGTGATCCGCGCGGTGCTGCCCTGCGTCCGGGGCGAGGGAGTGCGCTTCGCGTGGTGCGACGAGATCCGGTCCGTCCTCGACGGCGAGCTGGCCGCCATGGACGCGCGCATCGAGGGCCTGCGCAACAGCCGCGACACCCTGGCCTGCTACCTGGAACAGGCCTGAGCCCCGCCCTCGGGGAACGGGGGCGGGGCTCAGGGGAAAGAGGGCGGCTCAGGCGGTCGCGGCCCGGGGCCGCTGCTCGCCCTCCACGGCCCGGTTGCCACGGGCGGGCAGCAGGCGGTCCAGCGCGAAGGCACCCGGGCCGGTGAAGACGAGCAGCAGGAAGGCCCAGCAGAACATGGCGGAGGACTCGCCGTTGTTCTGGATCGGGAAGAGGGCCTCCGCCTGGTGGGCCGTGAAGTAGGCGTACGCCATCGAGCCGGAGGCGACGAACGCCGCGCTACGGGTCCCCGCGCCGAGCAGCACCAGGGCGCCGGCGACGAGCTGGATCACCGCCGCGTACCAGCCCGGCCACGCCCCGACGGGAACCGTGCCGCCGCCGTGCGCGCCACCGAGGACGCCGAAGAGGGAAGCGGCGCCGTGGCAGGCGAACAGGAGGCCGGTGACGATCCGGAAGAGGCCCAGGGCGTAGGGCCGGGCGGTGTTCAGACGTTCCGTCATGGGGAGATCCTTCGTGGGTACGGGGACGTGGGGCGAGGGCGATGGAGCGGGTGGGGGGTGAGTCGGTGGCGGACCGTCAGCCGGTCCGGGGCCGGAGCGGGGCCGGTCTCACAGCTGCGCGCAGACGCGGTCGGCCGTGGTGACCACGGCGCAGCGGCCCGCCGCCCACTCCAGTGCCGCCCGGTGCTCGCGCTCGGAGAAGTCGGCCACGGCATCGGCGACCACGAAGGCCTGGACGTCCTGCATCCAGGCGTCGCAGGCCGTCATCAGCACACCGATGTGCGCGTACACGCCGGTGATCACCAGCTGGTCCCGGCCCATCGCCCGCAGCCGCTCCAGGAGGTCGGTCCGTACGAAGGCGCTGTACTTCCACTTCGTGAGCACCGTGTCGTCCGGGCCCGGCGCCACCACCGCGGGGATCGCGGCGGCCACCCGGTCGTCCGGCAGGCCCGGACCCCAGAAGTCCTGCTGGAGCCCGCGCTCCGCCGGACTCTGGCCGCCGGGCTGCGCGGTGTAGAACACGGGCACCCCGGCACGACCCGCCTCCTTCTTCAGCCGCGCGACCTGCTGGAGCATGCCGGTGACGGGCTGTGCCTCCGTGTCGAAGGCCGACAGGAAGTAGTTCTGCAGGTCGTGGACGAGCAGGACCGCGCGGTCCGGATCCACCGTCCAGTCGACGCGGTTGGCCGGCAGCTCCTCGGCGGTCGGCAGCGGGTAGGGGGCGATGGCGGGCAGGGCCATGGGTTCATCCGTTCAGTGCTGGTGGGGCGGTACGGGGACGAGGGCGGGAGCGGCGGCGGGAGCGGCGGTGCGCAGGTCCCGTTTGGAGACCTTGCCCACGCCGGTCTTGGGGAAGGCGGAGACGAACTCCACCCGGTCCGGCACCTTGTACGCGGCGAGGCCGCGCTCCCGCACGAACTTCTTCACGGCGGCGGGCCGCAGCTCTCCGGCGCCTTCGCGCAGGATCACGTAGGCGCAGGTGCGTTCGCCGAGATAGGGGTCCGGCTCGCCGACCACGTTGGCGTCGTGGACGGCCGGATGCGCCAGGATGTGGTTCTCCACCTCCTCCGCCGCGATCTTCTCCCCGCCCCGGTTGATCTGGTCCTTGGCTCGTCCCTCGACGACCAGGTGCCCGGTGGGCGTCATCCGGACGATGTCCCCGGTCCGGTAGAAACCGTCCGCGGTGAACGACCGGGCGTTGTGCTCGGGGGCGTTCCAGTAGCCGCGGATGGTGTACGGGCCACGGGTCAGCAGGTGGCCGGACTCGCCCGGGAGCACCTCACGGTCCTCGTCGTCGACGATCCGGATCTCGTCGTCCGGGGAGATCGGCCGGCCCTGGGTGGTGACGACGGTCTCCTCGGGGTCGTCGAGGCGGGTGTAGTTGACCAGCCCCTCCGCCATCCCGAACACCTGCTGGAGGGTGCAGCCCAGGCCCGGCCGGACCCGACGGGCCGCCTCCTCGCTGAACTTGGCGCCGCCCACCAGCAGGACGTCCAGACTGCCGAGGTCCCGGTCGGTGCGCGCGGCGGCCTCCGTCCAGAGCAGGGCCAGCGGAGGCACCAGGCCGGTGATCGTCACGCCCTCGGACTCGATCAGCGGGAAAGCGGTGTCCGGCACCGGCTGCGGGCACAGCACCACGCGGCCGCCGGCGTACAGGGTGCCCAGTGAACCGGGTGAGGACAGCGGGAAGTTGTGGGCGGCGGGCAGGGCCACCAGGTACACCGAGTCGGCGTCCACCCCGCAGATCTCGTTCGAGCCCCACAGGGAGTAGATGTAGTCGTCGTGGGTGCGCGGGATCAGCTTGGGCACCCCCGTGCTGCCGCCGGACAGTTGGAGGAAGGCGAGGTCGTGCGGGGCGGGCCCGGGTCCGAGCCCTCCGGCGGGTACGTCCACGGGGACGTCGGCCAGTGCCGTGAAGTCACCCGGGTCGGCGTCCGCGACGAACACCTCGCGCAGTTCCGGGACCTCGGCGCGTACGGCGGCGGCGAGTTCGCGGTAGTCGTGGCCGCCGTGCACCGCGGGGATCACGTACGCCGCCGCCTCGGTGAAGGAGCAGAAGTAGGAGATCTCGGTGCGGCGGTGCGCCGGCAGTGCGAAGACGGGCAGGGCGCCGATCCGGAAGAGCGCGAAGACGACCTCGAAGAACTCGGCCGTGTTCGGCAGCTGTACGACGACCTTGTCGCCGGGGAGGATGCCGCGCGCCGTGAGGCCGGCGGCCATCCGGTCGGCCCGTGCGTCGAGTTCGCCGTAGCTCCAGGTGCGCCGGCCGCCGTCGGGGCCGCCGCTCGGGTCCACGAGGGCGATCCGGTCGGGGTGGGCCGTCGCCCGCTCCCGCAGCACGGATCCGAAGGTCTCGCCGCGCCACCAGCCGGCCGCCCGGTAGCGCTCCGCGAACTCCGCGGGCCAGGGCCGCCAGGCGGGGTCGGCCGCGGGGTCGCGGGGGTCCAGGGGGTCGATGGGGTGCAGCGGGTCGCTCACAGCTCGGCTCCGACGGCCTGAAGGAAGGTACGGAACTTCGCCGCGGTCTCCGCGGTCTCGGCGTCGGGCTCGGACGCCGAGACGATGCCCGCCCCGGCGTACAGGCGCAGCCGGTTGTCCTCGGCCTCGGCGCAGCGGATGGTGACGACCCACTCGCCGTCACCGCTGCCGTCCTCCCAGCCGATCATCCCGGTGAAGAAACCGCGGTCGAAGGGCTCGGTCTCCTCGATCACCTGACGGGCCACGGCGGTCGGGCTGCCGCAGACGGCCGGGGTCGGGTGCAGGCTGGAGGCTATCTCCAGAGCGGAGACGTCGGGCTGCGCGAGCACTCCGGTCACGGTGGTGGACAGGTGCCACATGGTGGCCGTACGGAGCAGGGTGGGGCGCTCGGGGACGTCGAGGGAGGTGCAGTACGGGGCCATGGCCTGGTGCACCGAGTCGACGACGACGGCGTGCTCGTGCAGGTCCTTGGCCGACCCGAGCAGGGCGGCGGCCCGGCGGACGTCCTCGGCGAGGTCCGCGCTGCGCGGGGTCGATCCGGCCAGCGGGTTGGAGATGAGCCGGTCGCCGCGGCGGGACAGCAGCAGCTCGGGGCTGGCGCCGAGCAGATTGCGGCCGTGGCCGGTGGGGAGCGCGAAGGTGTAGCCGGAGGGGTCACGGCGGGCGAGCCGCTGGAGCATGGCGGGTATGTCCAGCGGTCTGTCGGAGGCGAGTTCCAGGGTCCGGGCCAACACGACCTTGCTGAACTCGCCCTGCCACATCCGGTCCACGGCAGAGGCCACACCCTTGGCGTAGACATCGGGCTCCGGGACCGAGGCGATGGCCCAATCGGTGGGCGCCGGACCGGCGGCGGGCAGGGCGATCAGCGGGTCCGAGGCGAGCGGCGGGCCGCTGCGCAGGGACTCCGGGACGACGAGGGCCGCGCGGGCGTCCGGGGCGAAGGGGATCGCGCCGAGCACCACGGGATAGGGGTGGCCGGCCCGCCGGGCCTCGGCCAGGGCCTGGGCGACGCGGTGCGGCAGTGGTTCGGCGGAGTGCGCGACCTCCTGGCGGATGCCCTGGGCCAGCAGCGTCCGGGTGGGGGTGGCGAGGAACCGGGCTCCACCGCGGTAGGCGTCGAGCAGCGTGGTCGCGGCGCCGACGGAGGGGTGCACCGGATCGGCCGGTGCGGGGGGCGTGGCGACTTGGTGGACCGTCGGCACGGTGACTCCTCTTCAGGTGGGGGCAGGTGGGCGCGGCCGGACGGTCGCCGGCTGCGTGCGGTGCGGGGCGGTGCGCAGGGCGCGGGTGGTACGTGTGGTGCGGGGATCGGGGTGCTGGGCGTGCCGTACGGGTTGTCGTGCGTGTGGCGCGTGAGGCACATGGAGCGGGGCAGGACGGGGGCCGCCGTCGGTCAGCGCAGCGTCGCTCCGCCGTCCACGTAGAGGTCCTGCATGGTGATGTGGCGGGCCTGGTCCGAGGCGAGGAACACGACGGCGTCCGCGATGTCCTGCGGGTCGGCGATCCGGCCCAGCGGGATGCCCGTCCGGTAGCCGGCGAGGTCCCCGTCCACCACCCGGGCGGACGCCTGCGGGTCGCTCCAGAGCGCCCACTGCATCGGGGTGTCGGTGGAGCCGGGGGCCACGATGTTGCAGCGCACGCCGCTGCGGGCGTACTCCAGTCCCAGACACTTGGTGAACATGACGGCCGCGGCCTTCGAGGCGGCGTACGCGGCCATCCCGGTGCGCGGGATCCCGGCGGCGTTCGAGGCGACCGTGACCACGCTGCCGGAGCCGCGGGCCGCCATGCCGGGGACGACGGCGCGGGAGGTGAAGAAGACGCCCTGGACGTTGACCGCGAAGGTGGCCGCCCAGTCCTCGTCGGTCAGTTCCGCGATCGGCGCGTTCCGCAGGATCCCGGCCACGTTCACCAGGATGTCGATCGGGCCGAGTTCGCGCCCGACCCGCCCGACGGTGCGGTCGACGGCCGCCGGGTCGGTGACGTCGAGTTCGTAGGCGCGGACGACCCCCTCGCCGGCGGACGGCGTCCGCCCGGTCTCCGGGGCCAGTTCGGCCGCCAGCGCGGTGACGGCCTTCGCCCGGACGTCCGTCGCGGCGACGGTGGCGCCGAGCCGGAACAACGTACGGACCACGGCCTCGCCGATGCCCTGTCCGGCGCCGGTGACGAGCGCGACCTTGCCGGTGAATCCGCTGGTACCCGGAATGCCGGGCACTCGGTGGTCGGACATGCCGCCCCCTCCTCAATTCTTAGGTAAGCCTAACCTAATAAAATTCTGAACGGCACGGTGCGGAGCGTGTGTTGTCCCGCGGGATCCGGACGCGGGGGGGGGGGGGGGGGGGGGGGCGGCCCCCCCCCCCCCCCCCCCCCCCCCCCCCCCACCGATGGGCCGAGCTGTCGGCCGTCCGCCCCTCTCATCGCCTCTCGTCAGCCCCTGACGGCCGCCGGTCGCGGTCAGCGAGAAGCACCCAAG
>NZ_JBICYT010000024.1:0-132927 GCF_043201215.1 Streptomyces sp. NPDC048331 | reverse complement strand
CCCCCCCCCGCCCGCGCCGCCCCCCCCCCCCCGCCCCCCCCCCCCCACCCCCCCCCCCCCCCCCCCCCCCCCGCCGGCCCCCCCCCCCCCCCCGCCCAGCGCCCCCCCCCCCCAACTCCCGACGGGACCGGACGCGAGCCCTCCCTACCTGCTGCGCCACGCCGGCCGCACCATCGGGAGCGCCTCCGAAACGTTGCGCAAAGACCTGTACAGGTTCCGCAGGACCCGCAAGGACGCGGCCGCACTCCCCTGGCCACTCACCATCACGGACCTCTTCCTCGACTCGGTGGAAACCGTCGTGGGCAGCGACAACGCCGCACTCGGCGCGGGTCTGGGCGAACGGGGCGTATGGCTGGCACCCAGGCCGACCGGGCTGGGGCGCTTCCGGTGGGAGAAGAAGGGCACGGAGGACGGCGAAGGATGATGAAGAGCGAGCACGACGAGCACTACGAGTTCCGGGACGAGCTGGTGCACCGGCTCGTCCTGGACCTGATGGGCCCCAAGGGCGGACCGGACGAGGTCCTGGAGGACCCGCCGGTCACCACCTACCCCGTCGGGGCACTGTTCCCGCAGGCCGACGTCCGCGAGGAGACCACCGAGCGGGCCGCCGACAACGACCCCGATCCCGTGGCCGACGTGGCCCGCCGCGAGCAGCGGGACGGCGACCGGGACGACTCCGGAGTCGCCCTCTCCAACGTACGCCGCCCCTCGGCCATGGGGATCACCTTCGCCGTCGACCGGGTGGCGGCCCCCGAGGTCACCGTCCGGGTCGAAGCCGCCCGGTACCTCCCGGTGGACGCGACCGGGCGGGCGACCGCCGCCAGGTCCGCCGAACGACGCTCCACCGAGGACACCGGCGAACGGTGGATGCGGCAGGCCCTCCCCGCCCGGGACGTACCCGTCGACGTCACCACGCCCGGCACCCGGACCGTGGACATCCTGCCCCACCTCCTGAACCTCCAGATCATCGTGCGCGGCGAGGACGCCTCCGGGGCCGTCGCCGTGACCGTCACCCTGATCAACACGGCGACCGCGCCGAAGACCGGCCCCCAGGACGAGGCCTGCTTCTTCCAACCCCGCCTCACCGTCACCGCCCCGCCCGGCTCCGGCGGCCTGGTGGAACGACCCGTCCACGGAAGCTCCGCGGACACCGAGCTGAACGTCAACCGGCTCCTGCACCGCCACGCGCCCTCCTTCGCCACGGGCCACGGCTGCGCCGCGGACTGGCACTGGGTGGCGCCCCCGCCGAACCACCTGCGGGCGGACGCGGGACCGTGCCGCATCGACGGTGTGCACACCGAGCTCGTGCCCACGTACGAGGTCATGCTCACCGACTCGAACCCCGACATCGACGCGACCTCGCTGGGCATGAAATGGCTCTCGACCGCGCCCCGGGACACGATCGTGCCCGCCCTCCTGACCCTCCTTTCCTCCTACGAGCACTGGATCGAGGAGCGCAGGACCGACGCCGAGCGGCTCGGCTCGTCCGAGTTCGCCGAACTGGCCCTGGAACAGATCGACCACTGCGCCACCGCCCTCGGACGCATGCGCGCCGGCGTCGAGCTGCTCCGCGTCGACGACGACTGCCTGGAAGCCTTCCGACTGGCCAACCGCGCCATGGACGACCAGCGCACCCGCGCGATCACGATCAAGGAAGGTGAGCCGGGCCGCCCCAACACCTGGCGCCCGTTCCAGATCGGCTTCGTCCTGCTGTGCCTCGCCGGCATCGCCGACCCCCAGCACGACGACCGGCAGATCGCCGACCTCCTGTGGTTCCCGACCGGCGGTGGCAAGACCGAGGCCTACCTCGGCCTCATCGCCTTCACCGTGTTCCTACGACGCCTGCGCCTGAACGACTCCGGCGGCGGCGTGACCGTACTGATGCGGTACACGCTGCGCCTGCTGACCCTCCAGCAGTTCGAGCGGGCGACCATCCTGATCTGCGCGATGGAACGCATCCGCCTGGAGGCGCGGAACTCCGCCCGCCCACTGGGCACCGACAAGATCTCCATCGGCATGTGGGTGGGCCAGTCGGCGACCCCGAACGACCTCAAGACCGCGCAGAAGAGCCTGCAGAAGCTCCGCAACGGTCAATCGGTCGCCAAGGAGAACCCCGTCCAGCTCCGCGCCTGCCCCTGGTGCGGATCCGCCCTGGACGCCCACAACTACACCGTCACCCTGGAACCCGCCGCGATGGTCGTCGCCTGCCCCGACGAGGACTGCGACTTCCACGAAGGCCTGCCCGTCCACGTGGTGGACCAGACGGTCTACCAGGCACGCCCCACCCTGGTGATCGCCACGGTCGACAAGTTCGCCCTCATCCCGTGGGAGGAGCGGACCGCCGCCCTGTTCAACCTGAACCGGCCCGCGGACGACACCCCGCCGCCCGAGCTGATCGTCCAGGACGAACTGCACCTGATCTCGGGCCCGCTCGGCACCATGACCGGCCTGTACGAAACGATGATCGACCTCGCCGCGGAAACACCCAAGGTGATCGCCTCCACGGCGACGATCCGACGCGCCAAACAACAGGGCCGCGCCCTGTTCCATCGCGAGGTCCACCAGTTCCCGCCCACCGCGCTCGACTCCCGCGACTCGTGGTTCTCCCGCGAGGCACCGGCCGACCGCAAGGCCACGCGCCGCTACGTCGGCCTGCTCACCCCCTCCACCAGCCAAGCCACCCTCCTCGTCCGCGCGTACGCCGCGCTCCTCCACCACGCCGCGCTCATCGAGGGCCCCGGCGCGGTCCGGGACGCCTACTGGACGCTCGTCGGCTACTTCAACAGCCTTCGCCTGCTGGCCGCCGCCGAACTCCAGGTCAGGGACGACGTCCACGACCGGATCGCGCTCCTGGCCGCCCAGGCCGAGACGCGGACGCGTGAGATCAACGAACCCTCCGAACTCACCAGCCGCGTCGACGCGAGCGACATCCCCAAGTACCTCAAGGATCTGGAGCGCCGCCACCCGCACCCCGACGCGGTGGACGTCCTGCTCGCCACGAACATGATCTCGGTGGGCGTCGACATCGACCGGCTGGGCCTGATGGCGGTCATGGGGCAGCCCCAGACCACCGCCGAGTACATCCAGGCGACCAGCCGGGTCGGACGCAGCCACCCCGGACTCGTCGTCACCCTCCTGAACTCGGCCCGCTCACGGGACCGGTCGCACTACGAGAACTTCACCACCTACCACTCGGCCCTCTACCGCCAGGTCGAGTCGACGAGCGTCACCCCGTTCTCGCCCCGGGCCCGGGACCGAGCCCTGCACGCCGTCCTCGTCGGCCTCGCCCGACTCACCATCGAAGCGGCCCGCCCCAAGAGCGGCGCCGCGAAGATCGACCGGTTCGAGGACCGGCTGAAGGACATCCGCACCGCCATCACCTGCCGGGCCCGCGACATCGCCCCGGAACACGCGGACGACGTGGACGCGGAACTCGAAGAGATCATCGACGACTGGCGGCTGCTCGCCGAGACCTACCCGGACACCCTCGTGTACGAGGGCTGGTTCGGCAAACGCCCCGCCCTGCTGGTGCCGTTCGCGGAAGCCGAGGACGGCGAATCCTTCCGCACGCTGACCAGCCTGCGCGACGTCGACGCCGAGTCCGACCTGTTCGAGGAGAAGTAGATGTCAGAGTCCCCCCGACGGGCCCGCTCCGGCTCCCGCCTCCAGCGGCTGCGCGCCGAGAGCGGACCCCGCAAACTCGGTTCGGCCCGCCGCGCCCAGATGATCACCACCTACGGTGTCGGCTCGATGATCGCGATCGACAGCGAGTCCTTCATCGTGCGCGGACTCGACTCCTGGCACGTGCCGTCCGAGTTCGAGCTGACCGAGCCCCGCCTCCAGTACCGGCTGAACGTGGACGGATTCCACCTACCGCCCGCCACCACGGACGAGAACGCGCCGAGCGACGGCGTCCACGTCGCCCGCTTCCCCGAGTGGTACTCCTGCTCCACCTGCCACGCCCTCGCCGAGCACCGCCGGCTGACCGCGGACCCGAAGAAGAACAAGTGCGGCACGTGCGAGACCACGGAACTGACCCCGTCCCGCTTCGTCATGGTGTGCGAGAACGGACACCTCGACGACTTCCCGTACTGGCTGTGGGCCCACAAGTCCGAGGAGCGTCCGGCCGGGGGCGCCACGTCCCACCGCCTCGAGATCCGCACGGCGGGCCGCACCGCGTCCCTGCGTTCCATCCGGATCCACTGCTCGTGCGGGGTGGCCCCCAAGTCGCTCGAAGGAGCCCTCGGCCGCGCGGCACTCGCCTCGCTCGGGATCCGCTGCTCCGGGCGACGGCCCTGGCTCAAGGACGACTCGGCTCGCGAGGAGTGCACCGAGGACCCGCGAGCGATCCAGCGGGGTTCCTCCGCCGCCTGGTTCCCGATGGTCGCCTCCGCGCTGACCATTCCGCCGTGGTCCCAGGGCGCAAACAAGCTCGTCCGCCCCTTCATGGCGAAGTTCCGCGACCGGACCGACGAGCAGATCCTGGTCTACATCGAGATGACGCCCCAGCTGCACAAGTCCGGCTACGAGGCCACCGACCTCCTGGCCGCGGTACGCGTCGCCCAACGAGCCACCGAGGCACGCGAGGCCAAGGAGGAGGACGCGGCGGTCCTGATCGATCCGCTGCGCCGCGACGAGTACGAACAGCTCCAGCGCAGCACCGCGTACGACCACCGCGTCAGCCCGGACTTCGAGACGCAGGACCCGGGCGACCTCGGTGACATCCCGACCCGCAAGGGCATCGATCAGGTGATGCTCGTCCCCCGCCTGCGGGAGGTCCGGGCCCTGACCTCCTTCACCCGGCTGACCGCCCCGTCCTCCGCCGCCCCCGAGCGGCATTCCTCGCTGTCGCGCAATCCGCAGGGATGGCTGCCGGCCATCGAGGTCGTGGGCGAGGGGGTGTTCCTGCGGCTGGACCGCGCACGGGTGGCCCGGTGGGAGCAACGGCATCCGGGTGTGGCCCGCCGTGCCGACGTGGTGCGGGAGCACCATCTCGACCTGCTCGCCGAACAGGCCGGCCCGGACGGCGATCCGGAGCTGTCACCCGTCACGCCCCGGCTGATGCTCGTCCACACCCTCGCGCACGTGCTGATCAACGAGTGGAGCCTCGACTGCGGCTATCCCGCCTCGGCGCTACGCGAACGCCTCTACGTCGACGACGAGATGACCGGTGTGCTGCTCTACACCGCCACGAGCGACTCCGCCGGAAGCCTCGGCGGCCTGGTCAGCCAGGGCAAGCCGGGCGCTCTCGCGGAATCCCTGGACTCGGCCCTGAAGCGGGCCGCGTGGTGCTCCGCCGACCCGCTGTGCATGGAATCCCCGATCAGCGGGGCCGACAACGTCAACCTCGCCGCCTGCCACTGCTGCGTCCTGCTCCCCGAGACCAGCTGCGAACAGTTCAACCGCTTCCTGGATCGCGCCATGCTGATCGGCACCCCGCAGGATCCCGAGATCGGCTTCTTCCACGACCTGGGCTGACGCGGTAGGCCGCCGTCCGGCCCGGGGGTGCCCTGTCGATCGCAGCCGATCGGCAGGACACCCCCGGCCGCGTTCGTGCCGCGTTCGTGCCTAGTGCCGTGACCGGAACTAGCGGTCGGCCACGGCGTAGGAGGCCGCGGCCACCGCGGCCGCCGCCGTGAAGACCGCCGGCCAGGCGCCGATCTTCTTCGCCAGGGGGTGCGACCCCGCGAACGCGGCCACGTAGCTTGCGCCCAGGAGGGCCGTGGTCGTCGGGCCCGTACGGCGGTGCCATTCGCGGGCCGCGACCGTGCCGGCGGCCGCGAGGATCACGCCGCCGAGCGGGCGTACGCCGGTCCAGCGGGCCGTGGCGTAGCCGCCGACCAGGCCGGCCGCCGCTATCGCCGAGGTGGGAATCTGCGCCATCGTGGGGTCCTCCAGCCGTTCGAACGTCTCCCGACGAGGCTAACGCGCGCGCCGCGTGAAGCGGCGCGCGGTGCCCACGCCCAGCACCACGACGGCTCCGCCGAGCACGCCGGGCGGGACCGTGTCCTGGACGGCGCGGGGCAGTACCGCGATGACCCCGAGGGTGATGAAGAACGCCACCGCGCACGCGGCGAGGCCGATCAGCGCTTTGCGCAGGAGAGAGCTGGACACACCGGTTCAACGCCGGGCCGCGGGGCGGCGATACGGGCGGACCGACCCACGGACGGAAGTCGGATTTGTCGCACACCCTCCGGATCCGTGCAGGTGCCCTCCGTGGAACCTCCGCGGCGTAGATTCACTCTCCTACACGGGCGATACCACCGAAGCCGCCCAAGCCGGCCCAAGGAGCTGCAAACGTGATCTGTTACGGACCGGCCGTGCTGGACCTCTCGGACGAACTGGCCGACACCTACAGCGAGGTGTTCTCCGCGCCACCGTGGAACGAGGATGAAGAAACCATTCGCCAGTTCTCCTTCCGGCTCCAGGCCGACAGCCGCCGCGCCGGCTTCCGTACCGCCTTCGCACAGTCACCGGCCGGCGTCGACGGCTTCGCCACCGGCTGGATCACCCCCAAAATCTTCCCCCGCGACCGCGGCTACGGACAGGTCTCCGCGCAGCTCGGCCGGCAGCGCGTGCGGGAACTCCTCATCGGCGCCCTGGAGATCGACGAACTCGCCGTACGCCCGCACGCGCGCGGGAACGGCACCGGCCGCGCCCTGCTCGCCGAGATCACCGCCGACGCCCCCGACGACCGCGCCTGGCTGCTGACCGCCCGGGTGGCCACCGACACCGTCGCCACCTACCGGCGCCTCGGCTGGCACGAGGTCACCCCCCTGCCCGGCACGCAGAACGGCGTCGTCGTCTTCCTCGCCCCGAACCACCCCTCGGCCTGAGCATCGCCCGCACCCCACCGGGCATACCGGGGGCATGATCACTCGTATCGCGCAGCGGCAGCAGAACCTGGCCACCTACCACCAGCTCCGGCAGGCCGGCATCCCGTCCACCACCATCAGCGGCCGCAGCCGCCGCGGCGGGCCCTGGCAACGGCTCCTGCCACGGGTGTACCTCCTGCAGACCGGCCCGCCCGACACCCGACAGCGGGCACTGTCCGCCGTCCTGTACGCGGCCCGGCCCACGGCCGACCCGCTCTCCGGGTCCACGGCCGCGCTCACCGGCGGCGCCGCGCTCGCGCTCCTCGGCATCCGCGACGCCCCGCCCGAACCACTCGACGTCCTCGTCCGCACCCCGCGCTCACCGGCCCCCACAGGCCGGGTCCGACCCTGTCCGACCTCCCGCTGGCCCGCCACCATCCACATCTCCGGCGTCCCCAGCGCCCGCCCGATCCGGGCCGCCGCCGACTTCGCGGCCCGTACGGACGATGCCGACCTGGTCCGCTCCGTACTGGCCAACGTCGTCCAGGGCGGCTGGTGCCACCCTCACGACCTGCACGCCGAACTGCGCGCGGGCCGCGTCCGCGGCCGCCCCGCCGTACGCGTGGCGGCGGCGGAACTGGTCGCCGGGGTCCGCTCCGTCGCCGAGGGCCGCGCCCGCGACACCCTGGCCGCCACCGACCTCCCGACCCCGCTCTGGAACGCCCGCCTCCACGGCCCGGACGGGGCCTTCCTGGCCAGCCCGGACGCGTACTGGCCCGACGAGGGCGTGGCCCTGGAGATCGACTCGGCGGAGTACCACTACACCCGCGACACCTGGCAGGCCACCCTCCTGCGGCGGCTACGCCTGGAGTCCCGGGGCGTCCTGGTCGCCAGTACGACACCCGGGATCCTGCGCGACAGACCGACCGACGTGATCGCCGCCCTGCGCGCGCTCCTCGCCCTGGGCGCCACCCGCACCACGCCCCCGCAGGTCACCGCCCGCGGCCACGCCCAGCTGGAACTGCCGCTGCCCTACGCCCCGAAGGCGCGGGAGACCGTATAGATCAGCAGGCCCGCCAAGGCGCCGACCACCGTGCCGTTGATACGGATGAACTGCAGGTCACGGCCGATATGAGCCTCGATCTTGCGGGAGGTGTGCTCGGCGTCCCAGCCCGCCACCGTCTCCGTGATCAGCGAGGTGATCTCGGTCCGGTACGTGGTGACGACATAGACGACCGCGCCCTCGATCCACCCCTCCACCTTCGCCTGCAGACGGCCGTCGGCGGCCAGCCGCGCACCGAGGGAGATCAGCGAGGCCCGGACCCGCAGGCGCAGTTCGCTCTGCTCGTCCTCCGCCGCCGAGATGATCATCGACCGGATCGCCGACCAGGTGGAGGCGATGACGTCCTGGACCTCGTCGCGCGCCAGGATCTCGGACTTGAGCCGCTCCACCTTCGCGCGGGTCTCCGTATCCGTCTGGAGGTCGGAGGCGAAGTCCGTCAGGAAACGGTCCACCGCACCGCGCGCCGGGTGCTCGGGCATGTCCCGCATCTCCGTGACGAAACGGAGCAGCTCCTTGTAGACGCGCTCGCCCACCTTGCGGTCCACGAACCGCGGGGTCCAACCCGGGGCTCCGCCCTGCACCGCGTCCGTGATCGAGGTCCCGTGGGTGACGAGCCAGTCGTGGGCCTTGGCACAGATGAGGTCGACGGCCCGGCGGTGACCGCCGTCCTCGACGATCCGCTCCAGGGTCTTGCCCATGCCCGGCGCGATCTCGACCGCCTCGGCGCGCCGGGTGACGGCCTCGCCGACCACGGCCTGCACGTCGGAGTCACGCAGCACGGTCAGCGCACCACGCAGGGCGGCGGCCAGCTCGGCGGTGACCCGGTCGGCGTGCTCGGGCTCGGCGAGCCAGGAGCCGAGCCGGCCGCCGATGCCGAGGGCGTGCAGCCGGGCCCGCACCACGTCGGCGGAGAGGAAGTTCTCCCCGACGAACTCGCCGAGGGTGACGCCGAGCTGGTCCTTCTTGGTCGGGATGATCGCGGTGTGCGGGATGGGCAGGCCGAGCGGATGCCGGAAGAGGGCGGTCACGGCGAACCAGTCCGCGAGCGCGCCGACCATGCCGGCCTCGGCCGCGGCGGCGACGTACGCGGCCCAGCCGCCGGCGCCCCAGGCGTGCTGGGCGTACTTGGCCAGTACGTAGACCAGCGCGACCAGGAGCAGCAGGCCGGTCGCGATGGCCTTCATCCGACGAACCCCGCGGCGGCGCTCCTCGTCGGCGGCGCTGAACACGAACCCGCCGCGGGTACCTCCGGTGGTGGTGCGGTTCTCCACGTGCTCCTGCCTTCCCCCGGGGGCGCCGGTTTTGTCTGCATAGCATCCGACTCCCGGGAGGTCCGAGGAGTTCCCGCCACGCCAGTCCGCTCCCGCGGGGGTAGCGGTCGAACCCGGCCGAGCCCTCGGCCGGGCGGGATCCGACCACGGCCGCTTCGGCCGGGGCCGTCCCCTCGGGCGGCCGGGATCCGATCACGGCGCGGGCCGGTCCACGAGCCCCTTCGGCCAGGGTCGCCCCCGTGGGCCGGGCGAGGTGATCGCGGCGCGGGTCCGGTCCGCGGGGCCGCTTCGGCCGGGGCCGTTCCCTCACGCCGGGCGGGGTCCGGTCGTGGCGTGGGCGGGTGCGCGGGGCCGGGCAGGGGTGTCTCCTCGGCTCGGCGCGTGCTGCATGTCTCGGCCGTGGGTCGGTGGTGGCGCCTCGTCCTGCGGGGACACCCCTGCCCGTCCCCGCTCCCCACGCGTCGGGCGGCTTCCGGGGCACTGTCGAACGCACCGCCGTGGGGCGGGGACACGGTGGAGTGTCCCCGCAGGACGAGCGCGCACCACCGACCCACCGCCGAGACATGCAGTACCGCGCGAGCCGAGGAGACACTCCACCGGGGCACCGACCCACACCACCAGCCCCGCCGGCGCTTGAGGCGCGGGGCCCGGGGCAGCGCCCCGGAACCACCGACCGGCCGGAGCCACCGAGCGGCTACAGCTCCTTGCGGAGAGACGGGCCCTTACGCCGCTTGACCTTGACCTCCACGCCACCCCAGAACGCGAAGCCCGTCACCACCACCCGCGGCGCGCCCCGCTCGACCGGCCCCGGATCGTCGCGCTGGTCGAACGCGCCCATGAAGCCGACGCCCCGGACGTCCAGTTCCACCCCGGGCGGCACCGTGATCTCGATGCCGCCCATGACCGCGACGCAGTTGATCACCACCTCGCGCTGCCCGAACTCCGCCTCGCGCAGGTCCAGCTCCCCGCCGCCCCAGAACGCCACCGCGTCGAACCGTGCCGGCACCGTCCACCGGCCCTTGCGCTGGAACCCCGACATGACCGCCACGGCCGTCGCGGAGCCGCCCGCCCCGCCGACCCGGCCCGACCAGGGCTCGGCGGCCGCCGTCGCCGTGGCCACCGGCCCGCCTGTCGGGGCCGGCAGGTCCCGCGTCAGCGGTTCCAGTTCCGCGTACGTCCGCGACTTGTACGCCGCGTCCAGCCGCTCCTCGAATTCCTCCATGTCGAGCCGGCCCTCGGCGACGGCGTCCCGCAGACGCTCCACCACCCGGTCCCGGTCGGCGTCCGACGCCCTCAGCTCCGGCAACGGCTTCTCGGGCCGCTCGTCACTCATGTCGACCAGACTAGGCAGGGTTGCGCGGGAGTTGTATGGCCCGATCCCTGAGATCGTCCCGGGCTTTCCCCTGACATTCCCCTTCCCCTCAGCCCCGACCCGCGTACATCCGCGCGATCACGTCCTCGATGTCCGGCTCCCGCACCGACAGGTCCACCAGCGGATATTCCGCCGCGACCGCCGCGACCAGCGGCGCCGCCGACGCTCCCGCCGGGAACGCCAGCCACTGCCGCGGCCCCTCCACCTTCACCACCCGCGCCCCCGCCACAGTGATCGGCGCGAGCTCCCGCTCCAGGTCCACCACCAGGGTCCGCTCGCTCTCCCCCACCGCCCCCGCCGCGTGCAGCCCGCCCAACGGCCCGTCGTACATCAGCCGCCCGTGGTCGATCACCATCACCCGCTCGCACAGCTGCTCGATGTCCTGGAGGTCGTGCGTCGTGAGCAGCACGGTCGTGCCGCGTTCCTCGTTCAGCTGCCGCAGGAAGCCCCGTACCTTCGCCTTGCTCACCACGTCGAGCCCGATCGTCGGCTCGTCCAGGTACAGCACCTCCGGATCGTGCAGCAGCGCCGCCGCGATGTCCCCGCGCATCCGCTGCCCGAGCGACAACTGCCGTACCGGTACGTCCAGCAGCTCGGCCAGGTCGAGCCGCTCCACGCAGCGCTCCAGGTTCTCCTCGAACCGCGCCCGCGGCACCCGGTACAGCCGCCGCATCAGCCCGTACGAGTCCTTCAGCGGCAGGTCCCACCACAGGGTGGTGCGCTGCCCGAACACCACCCCGATCCGGTGCGCGAGCCGCATCCGCTCCCGCGACGGATCGATGCCCGCGACCCGCAGCCGGCCGCCGCTCGGGGTCAGGATGCCGGTCAGCATCTTGATCGTGGTGGACTTCCCGGCGCCGTTGGGCCCGATGTAGCCGACCATCTCGCCCCGAGCGACCTCGAAGCTGATCCCGTCCACCGCCCTGACCTGGCGTTTCTCCCGACGCATCGGGCTCACCCGGCGCCGTACGTCGAAGACCTTCTCGACCCCGTCCAACGAGATCAGCGCATCCGTCACAGCTCTAGCTCCCCGTGCTTCGGTACGAACGGACTCCCGCGCGCCATGCCAGCGACGCGGGCAGGAACACCACGAAGGCCACCAGCGGGCTCAGGTAGGCGACCCATCCGGGCAGTCCCAGCGGATCGGGCCGCCCCAACACGTGCAGCGCGGGCAGCCAGTTGACGAAGGCCAGCGGGACGATGAAGGTCACCCCGCGCAGCAGGTCCTTCGCGAAGACCGTCGGCGGGTACTGGAGCATGGTGCAGCCGCCGTAGGTGAAGGAGTTCTGCACCTCCGCCGCGTCCCCGGTCACGAACTGGAAGGCTGCTCCGGTCACCATCACCGCCGCGAAGATGGCCGCGCCGGCGATCACCATCACGGGCACCAGCAGCACCTTCCCGGCCGTCCAGTCCACGTCCAGGGTCCAGACGGCCCAGCCCATCACCCCGAGCCCCTGCCCGATCCGGCCGAGCCGGCGCAGCGCGAACCGGTCCGCCGCGACCTGCGCGAGCACCGGGACGGGCCGCACCAGCATCGTGTCCAGCGAGCCGTCGCGGATCCGGGCGCCGATCCGGTCGGTGTTCCCCAGCAGCATGTCCGCCAGGCCCAGGGAGGCCGAGCAGGACCCGTACAGCAGGGCGATCTCGGGCAGCGTGAAACCGCCGAGCGCGTCCACGTGGGAGAACATGACGGCGATCGCGACGAAGTCCAGGAGCGTGATCGCCGCGTGCCCGACGGTCGTCAGGACGAAGGACGTCCGGTACGTCATCGTGGAGCGGATCCACATCGCCACGATCAGCCGGTAACCGCGCAGCCCTTCCCGGAGCGGGCCGCCGCGCCGTGGCTCCCCGGCCACCACGACGTCGCGGTCCCGCACGCGCACCGGTACCGCCGGCGCCTCCGCTTCCGCCTCAGCCACCCTGGACCACCACCTTCCGCGTCGCGGCCGACTGCAACAGCCGTCCCGTCCCCAGCAGTACGAGCGCCCACCCGGCCTGGAAGCCCAGCGCCTCGGCCGCGCCTCCGGCCCCCGCGTGCTTGCCCAGCAGGACGTCCATCGGCACCTGCAGCATCGCCGCCCACGGCAGGGCCATGACGAACTCGCCGAAGCCGCCCGGGAAGACGGTCAGCGGCAGCAGCATCCCGGAGAAGAAGATCGAGGCGACCGTGGCCATGATGTTGATGCCGGCCCCGTCCATCAGCCAGAAGGCCACCAGCCCCACCATGTAGCGCAGCGCGAAGCTGACCACGAGCCCCAGCAGGACGGACACCAGGAACAGCAGCCAGCGCAGCGGATCGACGGGCAGCGCCAGTGGGAAGGCGAGCGCCCCCGCCACCAGCGGCACCACCCCGCGGCCCAGCAACTGGAAGCCCGCCCGCCCCAGATCGGCCGCGAGCCACCACATCTGGAGGTCCGCGGGTCGGTAGAGGTCGACCGCGATGTCCCCGGTCCGGATCCGCTCCTGGAGTTCCTCCTGGAAGCCGCCGCCGATCAGGGCGGCGGCGGCCAGCAGCGCCTGGCTGACCCAGACGAAGGTGAGCGCCTGCGCCTGGTCGTAGCCGCCGAGTCCGGGCCGCTCGTCCCACAGCGCGATGTAGGTGTACGCCACGATGAACCCGAACACGGTGTTGGTGAACACCCCGGCCGCTGTCGCCGTCCCGTAGGTGGCGTACCGCCTGAATCCGCCTGCCGCGACCGTCAGGTGGAGACGCACTCTCCGGCGCACCGTATCCCTCCGTTTCCCACGTCGTTCCTACGTCGGCCAAAGCGCGCGAGCTTAGTGCGGAGGGGCGAGCCACGCGACCGATTTATGCCCGTCCGGAGCGGAATCAGCTGCCATCGGGTAGACACCATGAGGTACAGAAGTGGATATTTCGAACGGCGTCGAGGAGCCCTGGAGATGAGCGACCAGTCACCACCCCCGGGCTGGACCCCTCGCGACCCCGACACCCCGCCCGACGTACCGCAGCCGCGGACGGACCCGTCGGCGCCGCGGCGGGCCCTGCAGGATCGGCAGCAGGGACCGCACCAGGGCCGGTCGGGGAAGAAGGCCCGGCGCAGGAGGACCGGTTGGCGTCGCTTCCTGCCCACCTGGCGCATGGTCCTGGGCGGCATCCTGCTCGTCGCCCTGCTGATCGGCGGCGCCCTCGTCGCCGGCTACCTGCTGGTCGACATCCCGCCGGCCAACGCCGCCGCCACCGCGCAGTCCAACGTCTACCTCTACTCCGACGGCTCCCAGATCGCCCGCGACGGCGAGGTCAACCGCGTCAACGTGCCGCTGTCGCAGATCCCCCGGTCCGTGCAGCAGGCCGTACTGGCCGCCGAGGACCGGGACTTCTACTCCGAACGGGCGGTGGACCCCAAGGCGATGATCCGCGCCGCCTGGAACACCGCGACCGGCAAGGGCACCCAGTCCGGTTCGACCATCACCCAGCAGTACGTCAAGAACTATTACTTGGGCCAGGAACAGACGATCAAACGCAAAGCCAAAGAGTTCTTCATTGCGATCAAACTCGGTCGAGAAAAGTCGAAGAACTACATTCTTGAGGGCTACCTGAACACCAGCTACTTCGGCCGCAACGCCTACGGCATCCAGGCCGCCGCCCAGGCCTACTACGGCAAGGACGTCAACAAACTCACCACCGCCGAGGGCGCCTACCTCGCCACCCTCCTCAACTCCCCCAGCGCCTTCGACGTCGTCTCCCACCCCCAGAGCCGCCCCCGCGCCCTCGCCCGCTGGAACTACGTCCTCGACGGCATGGTCAAGAAGCAATGGCTGACCCCCGCCGAACGCGCGACGACCCGCTTCCCCGAACCCGGCAAGGTCCGCGCCGCCGCCAGCCTCTCCGGCCAACGCGGCTACCTCGTCGAAGCGATCAAGGACTACATCGTCGACAACAAGATCCTCGACGACAAGACCCTCGCCGAAGGCGGCTACCGCATCACCACCACCATCGACAAACGCCGCCAAGGTGCCCTCGTCGACGCCGTCGACAGCGAGATGGTCAGCAAACTCGAACCCGAGACACGCAAGGCCGACCGACTCGTCCGAGCCGGCGGAGTCTCCATCGACCCCGCCACCGGCAAGGTCCTCGCCATGTACGGCGGCATCGACTACACCAAGCAGTACGTCAACAACGCGACCCGCCACGACTACCAGGTCGCCTCCACCTTCAAGCCCTTCGTCTTCGCCGCCGCCGTCGAGAACGACTCCCGCACCCAGGACGGCCGCCGGATCACCCCCAACACGATCTACAACGGCGACAACAAACGCCCCGTGGTCGGCGGCCGCATCCGCTTCGCCCCCGAGAACGAGGGCCAGGTCTCCTACGGCAACATCACCGTCAACACCGCCACCGACCTCTCCGTCAACGCCGTCTACGCACAGATGGCCGTCGACGTCGGCACCGGCAAGGTCAAGAAGACCGCCATCGACCTCGGCATCCCCGAGAACACCCCCAACTTCGTCCCCGGCCCCGCCATGGCACTCGGCACCCTCCAGGCCGGCGTCCTCGACATGACCCAGGCCTACGCCACCCTCGCCGACCACGGCCGCCGCACCCCCTACACCTTCGTCGAGAAGATCACCAAGGGCGGCGACACCATCGGCCTCCCCCAACGCACCCCCACCCAGGCCATCAGCCGCGAAGCCGCCGACACCACCACGTCCATGCTGGTCAGCGTCGTGGACAACGGCACCGGTACCGCCGCCCTCGCCGCCGGCCACCCGGCCGCGGGCAAGACCGGCACCGGCGAACTCGACCGCTCGGCCTGGTTCGCGGCCTACACCCCCGACCTGGTCACCGTCATCTCGATGATGGGCCAGGACCCCGACACCGGAACCCTCGAATCCCTCTACGGCGCCCTCGGCGAGGCCCGCATCGGCGGCGGCGGCTACCCCGCCCGGATCTGGGCCGCGTACACCAAGACCGCCCTGGAAGGCACCGACCCCGTCGACTTCGACCTGGAACTCCAGCCCGGCGCCGCACCGCCCCCGCCGCCCAGCCCGGAATCCGAACCGCCGCAGGAGACCCCCGACGAACCCTCGCCCAGCACCCCCGACCGCCCGACCCGACCCGCACCCTCCAACACGACGGGCGGACGCAACCAGGGCGGACAGAACAACGGAGGCCAGAACCAAGGCGGACAGAACAACGGGGGCCAGGACAACGGCGGCCAGGACAACGGCGGTCAGGACAACGGCGGCACCACCCAGGGCGGCGACCAGGGCGGCACCACCCAGGGCACACAAGGCAGCACGCAAGGCAGCACCCAGGGCAGCGCACAAGGCACCGACGGAGGCCCGGCCGAAGGCCTGCGCCCGCCGTCCGCGTTCCTCGAATAGCCCGGTCAGTGACCGGAGGTCGCCTTCAGCCCCACCACGGCGACCAGCAGCAGACAGATGAAGAAGATCCGGGCGGCGGTGACGGGCTCACCCAACACCGCCATACCGAGCACGGCCGCGCCGGCGGCGCCGATGCCCACCCACACCCCGTACGCCGTACCGATCGGCAGGGTCTTCGCGGCATAGGACAGCAACACCATGCTCGCGACGATCCCGGCACCCGTGAACACACTGGGCCACAGCCGGGTGAACCCGTCCGTGAACTTCATGCCGATCGACCAGCCGACCTCGAGCAGACCGGCGACGAGAAGAAGAACCCATGCCATGACGGCACCTCCGAGACAACGAGCGATACGGGGTGCGTCGTCTTGTCGTACCCGGTACGGCGCGTCTCGTCGGGGTTCCCCTCCACCGTAGCAAAAGGCACGCAAAAGGGCCGGTGACCTGCGCCACCAGCCCTTTTCCAACAGCTCGACTCAGAGATACAGCCCGGTGGAGTCCTCCGACCCCTCCAGCCGCTCCGCGGCCACCGCGTGCAGATCCCGCTCGCGCATCAGCACGTACGTCGCGCCGCGCACCTCGACCTCGGCACGGTCCTCGGGGTCGTACAGCACCCGGTCACCCGGCTCGACCGTCCGGACGTTCTGCCCGACCGCGACCACCTCGGCCCAGGCCAGCCGCTTGCCCACCGCGGCCGTCGCGGGAATCAGGATGCCGCCGCCCGAGCGCCGCTCGCCCTCCGGCAGATCGGACTTCACGAGCACGCGGTCGTGCAGCATGCGGATGGGCAGCTTGTCGTGGGTGGTGTTCTCGCTCACCCCACGAACCTACCTGCCCGCGCCCGCCCCGTACCCCTCAGGGTCATCCGCGCTTGCGGCGCGCCGACACCACGAGCAGCCCGACCAGGCCCACCGCGACCAGCGCCACGGGCACGATCCGCTCGATACGCGGAGTCCCGTCCTCGTTCCGCAGACCGTCCCGCAGATCCGTCACGATCCCGTTCACCTTGGCGAAGGCCCGCCCGGCGGTCTGGTCGACGGTCGAGGCGACCCGTGCCTTCGCGTCCCCGACGATCGTCTTCGGGTGCATGCGCACGCCGATCTCGTCGAGCGTCTCGGCGAGCTGCTCACGGCGGCGGACGATGTCCGCCTCGATCTGTGCGGGGGTCCTGGCTTCCGGCACCGCGCTGCCTCCGTCGTCGTGGTCGTGTGGGGCGTAGTCCGCCATGAACAGTCTGTCAGCTTAGTCTCATGGCATACCGATCCCCTCCCGAGGAGAGTGTCACGATGAGCGAGCGACTCCAGCCGGGCGACACCGCCCCCGCCTTCACCCTGCCCGATGCGGACGGCAACGAGGTCTCGCTCGCCGATCACAAGGGCCGCAAGGTGATCGTCTACTTCTACCCGTCCGCGCTGACCCCGGGCTGCACGAAGCAGGCCTGCGACTTCACGGACAACCTGTCCTTCCTGACGGGCCACGGCTACGACGTCATCGGTGTGTCCCCGGACAAGCCGGAGAAGCTGGCGAAGTTCCGCGAGAAGGAGGACCTGAAGGTCACCCTGGTCAGCGACCCGGAGAAGGAGACGCTGACGGCGTACGGCGCGTACGGCGAGAAGAAGCTGTACGGCAAGACGGTCACCGGGGTCATCCGCTCCACGGTGGTCGTCGACGAGGAGGGCAAGGTCGAGCACGCCTTCTACAACGTCAAGGCCACGGGCCACGTAGCCAAGATCATCAAGGACCTGGGCCTCTGACCCCGGCGCACCCACGGAGCGGCCCGCACCCACCGGTGCGGGCCGCTCCGCTTATCGGACGAAACCCCCCGTGACCGTTCGCCACCCGGACCCGTTGCTCCGTACGAGAGCCGCACGCGCGGCCGGACGGAGCACGGAGGGGCCACACCATGGGAGAACCGCACGACCGCGACACCTTGGCCGCCGCGGTCGCCGCATCGAGGGGCTGGGCCGACCGCCCTCGGAAGGATGCTGAAGTCGCACGGCATAGGCACCGCCCATTTCCGGAACGCGCGAATCCTTGTCCCCGAAGACGCGCTGCGCGCGGCAGTTCCGGCAGCACCGAGCTAGGCGGACCTCGTGCGCGCCCTCGGCCTTCACGTCAATGACGTGAACCACCGACGCGTTCGGCGGCTGGTCACCCGGCTCGGACTCGACGTCAGCCACTTCAAGAGGCGCACCTGGGCAACCACTGAGGTGGTACGCCCGCGGAAGGACCCCGCCGACACCGTCCTGACCAAGCTTCCCGAGGGGGCGGCCCGCGTCCACCGCCCCCGTCTTCATCGGGCACTGCAAGAGATCGGCGTTCCGTATGCCTGCGAAGAGTGCGGCAACACCGGGGAGTGGCGCGGGCGGCCGATCACCCTCCAGATCGATCACATCAACGGGGACTGGCGCGACAACCATCGCGAGAACCTCCGGTGCCTGTGCCCCAACTGCCACTCACTGACCGACACGTGGTGCCGGAACCGCCGCACCAAGACTGCGGACCGCACCGTAGACTGAGCGCAGCCCGGACAAACTAGATGTCCGAATTGGGTAATATGTCGCGGTCGTGGCGAAATTGGCGATACGCGCTGGGTTTAGGTCCCAGTGGGGTGATACCCGTGGGGGTTCGAGTCCCCCCGACCGCACGCAGGCAGAGGGCCCGTACGCATACGCGTGCGGGCCCTCTCGCATGGTCCACGTCAGCCCAGGAGGGCTCGGACGAAGGGGACCAGGGCTCGGAAGGCCTGGCCCCGGTGGGAGATGGCGTTCTTCTCCGCCGCCGTCAGTTCCGCGCACGTGCGGGTGTCGCCCTGCGGCTGGAGGATCGGGTCGTAGCCGAAGCCGCCCGTGCCGGACGGGGTGTGGCGCAGGGTGCCCAGGAGGCGGCCCTCGACGACGCGTTCGGTGCCGTCCGGGAGAGCCAGGGCGGCCGCGCACGCGAAGTGGGCGCCGCGGTTCTCGTCGGCGATGTCGCCGAGCTGGGCCAGCAGCAGGTCCAGGTTGGCCTTGTCGTCGCCGTGGGTGCCGGCCCACCGGGCCGAGAAGATGCCGGGGGCGCCGTGCAGGACGTCCACGCAGAGGCCGGAGTCGTCGGCGACGGCGGGGAGGCCGGTGGCGCGGGCCAGGGCGTGGGCCTTGAGGAGGGCGTTCTCGGCGAAGGTGACGCCGGTTTCCTTGACGTCCGGGATCTCGGGGTACGCGTCCGCGCCGACCAGCTCGTGCGGCAGGCCGGCGTCGGACAGGATCGCGCGGAGTTCGGAGACTTTGCCCGCGTTGCGGGTGGCCAGGATGAGGCGGCTGGGCGTCGAGGTCATGCCCCCATTATCCCGGGGGGCGGTTCACCCCGGGGTGCAGACCTTGGACAGCTCGCTCGCCGCGTCCGCGACCGGCTGGATGTCCGGGGCGCTGTTGCCGCTCTCGATGGAGGCGCGGACGTTCTTGACGGCCGTGTTCATGGAGTCGATGGCCTTGCTCAGGTCGGCGTTGTCGGTCTGGTCGCCGATCTTCTTGAGGTTCGTCTCGATCTGGTTGAGCGCGTTCTGGGCGTCCTGGGGGCTGTTGCCCGCCTGGGAGACGGCCTGCTGGAGGTCGTTGGCGCCGTCCGTGATGGCCACGGCGGTGTTCGCGCAGTCCATGGCCGTGGAGATCGCGTCGCAGGCGGACAGGGCCGGGACGGTGAGTACGGCGGCCACGGCTATGGCCGCTATGCGGAGCTTCATGCGGTTCTCCCCCTGAGGGCTTGGACGCTACGAGGACGGGCGCACGGTGGCGAAACCGTGCGCCCGTATCTTCCTGGACGCCGGGTCGGGCCCGGCGGTTGCCGGCTAGAGTTCGAGCGCGCCCAGCTGGAGGGCTTCGAGGTCCGCGCAGCCGCCGGCGGCGAGGTCGAGGAGGGCGTTCAGTTCCTTGCGGTCGAAGGGCTCGCCCTCGGCGGTGCCCTGGACCTCGACGAAGCGGCCGTCGCCGGTGCAGACCACGTTCATGTCGGTCTCGGCGCGGACGTCCTCCTCGTAGCAGAGGTCGAGGAGCGGGACGCCGTCGACGATGCCGACGCTGACGGCGGCGACGGTGCCGGTGAGGGGCTTGCGGCCGGCCTTGATGAACTTCTTCTTCTGGCCCCAGGCGACGGCGTCGGCGAGGGCGACGTAGGCGCCGGTGATGGCGGCGGTGCGGGTGCCGCCGTCGGCCTGGAGGACGTCGCAGTCCAGGACGATGGTGTTCTCGCCGAGGGCCTTGTAGTCGATGACGGCGCGCAGGGAGCGGCCGATGAGGCGGGAGATCTCGTGGGTGCGGCCGCCGATCTTGCCGCGGACGGATTCGCGGTCGCCGCGGGTGTTGGTGGAGCGGGGCAGCATCGAGTATTCGGAGGTGACCCAGCCTTCGCCGCTGCCCTTGCGCCAGCGCGGGACGCCTTCGGTGAAGGAGGCGGTGCAGAAGACCTTGGTGTCTCCGAAGGAGACGAGGACGGAGCCCTCGGCGTGCTTGCTCCATCCGCGTTCGATGGTGACCGGGCGGAGCTGTTCGGGCGTACGGCCGTCGATGCGAGACATGGTGGCGAGCCTAGTCGGTACGGAGGTACGCGAAGACCCCGTCCGGGGCTTCCGGGACGGGGTCCGCCGGGTCCTGCCGGGGGCTAGTGCCGTGACCGGAAAGGTTTGCCGGGTCGCGTTGTCCGGTGCGGTGCATCTCCCCCAGCTACCGCTGGGAGGGGCCCCCGGGCGGAGGGCCACGGCTCGTACCGGACGTACCGCCGTGGTCCGACAACGCGGCGAGGTGCCGTGCCGGGCAGCGCGACCCGGTGAACCTTTCCGGTCACGGCACTAGGGGGTCCGGATCACATCATGTCTTCGATGTCGGCGGCGATGGGGTCGGCGTCGGTGCCGATGACGACCTGGATGGCGGTGCCCATCTTGACGACGCCGTGGGCGCCGGCGGCCTTGAGTGCGGCTTCGTCGACCTTGCTGGGGTCGATGACCTCGGTGCGCAGGCGGGTGATGCAGCCCTCGACCTCTTCGATGTTCTCGATACCGCCGAGCCCGGCGACGATCTTCTCAGCCTTGGTGGCCATGTGTGTCTCCCTGAGTGTTTCGAAGAACGAGTCTCGGCGGCCGGTACATGGCTACCCACCTGCACGGTCCGCTTTGTCACGGTAACGCACGGTTGGCCCATCTACGCGAGCGCATGACCGACCCCTGCCGAATGATGACGATCAGCAGCGACCTGCCCACAACTGGTCTACACCAGTGTGCCGTACGTGCTGCCGCAGCCAAAAACGGGCCGGTCAGGGAGGACGCCGATGAGCGCGACGAGCGCCACCGCAGTACCGCAACCGAATTGGCGACACGGCGCGTTCCAGGCGCTGCAGAAGATGGGCCGGAGCCTGCAACTCCCGATCGCCGTGCTGCCCGCGGCGGGCATCCTGTTGCGGCTGGGGCAGCCGGACGTGTTCGGCAAGGACGGCCTGCAGTGGACGGACGTGGCCAAGGTGATGGCGGGCGCGGGCGGGGCGCTGCTCGATCCCGATCTGGGCCTTCCTCTCCTCTTCTGCATCGGCGTGGCGATCGGGATGGCGAAGAAGGCGGACGGTTCGACGGCGCTGGCGGCCACGGCGGGGTTCCTCGTCTACCGGGGGGTGCTGCACGCGTTCCAGAAGGCGTGCCCGGCCGGGACCAAGGACATCGGGGGCGGCTGCCTGGGGCCGAACGACACCTTCACGGCGTACACGTACCAGAACCCGGGGGTGTTCGGCGGCATCATCATGGGCCTGCTGGCGGCCTATTTCTGGCAGCGGTACCACCGGGTGAAGCTGGTGGACTGGCTCGGCTTCTTCAACGGGCGGCGATTGGTCCCGATCGTCATGTCCTTCGTCGCGATCGCCTTCGCGGCGCTCTGCCTGTGGGTCTGGCCGCCGGTCGGTGACGCGTTGGAGAGCTTCTCCGACTGGCTGCGCGGCTTGGGCGCCTGGGGTGGCGGGATCTTCGGCGTCGCGAACCGTGCGCTGTTGGTGATCGGCCTGCACCAGTTCCTGAACGTGCCGATCTGGTTCCAGTTCGGGTCGTACACGGCGCCGGACGGGCAGACGTACCACGGCGACATCAACATGTTCCTGCACGGCGACCCGACGGCGGGCCTGTTCCTGACCGGCTTCTTCCCGATCATGATGTTCGCGCTGCCGGCGGCGGCGCTGGCGATCACGCATTGCGCGAAGCCGCGGCGGCGCAAGGAGGTCGGCGGTCTGATGCTGTCGGTGGCGCTGACCTCGTTCGTCACCGGGATCACCGAGCCGCTGGAGTACTCCTTCCTCTTCGTCGCACCCGTGTTGTACGCGGTGCACGCGGTGCTGACGGGCGTGTCCATGGCGGTGTCGTGGGGGTTGGGCGTCAAGGACGGCTTCAGCTTCTCGGCGGGCCTGATCGACTACGTCATCAACTGGCACCTGGCGACCAAGCCCTGGCTGATCGTTCCGATCGGCCTGTGCTTCGAGCTCGTCTATTACGTGGTGTTCCGTTTCGCGATCACGAAGTTCGACCTGAAGACGCCGGGCCGGGAGTCGGACGAGGAGATCGCGGCGATGGAGTCGGAGACGACCAAGGCCTGAGCAGGCCCCCGGCAGGGTTACCGTACGGTCCGTCAAGGGCCCCCGGATCACGATCCGGGGGCCCTTCGGCGTACGTCGGGAAGTGTGATCCAGGCCACAGGAAATCGAAGGTTCCTTATCTAACCCTCACCGTGTTACAACTGGTCTACACCACGATTGGTGTAGACCACGACCGCTTCCCCCGGCGGCGTGTCCCCCTTTCTGAGACGTCGCCGTCCCTCGTGGTTGCACCCCTTGGCGGCGCCTTGCTCCCCCCGGAGGAAGTTATGAGTACGGCTACTGACGCCGCCGCGCCGCCCGCCAAGAAGCGGGGATCCGGCCTGATCCAGGGTCTGCAGAAGGTCGGCCGCAGCCTCCAGCTGCCCATCGCCGTCCTGCCCGCCGCCGGCATCCTGCTGCGTCTCGGTCAGCCCGACGTCTTCGGCGCGGACGGTCTCGGTTGGGGCAAGGTCGCCACGGTGTTCGCCACCGCCGGTGACGCGGTCTTCTCCAACCTGCCGCTGCTGTTCTGCATCGGCGTCGCCATCGGCTTCGCCAAGAAGGCGGACGGATCCACCGCGCTCGCCGCGCTCGTCGGTTTCCTGGTCTACAAGAACGTCCTCACCGCCTTCCCGGTGACCGAGGCCGTCATCAACACCACCGAGAACAAGGGTGTGGACGTCGCCGCGACGTACAACAACCCCGGCGTCCTCGGCGGCATCGTCATGGGTCTGCTCGCCGCGGTCCTGTGGCAGCGCTTCCACCGCACCAAGCTCGTGGACTGGCTCGGCTTCTTCAACGGCCGCCGGCTCGTCCCGATCATCATGGCCTTCGTCGGCGTCCTCGCCGGTGTGTTCTTCGGTGTGGTCTGGGAGCCGATCGGCGACGTCATCTCCAACTTCGGTGAGTGGATGACCGGACTGGGCGCCGCGGGCGCCGGCATCTTCGGTGTCATCAACCGCGCGCTGATCCCGATCGGCATGCACCAGTTCGTCAACACCGTCGCCTGGTTCCAGATCGGTGACTTCACCAACGCCGCCGGCGAGGTCGTCCACGGTGACCTGAACCGCTTCTTCGCCGGTGACCCGGAGGCCGGTCTGTTCATGACGGGCTTCTTCCCGATCATGATGTTCGGCCTCCCGGCCGCCGCCCTGGCCATCGCCCACACCGCCCGCCCGGAGCGCCGCAAGGCCGTCACCGGCATGATGGTCTCGCTCGCGCTCACCTCGTTCGTCACGGGTGTCACCGAGCCCATCGAGTTCTCGTTCATGTTCATCGCGCCGGTGCTGTACGCGATCCACGCCGTCCTGACCGCCCTCTCCATGGCGATCACCTGGGCCCTCGGTGTCCACGCGGGCTTCACCTTCTCCGCCGGTCTGATCGACCTCGGCCTCGGCTGGAGCAAGGCGACCAACCCCTGGATGATCATTCCGATCGGACTGGTCTTCGGAGCGATCTACTACTTCGGGTTCCGCTTCGCGATCGTCAAGTTCAACCTCCCGACGCCGGGCCGCGAGTCCGACGAGGAGCTGGCCGAGATGGCCAAGGCGGAGGCCAAGTAGGCCCCGTACGCACGAAGGAGCCCCCGCTCTCCCGGAAGGGAGGGCGGGGGCTCCTCGTTCGTCGTGACCGGGGGTCAGACCTCGTAGACCGCGCCCGAGTACGCCAGGTCGACCGGGCCGTCGTAGACCGCGCGGGCGTCGGCCAGGTTCTGCTCGGGGTCGGTCCACGGCGGGATGTGGGTGAGGACGAGCCGGCCCACGCGACCGCCGGCCGCGTACTCGCCCGCCTCGCGGCCGTTCAGGTGCAGACCCGGGATGTCCTCCTTGCCGTGCGTGAAGGAGGACTCGCACAGGAAGAGGTCGGCGCCCTCGGCGAGCAGTCCCACCTCCGGGCAGGTGCCGGTGTCCCCGGAGTACGTGATCGAGCGGCCGCCGTGCTCGATGCGGATGCCGTACGCCTCGACCGGGTGGGAGACCCGCTCGGTGCGGACCTGCAGCGGGCCGATCTCGAAGGTCCCGGACTTCAGCGTGCGGAAGTCGAAGACCTCGCTCATCGAGCGCTCGTCGGGGACGTCGTCGTAGGCGGTGGTCAGCCGGCGCTCGGTGCCCTCGGGTCCGTAGACGGGGATGGTGCCGCAGCGGCCGCCCTCGTGCCGGTAGTAGCGGGCGACGAAGTACGCGCACATGTCGATGCAGTGGTCCGCGTGCAGGTGGCTCAGGAAGATCGCGTCGAGGTCGTAGAGGCCGATGTGACGCTGCAGCTCGCCGAGGGCGCCGTTGCCCATGTCGAGGAGCAGCCGGAAGCCGTCGGCCTCGACGAGGTAGCTCGAACAGGCCGATTCCGCGGAGGGGAACGACCCCGAACAGCCGACGACGGTGAGCTTCATGGAGCGTGAACCTCCGAGGACGGTCCGTGGACGGAATGCGGGCCGTGCGTGCGTCGAGCGTAAGGCGCGAAACGTCCGGTCGCTCCTCCGCGGCAGGCCGTTGTGGGGGGAATCACCTGCGCTGTCACCCGGGGGAGCGACGGTGGGCACGGGCGTTGCCATGCCGGGGCGTTCCCGCCCGGCTACGGTCGAAGCATGGACACGTCCTGGTGGCCCGCGGTGGCCGCGGTGGTGGCCGTGGCGCTGCTGGTGCTGGTCGCCGGGGGCCGCACCGGGCTGCCCCGCCGGGCCCCGGCGGCGCACGGGGCCGGTCCGCCGCCGCACCCGCGGGCGGGCGAGCTGTGGTGCCTGGCCGACGGCCGTACGTGCCTGGTCCTCGCGGTGGGGTCGGTACGGGGCCACCGGGCGCGGGTCGCGTGGATCACCGGGAAGTACGACGACCGGCGGGCCGGGGTGATCCCGCTGCCGCCGGGGACGGTCGGCGGGCAGGGCCGGGCGGGCTTCCTGGAGGCGGACCGGCCTGCGGAGGTGTCGCTGTGGGAGTTCCGGACCCGGATGGGGATGCTGGACCCCGCGGTGTGGGACGAGATCAAGGGTCTGGGAGGCGCGGGGTGAAGCGGGAACCGGTGATCCGCCTGCGGCGGGTGTACGACCCGTCGGAGCCGGGGGCGGACGGGGTACGGATCCTCGTGGACCGGCTCTGGCCGCGGGGCCTGGCGAAGGCGGTGGCCGGGGTGGACGAGTGGCCGAAGGCGGTGACGCCGTCGTCGGAGCTGCGGAAGTGGTTCCACGACGGGGGTTCGGCGGAGGAGTTCCGGGAGCGGTACGAGGCGGAGCTGGCGGAGCCGGGGGCGGTGGCGGAGCTGGATCGCCTCCGCGGGTTGATCGGGGGCGGGCCGGCGACGCTGCTGACCGCGGTCAAGGACCCGGGCTCCAGCCACGCGGCGGTGCTCGCGGAACTGCTGTCCGACTAGTGGTGCGGTGCCGCTGCACGGGGCTCCGCCCCGGACCCCGCGCCTCAAACGCCGGCGGGGCTGAAAAATAAACCCCCCCCGGGGTTTAGGGGGGGGGGGGGGCGGGGGGGGCCCCCCCCCCCCCCCCCCCCCAACCCCCCGCGGGGGGCATCAACCACCCCCCCGCGGGGCTTGTGGGGCGGGGGGGTGGGGGGGGCGCCCCCCCCGACAGCGGCGCCGCAGGGCCTACGCCCAGAGCTGGCCCTGGAGGACCTCGATGGCTTCCTCGGTGGTCGCGGCCGTGTAGACGCCCGTGGAGAGGTACTTCCAGCCGCCGTCGGCCACGACGAAGACGATGTCCGCCGATTCGCCCGCGGCCACCGCCTTGCGGCCGACGCCGATCGCCGCGTGCAGGGCGGCTCCGGTGGAGACGCCCGCGAAGATCCCCTCCTGCTGCAGCAGCTCGCGCGTCCGCGTCACCGCGTCCGCCGAGCCCACCGAGAAGCGGGTGGTGAGCACGGAGGCGTCGTAGAGCTCCGGGACGAAGCCCTCGTCCAGGTTGCGCAGCCCGTAGACCAGGTCGTCGTAGCGCGGCTCGGCTGCGACGATCTTGATGCCGGCCACGTGTTCGCGCAGGTAGCGGCCGACGCCCATGAGGGTGCCGGTCGTGCCCAGGCCCGCCACGAAGTGGGTGATGGAGGGGAGGTCCGCGAGGATCTCCGGACCCGTGGTGGCGTAGTGCGCGCCCGCGTTGTCCGGGTTGCCGTACTGGTAGAGCATCACCCAGTCCGGGTGCTCCGCGGCCAGTTCCTTGGCCACCCGGACCGCGGTGTTCGAGCCGCCGGCGGCCGGCGACGAGACGATCTCGGCTCCCCACATGGCCAGCAGGTCACGCCGCTCCTGGCTGGTGTTCTCCGGCATCACGCACACGATGCGGTAGCCCTTGAGCTTGGCCGCCATCGCCAGCGAGATGCCGGTGTTGCCCGAGGTGGGCTCCAGGATGGTGCAGCCGGGCCGGAGCCGGCCGTCCTTCTCGGCCTGCTCGACCATGTGGAGCGCGGGGCGGTCCTTGATCGAGCCGGTCGGGTTGCGGTCCTCCAGCTTCGCCCAGATGCGGACGTCGTCCGAGGGCGACAGCCGGGGCAGCCGGACCAGCGGCGTGTTGCCGACCGCGGCCAGCGGGGAGTCGTAGCGCATTACTTCGATCCGCCGGCCACGGCCGGGAGGATGGTGACGTTGTCGCCGTCCTTGAGGGTGGTGGAGATGCCCTCCAGGAAGCGGACGTCCTCGTCGTTGAGGTAGACGTTGACGAAGCGGCGCAGCTGGCCGCCGTCGACGATGCGCTCCTGGATGCCCTTGTGACGCGTCTCCAGGTCGGCGAAGAGGTCGGCGAGGGTCGCGCCCTCACCGGAGACGGCCTTCTCGCCTTCGGTGTAGGTGCGGAGGATGGTGGGGATGCGGACCTCGATGGCCATGGCTGTCTCCAGTCGTCGGGAAGTGCGTGGAAAGCGTGGAAGGGTGCGGCGCGCGGTTGGTCGGCCCTCCGCGCGGAAGGGCTCCGGTACTCAGAGCGCAGGACAGATGGCGCTGGCGAGGCGGCACAGGTCGACGTGCAGCCGCGCCACGAGCAGCAGCCTGCCGGGCGTCTCGATGCTCACGTCGTGGGAAACCATGCGGTCATGTTAACGATTCCCGGTCCCCCGTTTGGAGTGTGATCCCGCATCATGGACGTCCGTCGCTCACATACTGGTCAGTAGGCGTCGACGACCTGCACTTCTTCCTCGGTGATCACTCCGTCGACGATCCGGTACGAGCGGAACTGGAACTCCCCGAGGCCGTCCTTGTCCGCCGTCGAGACGAGCACGTAGTGCGCGTGGGGCTCGTTCGCGTACGTGACGTCCGTGCGCGAGGGGTACGCCTCGGTCGCGGTGTGGGAGTGGTAGACGATCACCGGCTCCTCGTCGCGGTCGTCCAGGTCGCGGTAGAGCTTCAGCAGATCCTTCGAGTCGAACTCGTAGAACGTGGGCGAGCGGGCCGCGTTGAGCATCGGGACGAACCGCTCGGGGCGGTCGGTGCCCGCCGGGCCGGCCACGACACCGCACGCCTCGTCGGGGTGGTCCTGGCGGGCGTGCTCGACGATCCGGTCGTACAGGGCCTGGGTGAGGGTCAGCATGAGCGACAGGATAAACAGACGGGCCCTTCCGTACCGAGGAGTGGTACGGAAGGGCCCGAATGATGGACACGCCCCCCTGGGGGCAACGCCGTGGGGCGCTTTTCCCGGCCGCGGCAGGCGGCCGGGACTCGCGGCGACCGGGTGCTACGAGGCCTTGGTGAAGGCCGCGCCGCGCGGGTCGCGGGACTTCATGACCAGGTAGGAGACACCCAGGATCAGACCCCACAGCGGGGCGCAGTACAGCGAGACGCGGGAGTCCTTGTCGGCGCCCATCATCACGATGACCATGCCGATGAAGAGCAGCGCGAACCAGCTGGTGTACGGGGCGCCGGGGGCGCGGAACGCGGACTGCGGCAGCTCGCCGCGGTCGGACTTGGCCCGGTAGCGGATCTGGCAGACCAGGATCATGATCCAGGCCCACATGCCGGAGATGGTGGCGAAGGAGACGACGTAGTCGAAGGCCTTGCCCGGGGCGACGTAGTTGATCCAGACGCCCACCAGCATCAGCGCGGCGGAGAAGGTGGTGCCGACGAGCGGGGTGCCGCTCTTGGTGAGCTTGGTGAAGACCTTCGGGCCCTGGCCGTTGATGGCGAGGTCACGCAGCATGCGACCGGTGGAGTACATGCCCGAGTTGCAGGAGGACAGCGCGGCGGTCAGCACGACGAAGTTGACGATCGCGGCGCCGATGCCGAGGCCCATGCGCTCGAAGGCGGCGACGAAGGGCGAGACGCCGGGCTGGAAGTGCGTCCACGGGACGACCGACAGGATCATGATCAGTGCGCCGACGTAGAAGACGGCGATGCGCCACGGCACGGTGTTGATGGCCTTGGGCAGGGTCTTCTCGGGGTCCTTGGACTCGCCGGCGGTGACGCCGACCAGCTCGACCGCGAGGAAGGCGAACATCACGATCTGCAGGGTCATCAGCGTGCCGCCGATGCCCTTGGGGAAGAAGCCGCCGTCGTTCCAGAGGTTGGAGACGGTGGCGGTGTCGGCCGCGTCGGAGAAGCCGATGGTGAGGATGCCGGCGCAGATCAGGATCATGCCGACGATGGCGGTGACCTTGACCATGGAGAACCAGAACTCCAGCTCGCCGAAGAGCTTCACGGAGATCAGGTTGGCGGCGTAGAGGATGACCGTGAAGATCAGCGCGTAGGCCCACTGCGGGAAGCTGTCGTGGGTCCAGTACGACATGTACTGCGCGGCCGCGGTGACCTCGGTGATGCCGGTGACCACCCAGAACAGCCAGTACGTCCAGCCGGTGACGTATCCCCAGAACGGGCCCAGGAACTCGCGGGCGTAGTCCGAGAAGGAGCCGGAGACGGGGCGGTACATGAGCAGCTCGCCCAGGGCCCGCATGATGAAGAAGATGACCAGGCCCGCGATGGCGTACGCCAGGATCAGGCTGGGGCCGGCCTTGGAGATGGCCTTGCCCGCTCCGAGGAACAGGCCGGTGCCGATGGCCCCGCCGATCGCGATCATCTGGATCTGACGGGCGCCGAGCGTGCGGTGGTAACCCTCGCCGCCTTCGCCGGAGCCGCCCTCGCCGGGCGTCTTGTCGTGCTGCTCGACCTGCACAGAGGTCATGTCTGGTGCGCCTTTCTCCACGCCGACCCGCGCCTTCGTTGGCGACGGATCGGGTCCTCGATCCCCCCGGATACGGATGGAGTTGCACGCCGGCGATCAGCCGGGCCAAGCCAGCCGGGGGACATGGGTGGCGTCCCTTCGGCAGTCGTGAAGATTTATCACGGCCTTACGGCTGCCCGAGGGGGAGAAATGTGGCGCAGGGCATCAAAAATTCACCCCAAAGACCCAGAAATGGATCAGATCACCGCATGGCGGTGATCTGATCGTTATCCGGATTTGAGCGTCCGCTGAGCGAACGGTGTTCCCTCTTGAGGATTCTCAGAGGGTTTCGATCAAGGTTTCCTGGAGGCCGCCGAGCCAGAGGTAGGCCATGACCATCGGCTTGCGCGGGTCCTCGTCGGGCAGCCGGAACAGCACCGCGCTCTCGTCGTCCTCGGTGATGTCGAGCCGGGCCGCGATGGTCAGGCGCAGGTCGTTGAGGGCACCGAGCCAGCGCAGCGGCAGCTCTCCGGACAGCTCCAGCACCGCCGCCCCGTCGCCGGCCGTGGTGAGCCCGTCCAGGCTGCGGACGACGGCGAGGGCGTCCTCGCGCTTGCGGGCGCGCAGGTCGTTCTCGGTGAAGCGGCGGAACTCCGCGGAGCGGGCCGCGAGCTCCTCGGGGTCCACCCCCTTGTCACCGGCCCCGTCGGGGGCCCCGTAGGCGTCGGGGAAGAGCCGGGCCAGCGCCGGGTCGGACGGGGGCTCGGAGGGGCCCTCGGCGAACAGCGCGGCGAGCGGGTCGGCGTCCTCGGCGGGCTCCGGCGCGCCGGGGCCGATCAACTCCAGCAGTTGGACGGCCAGGGAGCGCAGGATCGAGATCTCGATCTCGTCGAGCGCGATGGCGGCGCCGCCGCCCTTCAGGGACTCGAAGGTGCCGCCCATCAGTTGCGGTCCTGCGAGAGGGTCGCCCACAGGCCGTAGCCGTGCATGGCCTGCACGTCGCGCTCCATTTCCTCGCGGGTGCCGCTCGACACGACCGCCCGCCCCTTGTGATGGACGTCGAGCATCAACTTGTGTGCCACGTCCTTCGAGTAGCCGAAGTACGCCTGGAACACGTACGCCACGTAGCTCATGAGGTTGACCGGGTCGTTGTGCACCAGGGTCACCCAGGGGACGTCGGGTTCGGGGACCGCGAAGGTCTCTTCGGCGGATTCGGTGCGTTCGATCTCAACAGGAGCAACACTCACTCGTCCCATGCTGCCACCTCGACCGCGCCGCCGCCCAAACAGGGGCCGGACGGCCCCTGCCACCGACCGCTCCCGTGCCCCGCGACGGGCCGGTCCCACCTTCTCCACCCACATCTCGTCACTTTGACGAAATGTGCGCTAGCATCCCAGCCATGAACCCTGCGGACCTGGGCCTGCCGGTGGACGTGCCGTCGACAGCGCTCTTCACGGATCACTACGAGCTCACGATGTTGCAGGCCGCCCTGGCCAACGGCGCCGCCGACCGACGCTCGGTCTTCGAGGTGTTCACCCGGCGGTTGCCCGAGGGGCGCCGCTACGGGGTGGTCGCCGGAACCGGGCGCGTGCTCGACGCGGTGGAGAACTTCCGCTTCGACGGCGCGGTGCTCGAATTCCTGCGCGAGCGGGCCGTCGTCGACATGCGGACGCTGGACTGGCTGGCCTCGTACCGCTTCTCCGGCGACATCTGGGGCTACCCGGAGGGGGAGGTCTACTTCCCCGGCTCCCCCGTCCTGCGGGTGGAGGGCAGCTTCGCCGAGTGCGTGCTGCTGGAGACCGTGATCCTGTCGATCCTGAACCACGACTCGGCCATCGCCGCGGCCGCCTCCCGGATGTCCTCGGCGGCGGGCGGACGCCCGCTGATCGAGATGGGCGCCCGGCGCACGCACGAGCTGGCGGCCGTCGCCGCGTCGCGGGCCGCGTACGTCGGCGGCTTCACCTCCACCTCGGACCTGGCGGCCGGCTTCCGGTACGGCATCCCGACGGTCGGCACGAGCGCGCACGCCTTCACCCTGGTCCACGACAGCGAGCGGGACGCCTTCACGGCGCAGGTGGACTCGCTCGGGCGGGGCACCACCCTGCTGGTCGACACGTACGACGTGGCCGAGGCGGTCCGCACGGCGGTGGACATCGCCGGACCGGAGCTGGGCGCGGTCCGGATCGACTCCGGAGACCTGCTGCTGGTGGCCCACCGGGTGCGGCAGCAGCTCGACGAGCTGGGCGCGACCTCGACCAAGATCGTGGTCACCTCGGACCTGGACGAGTACGCCATCGCCTCGCTGGCGGCGGCCCCGGTGGACGCGTACGGCGTGGGCACCCAGCTGGTGACCGGCAGCGGGCACCCGACGTGCTCGATGGTCTACAAGCTGGTGGCGCGGGCCACGTCGGCGGACCCGAAGGCGGCGCTGGCCCCGGTGGCCAAGAAGTCCTCGGGCGGCAAGACCTCCATCGGCGGCCGCAAGTGGGCGGCGCGGCGACGGGACGCGGAGGGGGTCGCGGAGGCGGAGGTCATCGGCGTGGGCCCCGTACCGGCGGCCCTGGCCGACGACCAGCTCCTGACCCAGCTGGTCAAGGCCGGCGAGGTGGTGGCCCGCGAGCCGCTGGAGGCCGCCCGGGACCGTCACCACGCGGTGCGGGCGAGCCTGCCCCTGTCCGCGACCCAGCTCTCGCGCGGTGAGGCCGTGATTCCTACGGAGTACGTCTAAGGGCTGTCCCGTAATCCCCGGCGGGCGCACGACGACAGATACGGCACCTCGCTGCGTTGTCGGAACGCCCGAATACGCCCAGTATGGGGACGCTCCTCCGCCTTGCGATGCACCGCATCTGACGCCGCGCGCTGATCCACCGGGGATTACGGGACAGCCCTTAGTTCTCGCCCGGCGGGGCTCGATCCCAGCCCCGCCGGCGATCGAGGCGCGGGCGCGGAGCGCCGTGAGGGGTCTGGGGCACAGCCCCAGTTTCGGGAAGGGGCGGGGTGGGGGAAGAGCCCCCGCAGGGCCCCCGCCGCCGTATCAGCACATCGAGCCGAAGGACACGTCATGCACCGCGCACTGATCGTCGTCGACGTACAGAACGACTTCTGCGAGGGCGGCAGCCTCGCGGTCACCGGCGGAGCCGACGTCGCCGCCGCCGTCACCGAGTACATCGGCCAGGCCACGCCCGCGTACCGGCACGTCGTCGCCACCCGCGACCACCACGTCGACCCCGGGTCGCACTTCGCGCACCCGCCGGCCGAGCCGGACTACGAGACCTCCTGGCCCGTCCACTGCGTCGCCGGGACCGAGGGCGTGGGCTTCCACCCGAACTTCGCCCCCGCCGTGGCCTCGGGAGCCGTTTCGGCCGTCTTCGACAAGGGCGCGTACGAGGCCGCCTACAGCGGTTTCGAGGGGGCCGACGAGAACGGGACCACGCTCGCCCAGTGGTTGCGGGACCGGCACGTCACCGAGGTGGACGTGGTCGGGATCGCCACCGATCACTGCGTGAGGGCCACCGCCCTCGACGCCTCCCGCGCCGGCTTCGCCACCCGGGTCCTGCTGGACCTGACCGCAGCCGTGGCCCCGCACACGACCGCACGGGCCCTGGACGAGCTCCGTACGGCCGGTGTGAAGCTCGTGGGCGGCCGGGCCGACCAGGCGCCGTAGCCGCCCGGGCCGCGCCCGGCCGCCCCTGGCGGCCCCTGGGCGCGCCTACGTGCCCAGCAGGGCCCGGATGGGGTGCCAGAGCTCCTGGGCGCGGTCCGGTGCGCCGCGCCACAGCAGGCCGTCCGGATGGTGCAGGACGGCCGTCACCTCGTCCGGGGTCGGCGGGTGCGCGTTGCCCCGCAGGTACACCGCCCGCATCCCGAGGTTCCGCAGCCTGGTCAGGGCGCGGGCCCGGTTCGCGGCGTGCACCAGCACGCGGACATTTCCACCTTCTCCGGACGGCCTCGGCAGTGTGAGCGCAACCACCACACTGCCGCCCGGCAATCTCACGAAACCGCCGCCTGGCATCGCTGTCATCTCCCCCGTCAATAAGAAACTCGTACCGGGCATCTAAACGCGAACGGCCGCCGCCCGCTAGAGGGCGACGGCCGATCATGCTCTGACCTGCGGTTTTAACGAGTTACTTCGAGGAGGGGCCGACCTCGATGGTCATGACCTCACCGTCGTAGGACTCCTTCAGGATCTTGATCTTGGTGTTGGTGTCAGTGACCTTCACCGATCCGGTCGGGTTCTCGTCGTAGTAGTACTTGCCCTTGTGGTCGTCGAAGACCAGGTTCGCGGGCTTCGGCTTGAGGAAGAGCTCCTCGCCGTTCTTGTGCAGGGTGAACGCGTCCGTGGAGTACGCGCTGAAGGTGGCGTCGTACGGCTGGATCTTGTTGCGGAGCAGCGTGCCGTCCGCCCACTTCATGGGCTTGGCGTTGGCGTCGATCGGGAGGATCAGACCCTGGCCCGGGTGGACGCTGGTGTTGTTGTCCTTCTGGCTGGTGTCCCACTGCCAGATGAGCAGACCGTCCTGGTACGGGTAGTGCTCGACCCAGTCCGGCTTGGTGTTGCCGAAGCCGAAGTTGTACGGGCCCACCTTGAGGGTGGCGTCGGACGACACGTAGCGGCGGTTCTCCGCGATGTAACGCTGCGCGTACTCCTTGGAGAAGTCGGCACCGATACGCGAGAAGCCCTTGCCGGTCCAGCCGTTGTCGCCGTTCTCGGCACCGTCGGTGAACAGCGCGGAGCCGTCGGCCGTCAGGGAGATGGCGTCGGCCGCGAAGCCCTTGCCGCCCGCGCCGCCGTCCGTCTGGTAGCGGAAGCGGAGGTCGACCTTCTTGCCCGCGTAGGCGTCGAGCGGGAAGTTCAGCGACTTCCAGGCACCCGAGACACCGGTGAGCGACGGGCTGCCGGAGGCGTCGACCGGGAGGGCCGTGCCGTCGGCGGTGCCGGCCAGCGCGGTCCAGGTGGCGCCGCCGTCCGTGGACACCTCGGTGTAGAGGTAGTCGTAGTCGGCCTCGATGTCCCACCAGCCCTTGAGGGACAGGGCGGCGGACTTCTTGCCGGTCAGGTCGACCGAGCGGGTCAGGGTGTTCTTGAGGTCGTCACCCATGTTGCTCCACCACTGGGTGGAGCCCTCGGCCGGCTTGACGACCTCGGTCTTGACCTGCTTCTTCGGCAGCTCGACGACCAGCGCCTGCTTGTCCTTGGTGTTGAACGCCGACACGCCCAGCTTGTGGGTGGACTTCGTCGCGGCCTTGGCCGTGTCGTAGTTCAGCCAACCCAGCTGGAGCTTGTCCCAGGCGGTCATGTCGCCCGGGGTGTCACCGATGGAGTCCTTGCCCTTGCCGAGCCAGGAACCGGCCGACATCAGGGACCAGAAGCCGACGCTGTTGTCGCCGCCACCGGTGGTGTCGTAGAGGTCGGGCAGACCGAGGTCGTGACCGTACTCGTGCGCGAAGACACCGAGGCCGCCGTTCTCGGGCTGCATCGTGTAGTCGCCGACCCAGATACCGGTGTTGCCGATCTGGGTACCACCGGCCTTGTTGTTGTCCGGGCCGGTCTTGCCCGCCGCGGTGCCGTAGGCGTACCAGCGGTGCGCCCACAGCGCGGTCGTGCCCTGAACGCCGCCACCGGCCGACTCGTCCTCGCCCGCGTGGACGATCTGGAAGTGGTCGATGTAGCCGTCGGGCTCGTTGAAGTTGCCGTCGTTGTCGAAGTCGTAGCGGTCCCACTGGTCGTACTGGGACAGCTGCGCCTTGATCTGGGCGTCGGTCTTGCCGGCCTTCTTCTGGGCCTCCGACCATGCGGTGACGCCGTCCTTGACGGTGTCCCACACGTTGGAGCAGTTGGTCTGGCCGCAGTAGTTGGAGCCGTAACGGCCCTCGTTGTACGGGACCTTGACCCAGTCGGCGACCTCACCCTCGACCGAGTAGCGACCCGAGGAGGTCTTCTCGTAGTAGGTCTTCAGCGACTCCTTGCCCTGACCCGTGGCGAAGTACAGGTCCTGGAAGTACTGACGGCTGAAGTCCTTGCGCCAAGCGGTGCTGTTGTCCTTGGTGCGGTCCGGCTGGGCGATCGTGTTGTGCAGCGGACCGGGGGTACCGCCGTACTTGGGGGCCTCGGGCTTGGGGCCCGGACCGTCCGGGTCGTACATGGTGGTGTTGTCGACCTGGTCGCCGAACTCGACGAGGATCGTGAAGATCTTGTCGGTCTTCTCGCGGCCGAGCTCGACGTACTTCTTGTCGTCGAGCTTGACGACCTTGGAGGCGCCGCGCTGCTCGACGCCCTTCTTGCCGGTCAGAACCTGGTCCAGGGCGGCCGCGCGCTGCTTGGCCTGCTGGTCGCTGAACGGGCCCTTGAGGTCGTGCTCGACGACCTTCGAGGGTGACGTCGGGTCCTGCCGGTCGGCCGCCGGGGCGGCCGGAGCCTTGCCCTCGGCCTGAGCCGCGGTAACGGTGAAGAAGGTGGCGCTTGTCGCACAAGCGGCCATGGTCACGGTGACAGCGGCAGCGCGTATCGCACGCCGTCTGGCGGAATTGCTGGTCACTTGATGTCGTTCCCCTCCCGCGGCCGCAACGTTGGTCGGAACTTCTCCATAGGAGCGGGGGGTTCCGCGCGGCGCGCGTCTCAAGTGACGACATTTGACCGGAGGGAAGCAAGAAAAGACAGACCTTGACTTGACCCTTACAACTGCACTATGCGGTCAGGGAGTTCCGCTATCCGGACGTTCCGCAGCCATACGGGGCGAAGGGCTCTTCCCGACCCCGCCGGCGGTCCGTCCCGTCCCCCTTTCTCCCCCCTTCATCCCCCCTCCCTCCCGCTGTCGTCGCCCGGAAAATGATCCCGTGCGCCCCCTGTGCTCCGGCACCGTGTGTAAGGTCACGCTTACCAGCGGTCCGACTCGGGCATCTCCCGTCATAGAGTCACTTGACGCGCGAACTGGTTGAGCCGACTCCCCCTCCCCTCACCGAGGACGGATATCGCCATGCCGCGTCCGACTGCCGCACAGCTCGCGTACGGGTCCGCCACGGTCGTCGTGTCGACGATCGCCATGCTGCTGCTCTCGCAGACGAGCACCGGGTTGGGGGTCGCGGTCATCTCCGCCGCCGCGCTCGCCCTGGGTCTGCTCGTCGCGCTCACCGTGCCCCTGCCGCGGCGCCGTGGCCGCCACGCGGCGCGTACGGGCGCCTCCCGGGCCGCCGCCGCCGGATCCCCGGCCGCCACCGCGGCCCAGGAGAGCGCGCCAGGGGACGCCCGGGTGTCCGAGGGCCGGCCGGCCACCGCCGAACACCCCGTACATCACTGACGATCGACGCCGGACACGGCGCGGGCGGCCTCCCCGGAGGGAGACCGCCCGTGTGGCGATGCGTCAGGTCACTGGTGGGCGGCCTGGACCACCACGGTCTTGGCGACCTTGTCGTGCAGGCCCTGCTTGTACGGCTTGTCGACCAGGATCGAGACGACCAGCGCGATCGGCCACAGGCAGGCGCAGCAGATCAGGGTCGGCAGCCAGAGCACGGCGGCGCGCGACAGGGCGGCGTTGGAGTTCGGCACGCTGCCGTCGTTGAGCATCGCGACGCGCAGCTTCATCGCCTTCTTGCCGACCGTCTGGCCGTTCTTCTTGGTGAACCACCAGTCGTAGCCGACGTACGCGACGATCGAGATCAGGGTCATGATCAGGCCGCTGCCGCTGTAGGACTTGCTGAAGACCTCGCTGATGTCCTCGCCCTGGTCGGTGTTGTACTCGTAGCGGTTCGTGCCCAACGCCAGCTGGATGAGGGCCAGCGGGATGGCGACGATCACGACGTCGATGATGCGCGCGAGGAGCCGCTTGCCGAAGTCGGCGAGCGGGGGCATCCCGGCGAGCGGATCGGGCATGCCGTAGCCACCGCTCCCGCCGTACGGGTCCCCGCCGCCGTACGGGGGCGGCGGGGGCGGGTATCCCCCGCCCCCGGGCGGGCCTCCGGGCGGGCCTCCGGGCGGGGGCGGCGGCGGACCACCGCTACCGGGGGGCGGCGAGCCGTACGGCGAACCGCCCGACGGAGGCGTCGGTTCCTGGGGCTTCTTGAGGAACGGGTCGTCCTCGGGCGGCTGGCCCGGCGGCGGCTGGTCGGTACTCATGGCCCGAGTCGAACCCGGCTCCGACACCCTCGCAACGGGACCGCGTCCATTCGGGGGCGGGGGCGGGCCCGGGAGCGTCGCCGGGGGCGTGGCCGGGCCCTCCGGGCGGGCTCAGCGAGCCACGTACGTCCGGGCCGCCTTGTCGTGCCAGGCCTGGCGGCGCGGGCGGTCCACGAGGCACCAGAGGCTGCCCGGAAGGCCGAGGAAGGCGTACACGAGCCAGCGGCGCAGGGCCGCGCCGAAGGTGGGCGGGCGCAGGGTGGCGGTGGCCAGGACCCGGACGCCGAGCAGCTTCTTGCCCGGGGTGCGGCCCCAACGGGCCGTGGGCAGCACCTCGTAGAGGATCCCGAAGAGGAGTACGGCGCCGAGGACCAGGCCCAGTTGGGCGGCGATGGTTCCGTCGAGGAGCCAGACGGTGGTGGTGCGGCCGCTCGCCCGGGCGGCGTCCACCTTGGCCTCGACGTGGGCGGTGGCCTCGGGCAGGAGGGGGCGGGCCACGGCCACCGCGACGGCCGCGTGGACCAGCGAGTCCAGGGCGCGGGCCATGGCCCGGCGCGGAAGCCCGGCGGGACGCACGGCCCGCTCGGCCATCCGCTCGAACACCTCCCGGGGCGTGGTACGGGCACCCGCGGGACGGGAGCCGGAGCCGCCCGGGCGGACCTCCTCGGGCCCGCGCGGCTCCTGGCTCCGCGGCTGGGGGCGGGGCCCCGCCGGGGCGGACGCCTCGGGCCGCCGTGTGGCGATCTTCGGGCGCACCCCGGCGGGACGCGGGGCCCACACCTCGGGTCGGTCGGCGGCCGGGGCCTCGGGGACGGTGGGGCCCGGCCGGGACGGCGCGGGGGTGGGAGCGGGGGCCGGGGTGGGCGCGGGGGCCGGGGTGGGCGCGGGGGCCGGAGCGGAGGCGACCGCCTCGGGCCAGGCGGAGGTGAGCCCGGACGGGCCGGGACCACCGGCTCCGGGAGCGTCGGGCCAGGCCGGGGTCTGGGCGGCCGGGGTCTGGGCGGCCGGGGAGCGCACCGACAGGATGCCCGCGGAGGCCTGCTCGCGGAGTCTCGCGGGGGCCGCCGCGGGCGCCGCCGCGGCGGCGGCCGTACGGGCCAGGGAGATGCCCGCCGACCGCGGGGACGGTTCCGGTTCCGGTTCGGGTTCCGCTTCGGGTTCCGGTTCGGGCCGCGGGAGGGGCTGCGCGGCGGGTTCCGGATCCGGGGTGCTGCCCCATGACACCCGGTGGTCGCGGGGTCCGCCGAAGCCGGCCTGGTGCACGGGATCGGCCTGCCACACCACGGGCTCGGCGACGGCCCCGGCGACCGCCGCGGGCGCGGGGGCGGGTTCCGGCAGCGCCTCGGTCATGGAGGTCTGGTCGAGGAACACCGGTCCCGTCTCGTCCGCGAGTACGGCGTGGCCGCCGCGGACGGCGGGGGCGGCGACCGGTGCGGGAGCGGGGGCGGGGGCGGCCTGCGCGGCAGGTGCCTGCTGCGGGGCAGGGCGGCTCGTACCGGGAACCCAGGCCGCTCCGTTCCAGTAGCGGATGTACCCCGGGATGGACGGATCCGGGTAGTAGCCCTCGCGGGCCGCGTGCTCGCCGTCACCAGGGGAGGCCGTCATGTCCCCAACTCCGATCGTGGCTTGAGGCTTGTGCAAGGGAGGACCATAGCCAAGAACCGCCCCCCGACAGGTCCGGTAACGGGAGAATCCAAGCAAACGAGCGAACGTCACCCTGCACGACGGTTTTCGGTCAGCCGAAAGAAATCAGCCAATCTCCGGTTCGCTGCCCGAAGTCACGTCATACCTGGGCACACTGCCGCTCTCTCCGGGTGTGGGGCCCCGTCCGGCCCCGCGCACCGAACCGAAGTGAGGCCGTCATGCACCACCCCGTCATCGAGCGCGAGCTGGAACTGAAGCTGGTCCTGTCCCCCGAGCGCAGCATCCCCGTCCCGGCCCGGCTCATCTACGTCACGCACGACCCGTACGCCGTCCACATCACGTTCCACACCGGCTCGAACACCCCCGTCAACTGGACGTTCGCCCGCGAGCTGCTGGTCGAGGGGGTGTTCCGTCCCTGCGGCCACGGCGACGTCCGGATCTGGCCCACGAAGGTCGACAACAAGGCCGTGCTCTGCATGGCGCTCACCTCCCCCGACGGCGACGCCCTCCTGGAGGCTCCCGCCGGCTCCGTGTCGGCCTGGCTGGAGCGCACGTTGCGCGTCGTTCCGCCCGGTACCGAGAGCGAGCGGCTCGGCCTGGACGCCGCGCTGGCCGAGCTGCTCACCCCGACCCCGGTCGACGACCTGTGGCTGCGCGACCCGTGGCCGTCGGACGAGTCGACGGACGGGGACCTGTGATGCGGGGCGACCCCGCCGGGTGCGGCAGCGGCCGCACCCGGCGGGGAGCGTCAGAAGAGCTTGCCGGGGTTGAGCAGCCCGAGCGGGTCGAAGGCCTGCTTGACGGTCCGTTGCATCTCCAGCCCCACCGGGCCGAGTTCGCGTGCCAGCCACTCCTTCTTCAGCACACCGACCCCGTGCTCGCCGGTGATGGTCCCGCCCAGGGAGAGGCCGAGCGCCATGATCTCGCCGAAGGACTCGCGAGCCCGCCGCGTCTCGTCCTCGTCCGCGGGGTCGAAGCAGACGATCGGGTGGGTGTTGCCGTCGCCGGCGTGCGCGCAGACCCCGATGAGCAGGTCCTGGGCGCGGGCGATGGCGGCCGTGCCGTCCAGCATCTCGCCGAGTCGCGAGCGCGGTACGCACACGTCGTCGATCATCGTCGCCGGCCGCAGCGCCTCCAGCGCCGGGAAGGACATCCGGCGGGCCTGGAGCAGGAGTTCGGACTCGGCCTCGTCCTCGGCGGGCACGACGGCGGTGGCTCCGGCGGCCGTGCACAGCCCGCCGACGGCCGCGAGGTCCTCGGGGGCGTGCGGGGTGTCGAAGGCGGCCAGCAGGAGGGCCTCCGTGGCCTCGGGCAGCCCCATCTTCCCGAGGGCGTTGACGGCCCGGACGGTCGTCCGGTCCATCAGCTCCAGCAGCGAGGGGGTCAGGCCCGCCTCCATGACGGCGCAGACGGCCTCGCAGGCGGCCGCCACGGAGGGGAACTCCGCGGCGAGCGCCAGTTGCCGGGGCGGCGCCGGCCGCAGGGCGAGGACGGCCTGGACGACCACGCCCAGGCTGCCCTCGGAGCCCACGAAGAGCCGGGTCAGGTCGTAGCCGGCCACGCCCTTGGCGGTACGGCGGCCCGTGCGCAGCAGCCTCCCGTCGGCGAGGACCACGTCGAGGCCGAGCACGTACTCGGCGGTGACCCCGTACTTGACGCAGCACAGGCCGCCCGAGGCGGTGCCGATGTTGCCGCCGATGGTGCACTGCTCCCAGCTGGAGGGGTCGGGCGGGTAGTACAGGCCCTGCTCGGCGACGGCCCGTGAGAGCACGGCGTTGACCACGCCCGGTTCGACCACGGCGATCCGGTCGACGGCGCTGATCTCCAGGATCCGGTCCATCTTGACGAGCGACAGGACGATGCAGCCGTCGGAGGCGTTGGCGCCGCCCGACAGGCCCGTCCGGGCACCCTGCGGAACCACGGGGATCCGTAGGGCCGTGGCGGTGCGCAGGACGTGCTGGACCTGTTCCACGGTGCGGGGCAGGACGACGGCGGCCGGAGTGCCGGCGGCGCAGAAGCTGGCCATGTCGGTGGCGTAGGAGGTGGTCACCTGGGGATCGGTGAGCAGTGCCTCGGCGGGGAGCCCTTCGAGCAGACCGGCCCGCAGACGTGCGAAGAGATCGTCATCCATGGGACCAGCGTGGCAGCCGGGGCCATCGGTGTGAACACGGCCGCGCTCCCCTTCGGACACCTCCGCGAACTCTTCATATTGACGCACAGTGACCCCATGGACCGTATCGACGAGGAATCGCAGACGCCGGCGCCGCCCGTGACCTTCACCGGCCGCAAGACGCTCGTGGCGGCCGCGGTCGCCGTGGTCCTGATCGCCGGGGCCCTGCTGATCCGGCCTGCCAGGACCGATGACGACGCCCGTCCGCCGGAGCCGAGCGAGCGTGCCGCGTCGGCGGTGGGCATGGGCGCGCCCGCGGCGGCGGTGGACCTGACGGCGCTGGTCGCGGACCGGGAGGAGTGGCTCGCGGCGCATCCGGACGATGACGCCTCGTGGGCCGTGCTCGGCTCCGCGTACCTCGAGCAGGCGCGGCGGACGGCCGAATCCGGCTGGTACCCGAAGGCGGAGAAGGCCCTGAAGCGCTCGCTGGAGGTCCGGCCGGCGGAGAAGGGCAACCTCGACGCGATGACGGGCATGGGTGCGTTGGCCAATGCCCGGCGGGACTTCGGGACGGGCCGCAAGTGGGGGGAACTCGTACGGGCGCAGGCGCCCAAGCGGTGGGGGGCGTACCCGGTGCTGGTGGACGCGTACACCGGGCTGGGCGACTACAAGGGCGCGCAGCAGGCGATGGAGCTGCTGCTGGACATGCGGCCGGGCCTGGCCGCGTACGTCAGGGCCTCGCAGGTCTACCGGGACCGTGGGTGGCGCGAGGACGCGGTGATGTCGATGGAGCACGCGGCGGGCGCGGCGAAGACTCCGGCGGAGAAGGCGTACGCGCTGTTCCGTCTCGGGGAGCTGTCATGGGAGCGGGGTGACGCGGCCGAGGCGCTGCGGCAGTACGAGGGTGCGCTGCGGACGGATCCGGCGCAGGCGGAGGCGCTCGGCGGCCGGGCCCGCGCGCTGGCCGCGCTGGGCCGTGGCGGGGAGGCGGTCCGGGACTACCGGATGGCGCTGGGCCGGTCCGCGATGCCACAGTTGGCGCGGGAGCTGGGCGAACTGCTGGACGCGCTGGGGCGGGGCCAGGAGGCGCGCGCCCAGTACGAGGCGCTGACCGCGATGGTCGCCAAGGACAGTGCGAACGGGGTCGACGACGCCGTGCTCCTCGGGCTGTACGAGGCGGACCACGGCGATGCGGCGGCGGCGGTGCGGCGCCTGTCGCAGGAGTGGTCGCGGCACAAGAGCGTGCAGGTCGCGGATGCGCTGGGGTGGGCGCTGCACCAGAGCGGCGATGACACGGCGGCGCTGGAGTACGCGAAGAAGGCCACGGAGCCGGGGCTGCGCAGTGCCGATTTCGCCTACCACCGGGCGATGATCGAACAGGGTCTCGGTGACGAGGAGGCGGCCCGCCGGCATCTCCAGGAGGCCCTGCGGACGAACCCGCACTTCTCACCGCTGCGCGGGCCGCTGGCGAAGCAGGCCCTGGCCTCGATCGCGCAGCCGGCGCCGGGCGGTCCCGAGAACATTCGCCCGACGGCTCCCTGGGTGGAGCCGGAGCTGCCGAAGGCGGCCAAGCCGAAGCCGACCCCGTCGGGGCGCTGAGTCCCGGAAGCACGGCGGCGCCGCACCCGTGCACGGGTGCGGCGCCAGGCCCCCCTCGGGCCGATCCGACCGGAGGTCAGAGGTTTCCGCGCTTGTCCTGCTCGCGCTCGATCGCCTCGAACAGGGCCTTGAAGTTGCCCTTGCCGAAGCCCATCGAGCCGTGTCGCTCGATGATCTCGAAGAAGACGGTCGGGCGGTCCTGCACCGGCTTGGTGAAGATCTGCAGCAGGTAGCCGTCCTCGTCGCGGTCGGCGAGGATCTTCAGCTCGCGCAGCTCGTCGATCGGCACCCGGGTGTCGCCGACCCACTCGCCGAGGGTGTCGTAGTACGTGTCCGGGACGGACAGGAACTGGACGCCCGCCGCGCGCATCGAGCGGACCGTCGAGACGATGTCGTTCGAGGCCAGCGCGATGTGCTGGACACCGGGGCCGTTGTAGAACTCCAGGTACTCGTCGATCTGCGACTTCTTCTTCGCGATCGCCGGCTCGTTGATCGGGAACTTGACCTTCTTGGTGCCGTCCGCGACCACCTTGGACATCAGCGCCGAGTACTCGGTCGCGATGTCGTCGCCCACGAACTCCTTCATGTTCGTGAAGCCCATGACCTTGTTGTAGAACGCCACCCACTCGTTCATCCGGCCGAGCTCGACGTTGCCGACGCAGTGGTCGATGGCCTGGAAGGTGCGCTTGGCCGGGGCCGCGACCATCGGCTCGGCGGCCACGTAGCCCGGCAGGTACGGGCCGGTGTAGTCGCCGCGCTCGACGAGCGTGTGGCGGGTCTGGCCGTAGGTCGCGATCGCGGCCAGCACGACCGTGCCGTGCTCGTCCTTGACCTCGTACGGCTCGTCCAGGCCGCGGGCGCCCTGCTCGACGGCGTAGGCGTAGGCGGCGCGGACGTCCGGGACCTCGATGGCGAGGTCGATCACGCCGTCGCCGTGCTCGGTGACGTGCTCGGCGAGGAAGCGGCCGTGGTCGGTCGTCGCCTTGATGACCGAGGTCAGCACGAAGCGCGCGGAGCCGTTGGTCAGGACGTAGCTGGCGGTCTCGCGGGAGCCGGTCTCCGGTCCGGAGTAGGCCACGAGCTTCATGCCGAAGGCGGTCGAGTAGTAGTGCGCGGCCTGCTTGGCATTGCCGACGGCGAAGACGACAGCGTCCATACCCTTCACCGGGAAGGGGTCTGCCTCACGCGCGGTGTGCGGGGTGGTTTCGAGGTTCGCCAGAGACTCAGTCATGGGACGCAGAGTCCCGCCGATCCACAAGCTGCGCAATAGTTTCCTGTTTGCCTGTACAAACTGCCCAGGATGACCGCAGGCTGTGTGAAACATCTGTGCACTATGACCACCCGCGGGCACGCGTGGGCACCCGGAGGCATCCATGGGCATCGACGAACTCGACGGCCGGCTCATCGTCCTGCTCGCCCGCGAGCCCAGGATCGGGGTCCTGGAGGCCTCGCGGCGGCTCGGGGTGGCCCGCGGGACCGTGCAGGCGCGCCTGGACCGGCTCCAGTCGAGCGGGGTCATCCGCGGGTTCGGCCCGCAGGTCGACCCGACGGCGCTGGGGTATCCGGTGACCGCGTTCGCGACGCTGGAGATCAAGCAGGGGCAGGGGGCGGACGTACGGGCGCACCTGAACGGGGTGCCGGAGGTACTGGAGCTGCACACCACCACCGGGCACGGGGACATGCTGTGCCGACTGGTGGCCCGGTCCAATGCCGACCTCCAGCGGGTGATCGACCGCGTCGTCGGCTTCGAGGGGATCGTGCGGGCCTCGACGGCGATCGTGATGGAGAACCCCGTACCGCTGCGCATCATCCCGCTGGTGGAGCAGGCCGCGGAGGACGACACCCGGGCCTGAGCCGAGGGGCGCGAGCCGAGGGGCGCGACATCCGGACAACGAGTTGCAAAGAAATGCTTGCATAGAAATCTTTGCAACTCTATCGTCGTGCCATGCCCGAGAACCCCCGGCCGGTGGAACCGGCTTCCCCCGCGGAGCCCCAGGTCCGCGCGCTCGACGCACGCTCCCTCCGCGGACTCGCCCATCCCCTGCGGATGCGGATGCTGACCGCCCTGCGCCACGAGGGACCGGCGACCGCGTCCCAGCTCGCCGAGCGCTTCGGCGAGTCCAGCGGTTCCACCAGCTACCACCTGCGCCAGCTCGCCGCCCACGGCTTCGTCGAGGACGCGCCCGGGCACGGCAAGGGCCGCGAGCGCTGGTGGCGCGCCGCCCACGAGGGCACCAGCCTCGACGAGTCGCTGATGCACGACGCCGACCCGGCCACGCGCGGCGCGATGGACGTCTTCCTGCGGGAGGTCGCCGCGACCCACGCCCAAGAGGTCGGCGCCTGGCTCCAGGACGCGCACAACTGGTCCACCCGGTGGCGCGGCGGCTCCGACCTCAGCAACTTCACCCTGCGCCTGACCGCCGGGCAGAGCGAGGAACTGCTCCACAAAATGCACGACTTGATCGACTGCTACCGCGCTCTGCCCGAGGCACAGGACACACGAACGGTCCGCCTCCACACGCACGTCTTCCCGCTCGGCGCGCCCGAGTAGCGGCTCCGCCGCACCCGCCACCCCTCCCCCACCCCACACCTCCAGGAGTCCCGCTGTGCACGCCTTAACCCCCGACGGGTCGACCCGCGCGGAGCGCCGTACGGACAGGCGCCCGCTGATCGGCGTACTGGCCGCCAACACCATTTCCATAGCCGGGAGTTCACTCACCCTCATCGGCGTCCCGTGGTTCGTGCTCCAGACCACGGGCAGCGCCGGCCGGGCCGGGGTCGTGGCCTTCTGCGCCACCCTGCCCGTCATCGTGGCCGCCCTGATCGGCGGGCCGGTCATCGACCGGATCGGCCGCCGCCGGGTCTCCGTCGCCTCCGACCTGATCAGCGGCCTGTCGGTCGGCGCGATCCCGCTGCTGCACCACGCGGGCGTGCTGGAGTTCTGGATGCTGTGCGCGCTGATGGCCCTCGGCGGCCTCGTGCACACTCCCGGCCTGACCGCCCGCGCCGTGCTCCTGCCGAACCTCGCCGAACACGCCGGCACCACCATCACCCGGGCCGCCGGCCTCTACGACGCGGTCTCGCGCGGCGCCCGGATGATCGGCGCGGCGGTGGCCGGCCTGCTGATCGCGGCGTTCGGCGCCGAGACCGTCCTCCTGTTGGACGCGGCCACCTTCGGGGCGTCGGCGCTGCTCGTCACCACCTTCCTGCGCGGAGTCCCGGCCGCGGAACCGCAACGCACCGACGGGAAGGTGTCCTTCGGGGCCTACCGCGCCGAACTCGCCGAAGGCTGGGCCTTCATGACCCGCACCAGGCTGCTGCTGGGCGTCATGGTGATGGTCATGATGACCAACGGGCTGGACCAGGGCTGGTCCTCGGTCCTGCTGCCGGTGCACGGCCGGGAGGACCTCGGCGGCGCCACCGCGATCGGCCTGATGATCTCCCTCTTCGGCGGCTTCGCGCTGCTCGGCGCCCTGCTCTACGGGATGTGGGGCGAGCGCTACCCGCGCCGGGCGGTGTTCACGGCGGCGTTCCTGCTGTCCGGGGCGACCCGGTACGTGGTGGCAGCCCTCACCGACACACCCCTGCCGCTCGCGGTGACGATGGCCCTGGCCGGCCTGGGCGCGGGCATGCTCAACCCGATCCTGACCACCGTCATGTACGAGCAGGTGCCGGAGGCGCTGCGCAGTCGCGTCTCGGGCGTGGCCACGGCGGGCTGCGAGCTGACGATGCCGATGGGCGGACTCGCCGCGGGTCTGCTGGTCGACGGGCTCGGGGTGACCACGGCGCTGCTGCTGTTCGGCGGCACCTACCTGCTGACGACGCTCGCCCCGATGGTCTTCCCGGCCTGGCGCGGCCTGGACGGCGGGCCGGACGTCAGCAGGACGGAGCCGGCTCTCCCCGGTTCAGCGCGCGAAGCGAGTTCACCGCATCCGTCAGCGAGGTGACGGGGACCAGCCGCAGCCCCTCGGGGAGTTCGGACAGGGCGTCCGCGCACTCGGCCTTCGGTACGAGGAACACGCTCGCCCCGTCGCGCCGTGCGGCCTGGGTCTTCAGGGCCACCCCGCCGACCGCGCCGACCTGACCGTCGGGGGTGATGGTGCCCGTGCCGGCGACGCTACGACCGCCGGTGAGATCGCCGCCGCTGCCGTCACCATCGAGCTTGTCGACGATGCCGAGGGAGAAGAGGAGCCCGGCGCTCGGGCCGCCGACGTCGGCGAGGTTGAGGTCGACCTTCACGTCCTTGGGGTCCTTGTGGAGAAAGCCGAGGGCCGCGTCGGTGGCGGCCGACTGCGATTTGGTCATCTCCTCCAGGTTGTGCTTCTCGATCTCCTCGTCGCTTCCACCCGTCGAGTAGACGGCCTCCCTGGGCATGACCGCCCGGTCCGTCGTGAACCAGTGGCCGACGAGCTCGTGCAGCTTCATCGTCGAGGACGGCCCGGTGGCCCGGATGGTCGTCATCCGCAGCTCGCCCTTGGTGTCCCGGACGGGAGCACCGGTCACGGTGATGACGGGCTTGCCCTGGTCGGAGCCCAGAACGTCGGCCGTGAGCCCGGGGATGGCGACCACGAAGGGCAGCGGAGCGAAGGCCGCGGCGACGAACAGCCCGAGCACGGGCACGGCGCAGACGGCCAGGGCGGCGGGACGCGGCAGACGTGTGAGGCGTGAGAGCACCCGCCCAATCTATCCGGACCCACACCCCCACCGACCCGACCGGCCCTCTCCCCGCCCCGCCGGCGTTCGAGGCGCGGGGGTCCGGGGGCGGCGCCCCCGGCAACGAACCGCACCCACCCCGTCCACCGAGCCCGCGGCCTAGCGAAGGGCGTCGGCCACCTCGCGCGCCGCGTCGACCACCCGCGGCCCGACCCGCTCCGGCACCGCGTCCGCCAGCATGACGACGCCGACGCTGCCTTCCAGCCCGGTGATGCCCACGAGCGGAGCGGCGGCGCCACTGGCGCCCGCTTCCAGCTCCCCGTGGGTCAGCGTGTAGCCCGGCTCGATCAAGGAGCCCTGACGGGCTGCCAGGATGGCCCGCCCGGCGGCCCCGCGGTCCAGCGGGTGGCGGAAGCCGGCCCGGTAGGCCACGTGGTAGTCGGTCCAGGTCGGCTCCACGACGGCGACGGCGAGCGCCTCGGTGCCGTCGACGAGGGTCAGGTGCGCGGTGGCACCTATGTCCTCGGCGAGGGACCGCAGCGCGGGCAGGGCCGCCTCGCGTACGAGCGGGTGGACCTGTCGACCCAGCCGCAGCACCCCGAGTCCGACCCGGGCCCGGCCGCCGAGGTCACGGCGGACCAGGGCGTGCTGTTCGAGGGTCGCGAGGAGTCGGTAGACCACGGTGCGGTTCACACCGAGGCGGTTGGAGAGCTCGGTGACGGTCAGACCGTGGTCGGTGTCGGCGAGCAGTTTGAGGACTCTGAGCCCTCTGTCGAGAGTTTGGGAGGTTTCCGCGGTCACGACGCCTCGCCCTCTTTCGGTGAGCGGCGGTGACTCTCGGGGTGGCACGTCGCCGGTCCCGCGGCGACGCACGGAGAGGCCGCCGGTAGCGGCCATTGCACCGGCTGCGCTCCCGCGGCGGCGCTGCCACGGTGCGTTTGATGCGGGGACAGTAGCGAGCAGGTCCGCTCAGCGGAAGGGCTCGTCCAGAATCCGGGCGCGTGCTACCCGTTTGTGCCGTTTCCTGATCGAGCTCGGTGTCAATTCGTGACCTCGTTTGCCACAAGAGGTCTTTACCACCCCATTACTCTGAGCATGTTCAAAACGACTGTGATCGGCTCCAGGGGGGGATGCGCCCACGCGCACCCGGAGCCCAGTAGGGGGAAGCACCACATGAAGCTCAAGCGCATCGCCGTCGTGGCCGCCGCCGCGGTGGTCGGTCCGACGGTCCTGATGGCCACCCCGGCGATGGCCGACGAGGTCCGGAGTCCGGCGGTCACCACCCCGGACGCGGAGCCCAAGGACGACGGGGCCGGCGACGGGACCCCGGCCGCGACCGGGACGCCCGCCAAGGCACCGGCCGAGGCGCCGGCCAAGGCGTCCTCGAAGGCGGCGGCCCAGGCACAGGCCGGGCCGGAACTGTCGATCTTCAGCCAGCCGCAGGCCTTCGCCGCCGGCGGCGACTGGGCCGAGTTCAACGTGTCCGTGAACAACACCGGCAAGGAGGCGGTGGAGGGCTTCGACCTCGGCCTCTCCTTCCTGGGCACCGACGCCAAGCTGTCCGGCCAGCACATCGAGCTCGAATACCACTCCGGAAACAGCTGGACCAAGGCCCCGCAGATGCCGGGCCTGGACGCGCCGAACTTCGACCTGGTGTCCGGTACGACGATCAGCAAGAACGGGAGCAAGACCGTCCGGGTGCGCGCCCGCGCCTCGGCGGACGCTCCCGCCACGGCCGTGACGATCACGGCCACCGGGACCAACCACACCTCGGTCGACTCCACGCCCTTCTCCCGCCAGTCGAAGATCACCCGGGCAGGCGAGCAGGTCCAGTCGCAGGCCCCGGTCCTCAGCCTGGCCGGCCTGCCCCGCGAGGGCTTCAAGGCCGGGGACGACGTCGGCAACGAGCTCACGCTGAAGGTGGACAACTCGGCGCGCCCCGGCACCGGCGAGTACTACGTCGGTGTCGACCTCGTCTCCGGGAACACCTCGCTCCGCGCCGACCAGGTCGTCGTCGAGTACTACGCCACGACCGTGACCGGCGAGTCCTTCTGGCACCCCGTCGAGGTCACCGGCGACAAGGGCAAGCTGCGGATCTTCGACTACGGCGGCGAGTACGCGGCCGGCGAGCAGCGCGACCTGGTCTTCCGGGTCACGTTCGCGGCGGACGTCCCGGCCGGCGACTTCAAGCTGAACGTCTCCGGTCAGGGCAATCCGCACCACGGTGGCCTGGTCTCGAAGACGGTGAGCTACAGCTCCTCCGTGGAGGCCGCGACCGCGCCCGTGGACGTCGAGGGTCCGAAGATGACCCTGGGCGGCATCCCGACCGGCGGCTTCACGGCGGGTGCGGACTGGCAGGAGCTCGCCCTCACGCTCGACAACGCCGGCCTGGCCGGCATCGAGGACTACCTCGTGTCGTTCCACATGGGCCGCGGCTTCGACCAGGGCCCGTGGGTCGAGCCGTCGCAGATCCACCTCCAGGCCTTCGGTGAGGACGAGCACGGCAAGGAGGGCTGGTTCGACATCGAGATCGGCGGCAGCGAGGACACCATGGGCGGTGACATCGGCCTCCAGTCGATCGCCGCGGGCGACAAGGCCGTCGTGAAGCTCCGCCTGCGCTTCGACAAGGGCACCCCGGCCGGTGGCTTCAACATCGGGGCCTCGGGTTACAAGGACCAGGGCTCGGGCCCGTTCATCTGGTCCTCGACCGGCGCCCACAGCACCACGATCCTCGCCGCCGGCAGCAGCGGCAGCAGCGGCGGCACCGGCACCGGCGGCGGCACCGGCACCGGGGGCGGCACCGGCAACCAGTCGAAGCCCGACGGCGGCACCACCACCACGCCGATCGTCGACGGGAACGGCACGGGCACCGGAACCGGAACCGGCACCGGCACCTCGCCCACCACCGGTGGTCAGCTGGCCGAGACCGGCTCCGACGCGGCCACCAGCTGGGCCCTCGGCGGCGCCGGCGTGGCCCTCGCCATGGGCGCGGCCCTGGTCGCCGGCACCGGCCGACGCCGCCGCCCCACCGCGTAACGGCGGACGGGGTCCGTGCGAACCTCCGCACGGACCCCGTCCCCCACTCTGTACGGACTCACCGCATGCGGGTGGCCCACTCCTGCACCTTCTTGATGCGTTCGCGCAGCTGCCCCGCGGTCGCCTCCGCGCTCGGCGGACCGCCGCACACCCGGCGCAGTTCCGTGTGGATCACCCCGTGCGGTTTCCCGCTCTGGTGGACGTAGGCGCCCACCATGGTGTTCAGCGACTTGCGCAGCTCCAGCAGCTCCTTGTGCGAGACCACGGGCCGCCGGTCGGCCGGCAGCTCCAGCAGGTCCGCCTCCGCGTCCGGCTTGCGCCGGCTGTGCGCGATCTGCCGGGACTGGCGCTTCTGCAGCAGCATCTGCACCTGGTCCGGCTCCAGCAGCCCGGGGATGCCGAGGTAGTCCTGCTCCTCCTCGCTGCCGGGGTGCGCCTGCATGCCGAATTCGGCGCCGTCGTAGAGGACCCGGTCGAAGACCGCGTCGGACTCCAGCGCCTCGAAGGACATCTGCTCCTCTTCGCCGGTGTCCTCGTCCTCCTGCTTGTTCGCCTCGTCCATCTCCTTCTCGGACTCGGCGTACGGATCCTCCTCACCCTGCTTCTTGGGCTTGTCGAGGACGTGGTCGCGCTCGACCTCCATCTCGTTGGCGAAGCCGAGGAGATAAGGAATGGTCGGAAGGAACACGGACGCGGTCTCGCCGCGCCTGCGCGATCGCACGAAGCGACCGACGGCCTGCGCGAAGAACAGCGGCGTCGAGATGGTGGTGGCGTAGACGCCCACCGCGAGGCGCGGTACGTCGACGCCTTCGGACACCATCCGGACCGCGACCATCCAGCGGCTGCCGTCCTCGCTGAACTCGTCGATCCGCTTGGACGCGCCGGTGTCGTCGGAGAGCACCACGGTGGCCTTGCTGCCGGTGATCTCCCGGAGCAGCTTGGCGTAGGCGCGCGCCGAGTCCTGGTCGGAGGCGATGACGAGGCCGCCCGCGTCCGGGATGCCCTTCCTGACCTCCGTCAGCCGCTGGTCGGCGGCGCGCAGCACGTTCGGCATCCAGTCGCCGCGCGGGTCCAGCGCGGTGCGCCAGGCCTGGGAGATGGCGTCCTTGGTCATCGGCTCGCCGAGCCGGGCGGCGATCTCGTCACCGGCCTTGGTCCGCCAGCGCATGTTGCCGCTGTAGGAGAGGAAGATGACCGGCCGGACGACGCCGTCGCCGAGCGCGTTGCCGTAGCCGTAGGTGTAGTCGGCGGAGGAGCGGCGGATCCCGTCGTTCCCCTCCTCGTACGTGACGAAGGGGATCGGGTTCGTGTCGGACCGGAAGGGCGTTCCGGTCAGGGCCAGGCGGCGGGTCGCCGGGTCGAAGGCCTCCAGGCAGGCCTCGCCCCAGGACTTCGAGTCACCGGCGTGGTGGATCTCGTCGAGGATGACGAGGGTCTTGCGCTGCTCGCAGCGGTTGCGGTGCAGCATCGGCCGCACGCCGACACCGGCGTAGGTGACGGCGACGCCGTGGTAGTCCTTGCTGAGCGGTCCGGCGGAGTACTCGGGGTCGAGCCGGATGCCTATCCGCGCGGCCGCCTCCGCCCACTGCTTCTTCAGGTGTTCGGTCGGCGCGACGACGGTCACCTGCTGGACGACGTGGTGGTGCAGCAGCCAGGAGGCGAGGGTGAGCGCGAAGGTGGTCTTGCCGGCGCCGGGCGTGGCGACCGCGAGGAAGTCCCGCGGCTGGTTCTGGATGTAGCGGTCGAGCGCCCCCTGCTGCCAGGCACGCAGCTTGTTGGCGGTACCCCAGGGGGCACGGCCGGGGAAGGCGGGTGAGAGATGGTGGGAGGCGGTAGTAGTCACGGTCTCCGGTTCGTGCTCTCGGCGTATCTGGTACGGGTGGCAGGCAGTCGTACGTAGGACAACCGGGCCACCCTACCGGCCCGGGCCCGCCCCTCGCGGAGGGACAGGCCCGTGACCTCGGCGGGTGCGGCGAGCGTCACATCGCTTCGGTCAGCGCCCGCAGTCGGTGGGCGATCCGCGCGACATCGCTCTCGTGCCCGGCGGCCACGTCGATGACCAGCCCGTACGCGGCCTCCTGGTCGGCGTCGCCCAGTTCGACGCCGTTCACGGCGAGGAACGTCGCCGCGGCGAGCCAGGCGGTGCGCTTGTTCCCGTCGACCAAGGGGTGGTTCGTCGCGATGGCGTGGAGCAGCGCGGCGGCGTGCTCGTACGGGTCCTCGTAGGCCGGGGTCCCGAACATGCGGGCCCGCGGCCGGTGCACGGCCGACTCCAGCAGTCCGGGGGCGCGCAGCTCGACCGGCTGGTCCTGGGCCAGGCAGGCGTGCCGGGCCAGGTCGAGGACCTCGGCGAGCGTGAGGTGGCGCACGGGGGCGGTGGCCGCGCTCATGCGCCGAGCCGCTTCAGCAGGGGCGCGTGGCGCAGCGCGAGGCGCCGCGCCTCGTCGCCGACCCGGTCCCGCTCGGCCCGCAGCAGCGCCCGTACGGCGTCGAGCGCGAGCTCCTCGGGGGTGCGGCCGGTGGCGTCGGCCAGGTCGGCGCACTCCGCCCGTTCCGTGTCGGACAACCTGATGATCAACTCGTTCATGGCCGGAACAGTAGTGCCGCGGCCGCCCGCGGCACATCCGGATTCGGGTCGCTCAGGTGTCGGCGGGGTCCAGCCGGGTCGCGACCCAGGCCCCGACCAGTGCGACGGCGGCCATCGGCAGGAACACCACGGCGAACGCGGCCGGGTGCGAGGCCGACGCGCCGGCGGTGTGCGCGGCGCCCACCGCGCCACCGCCCAGGGCGGCGAAGGCGGCGCCCCCGCCGGCCAGCAGCACGACGTTCGCCAGCGCGTCCGAGATCTGCAGCGCGGCCGAGTTGGACCCGGCCTCCTCGGGCGCGGACAACTGGAGCAGCAGCACGCTGGTGGAGCCGATCACCAGGCCCATGCCCAGGCAGCCGATCGCCCAGGCCACGGCCGGCGTCCACACGGGCACGGATTCGATCAGCACGGCGGGCGCCGCGGCGATGGCCAGCGCCACCAGCACCATGCCGCCCACCATCAGCCGCTCCCGGTAGGGCTCCGTCCGGCCCTGGGACTGCACCCACGAGCCGCCCGCCCAGGTGAGTCCGCCGAGCGCCAGCGAGAACCCGGCCATGGTCGGGCTGAGCCCCCGCTGGGTGACCAGCATCAGCGGTACGAAGCTCTCGGCCGCGATGAACGACCCGGCGGCCACTCCGCGCAGCAGCACCACGGACGGCAGCCCGCGCCGCGCCCGGTAGGTCCCGCGCGGCAGCAGCCCCAGCACGGCGGGCACGAGCAGGGCGGCGCCGGCGATGCCCGGCACGAGCGACAGCCACCGCAGGTCCTGGGCGGCGTACTGGAGCAGCCCGGCCCCCACCGAGATGCCGAAGGCCAGCCGGATCCGCCGCCGGTCGAAGGCCACCGGCGGGGCGTCGGGGTCGACGGGCCCGGACGCGGTCCGCCGTATCGCGGGCAGCGCCACCACCAGGGGGACGACGACGAGCGCCGGTATCGCGAGGAAGACCCATCGCCACCCGAGGTGCTCGGTGACCGTTCCGGAGGCCAGCGGCCCGACGATCGAGGGGACCACCCAGCTCGCGGCGAAGGCCGCCATGATCGCGGGGCGCAGCCGCTCCTCGTAGGCCCGGCTGACGACGACGTAGAGGGCGACGATGACGAGCCCGCCGCCGAAGCCCTGCACGGCCCGGCCGAGGACGAACACCCACATGACCCCGGCGGTCCCGGAGATCACGAGCCCGGAGGCGAAGGCGGCGATGCCGACGGTCAGCGGCCGCAGCGGCCCCTGCCGGTCGGCCCACTGGCCGGCCAGGACCATGCCGAAGAGGCTGGTGGTGAAGTAGGCGGAGAAGGCGAAGGCGTAGAGCCCGATCCCGTGCAGCTCGCGGGCGGCGACGGGCATGGCCGTGCCGACGGCGGTGGCCTCGAAGGCGATGAGGAAGACGACGGAGATGATCCCGATGCTGAGCGTCCGGTACGCGGGCCCGAGAATCCCGCCCTGGGGTGGGGGCGGGATCGGTGCGGTTCTCTGGGGCACGCGGGGTTCAAGGGCGCTCATCGCCCCAGAGTAAGGTGCGTAGCCCCGGAGTGACCCTGTCAATTCGACGGATCCCGCTCTCGTCCGACAGACCTAGGTCCGCCGGACTGTGAACGCGGTATGGCAGTCGCGTTGCACGGGCCGCGCATCCCTTCCCCGGGCCGGCGGGCCCCCGTAGCGTCATGCGCGTCACCACCACACAGCCGTGTGCCCGAGTGGTTGAGGGACTCGCCTGCAAAGCGAGTTACGCCGGTTCGATTCCGGTCACGGCTTCGCTGCGGGCCGTCCAGGGGGAGGCGCACCCCTGGGCGGCCCGCGCTCTTCCGGGCTCAGGCACCGCACCCGGTCTGCTGCCTGGCGAAGTCCAGGTACTTCTTCATGAGTCCCGCGAACAGGGGGCGGCGTTCCCCCTGCTCGATGTGCTCCGTGGAGCCGTCGAGCCACAGCTTCAGCTCGAAGGCGTCGGTGGGGCCGTCGCACGAGAGGAAGATCGCGGCACCGCCGTCCCACAGCTTGCTGTTCTCCGCGAAGGGAAGCGGCTCCGGCTTCTGCTCGTCGACCGCGGGGGCCCAGGTGAAGTGCTGCCCTTGCGGCAGACGCTCCGCCGACGCGAAGAACCGGGTCTTCCCGTCCACGTAGATGTTGCAGATCGCGCTCTTGCGGCCGGCGCTCAGACGCACATCGGCCGGCCCGGCCACCCGCGCCTCCTCACCCGTACCCATGAAGGGTGCGAGTTCCGTCGGGGTGAAGGCCCCGAAGCAGGTGGACGCCGGAAGCTCGGGCGCGGCCGACGCCTTGTCGTCGGAGCAGCCGGCGAGCAGTGCCGCTCCCGCGGCGACCGCGACCACCGCACGGTACGTACGGGGGCGGGCCGTCATGATCCACCGTTCATGGTGGCCACCAGGTCCCGGCCGACCGAGTAGGCGTTCGCCGTCTCCGTGGACGCGACACCCGCGTAGGAGTCGATGGTCCGCTCGGACAGTCCGGATCCGCGGGCTGCGATGCGGACCGATGCCGCGGCCGAGTCGGAGGCGCCGGTCTGCGCGCGCACGTACTCCTCGCCCGCCTTCTGGTTGCTGCCCTCGACCTTCTTCGCCGCGTCCTTCTCGGCCCCCTCGACCACGCTCTCCGTGATGTCCTCCTGAAGCCATTCGACGACGTCACCGGCCAACGGCACCAGTTCGAGATACTTGCCGCCCGCGGCGGTGATACCGCGGTTGACCCATTTGGCACTGTCCTCGACGCCCTTGACGTACTCCTCCTGCTGGTGGGCGTTCTCGCCGAACGTGCCCTCCGCCCGGGCCTCGGAGAGCATGCCGGCGATCTGTCCACCGGGGTGCACCGCGACCTTGACGGCCGCGTCGACGTCCTCGTACTCGCCCCGGTGGGTGAAGACGTCATTGACCAGTGCCGTGGTGAAGGTCCGCTGGGCCGTGGTCATCGCACCGTAGGCCTCCGGATCCTGGCCCACCGCCCCGATGAACCGCGCCATGCCGGCCTTGTCGAACTCGGCCATCTCACCGTTGGCCTTGATCGTGCCGCTGCCGTTCTCCGCGGCGGCCTGCAAGTCCGGCATGTACTCGGCCGCCATCTGGCCGAAGTGCCCCGACAGCCCGTTCAGCGGGCCGTCCGACTCCTTCGGGTCCGCGTCGACCAGCTCCGGCGCGTCGCCGATCTTCTCGACGACCCGCTCCATGACCGCCGCCATCTCCTTCGTGTGCGGGACGGGCGGGGAGTCCTCGTCACCCGGGGTGCGGTGCGAGACCGCCGCCATCAGGGCGTCACCGACCGCCTGCTGGGCGGGGTGCATGTCGCCGGTCAGGCTGATGTCGAAGCTGTCCATGTACGGCTTCTTGTCGAGCATGTAGTCGACCATGCCCTGGTCCTTGCCGTGCTGCCCCGAAACCGGCTTGTCGTTCTTCGTGACGATGCCGTCCTTGTCGGTGTCCTCACGGACCGGCTCGTTGAAGAAGGCCGTCGCGGCGTCCGGGTTGTTGCCGAGGGCCTCCATCAGACCGGTCAGCGGGTAGAAGCCGCGGCCGTCCTGGCCCTGGCTGAGGACCGTCTCCAGCCCGTACGGGGTGTGGAACTCCCAGGCCCTCGGGTCCTTACGGTCCATGGCGACCATGTCGCGGCCGACCGAGGTGAGGAACTCCGTGTCGTACTTCCCCTCGCGCAGCAACGCGCCCAGGGCCTGGTATCCGTAGATCTGCTGCACGCCGCCGTAGACGGCCATCTCCTTGCGGCCCGCCTTCATCAGCTGGGTCGTCCAGGCCGCGTCGAGGTGGTTCGGGACGTCCTTGTGCGTCGCGAGCCCGAGCATCGCTCCCATGTCGCTCTGGATGTTCGCGACCATCAGCGCGCGGTCCTTGCCCGCCGGTCCCAGGCCCGTGGCGTCGAGGGACAGGGTGGAGTACATCTCCAGCGTGCCCTCGGCGCCGATCGTCCGGTAGAAGCCCGTGGAGAACTCGGGGTCCGCCCGGTTGTCGTCGAGCAGTTCCTCCAGCTCGCGCAGCGCTTCGACGTTGCGTGCCGTGCCGCCCTCGCCGGTGACCTTCTTCATCAGATCGGCGGCGCGGGCCACCTGTTCGGCGTCGAGGGTGGTGAACTTCGGTCCGCTGAAGTCGTGTTCGTCGGCGACGTTCGCCCGGAGGACCCGTACCAGGGAGTCGTCGGCGTCCTGGGCGTCCTCGATCGCCCGGTTGATCCGCGTCTGCCAGGCGTTGCGGGCCGTGTTCAGGGTCTGCTGGTAGTCGGGGTCGTGGCGGGCCGCGTTCCGCTCCCCTTCGGTGGGCAGCGGGATGGCCGTGACCCGCCCGTCGACATCCACCCGGAAGCCGGCCTCCGGGGCCTCGGCGGTGAGCTTCTTCAGCTCGTCCTGGGCGGCCTTGAACGTCGCGTGCGCGTCGGCGAGGACCTGGTGCATGCCCTTGGCGGCCTTGGCCGCGTCCTCGAACTCCTCGGCCGTCCTGTCGACGAACCCGCGCGCCACCCCGGCGGTGACCCCGCTCCACTCGGCCTTGTCGGACTTCGCCTTCATGCCGTTGCGCGCGGCTTCGGCCATCTCGTCCAGCTTGCCGGCCATGGCCGTCCAGTCGGTGACGGCTGTCTGGAGCTTGCCCAGGGGCGCGTTCATCACGTTCTCGTACGTCAGCATGAGGGCGCCTACTTGAGGTATGTGTCTATCGCGGACGCGGTGAAGTCCGCGTGGAGCTGCTGCTCGTCCTTGGCGTGGGAGGCGAGCGAGTAGTTCAGGCCGTTCGAGATGTTGGCGCAGGCGGCCACGAGCGTCTTCACCTGGCCCTCCCAGGCGGTGTGCGCCTTGAGCAACGCCGCCCCGCTCGCGAAGCCCTCCTTCGTGAGGGCCCCGGCGGCTTCGGCGGTGGCGGTGGCGGCGTGCTTGCCGTCGGTCTGCAGGCGCGTGTGCAGCTTGTACGCCTCGGAGCCGATCGCACCGATGTGGTCCTGATGGAGCTCGAGGTCACCGCTGCCGCCGCCACCGGGGTCGACGGGCACCTGATTGAGACGCATGGTCACGTTGGTGGTGGCCGTGGCGCGCGCCGCCGACCATTCCTCGTCGAACGACATCGCGTGAACTCCCGAAGTCAGGGTGCGGGTCCGGTCCGGTCCGATCGGCCCCGGGTCAGCGGTTACGTCGTACGACGACCACGGTCACGGCTCCACCGATCAGCACGCAGGCTCCCAGACCGAGGGCGACCCAGGGAAGCACACTGCCGCTCTTCTTCGACTCGGCCTGCGCGGCGGGTGTGGACGCGGCGGCGTCGGGGGCCTTGCCGTCGGCGGAGGCGGAGGGCTTCTTGGCCGCCCCATCCGCCGCCGCGAGGTCGGGCAGCGGGTACACGTCGGCGGGGCCGGGGTCACCGGGACTCTTCAGCGCGGCACTGGGCCGGACCACGCCGTAGCCGACGTAGTCGTTGCGCTGGGAACCGTCGAAGGGCTTGCCGGCGGTGTTCAACAGGACGCGAAGCACCTGGTTGTTGGTCCAGTCGGGGTGGGCGGACCAGAGGAGTGCGGCGGAGGCGGAGGCGAGGGCAGTCGCGTCACTGGTGCCGTGGTTCTTACAAACCCCCGTCTTACCCGAACATGCCGTGAAGATGTCGATGCCAGGTGCGGCCATCTCAACTTGGGGACCGTGCTGTGATTCCTGGGTCGGCTCACCACTGGCGTCTACCGCGCCAACGCCGACCACCCCAGGGGTCGCGCCCGGGTACTCGATCCGGTTAGTCGAATTCCCGGTGTTGCCGACAGCGGCGAAGATCAGCTTTCCCTTCGCAAGGGCGTACTTCACCGCTTCGGCCCGCGCCAGATCATCTTCCGGAGTGCCTCCGATTCCCAGAGACACATTGATGATTTTTGCGTCCGAGTCGGCTGCGTAGCGAATCGCCGCAACCCAGGTCGGCGTCGCCTTTTCAGTATTCGCAACGAGGATGGGGAGAATCTTGGCGCCGGGGGCAAGGCCGTAGCCACCGTCGCCGCTGGGGTGCTTTCCCGTTCCGGCGATCAAGGCAGCCATAGTTGTGCCATGACCGCCCTGGTCGGTGGGGCCGTCGGCGCCGTCCGGGGTGAAGCGCTTGCCGGGAACGAGCTGGCCTTGCAGTTCGGGGATCTCCCTGACCCCATCGTCGATGACCGCGACGGTGACGCCCTTCCCTGTACTGATTTTCCAGATCTCGTCCGCCTTCATGGCGTCCAGATGCCATTGCTGCGATCGAATGGTGGCCGCGTGGGCCGGGGTCGCGGCGACCCCGGCCAGCAAGAGGCCCACGAGGGCCGAGGTCGCCTTACGCATGCGCATCCCGTGCAACGTCCGTTCCGTTCAGTCGACCACGGGCGGGACAACACGACGGTTGGCCTGCCAGGTCTCTTCGTCCTCGGCCAGGTAGTCAGGACGTTCGCCGTGCTGCTCGTCCCGCTGCTTGCCCGGAGACTGCGTACGTGCACCCGCGTGCCCCATGGCACCCGCGCCACCCGCACCGTTGCGCACAAGCCCCGAGCCACCCTGGGTGAACGGCTGGCCGTTCGCGATCGGACGAGCGCCTGTGGCGGGCTTCCCTCCGACGATACCTCCCGGCTCCGAGGCGAGTCGACGACCTGCCGCAAAGCCGTTCTGTCCGCCGTGACCACCGCCGAAGCCGGTACCCATGCCGCCGCCCATGCCACGGCCGGCGTGAGCGCCTTCCCCGATGACGTTGCCGCGCGGGATGCCCGCGCTGGGGCCGGTGGATGTCACGGGTCGGCCGCCCGTGATCCCGCTGTCACGCGGGGGCATTCCCAACGTCCCGAGGGACTTGCCGCCAGGAGGGGGAGTCGTGGGACCACCCAATCCCGGGTAGGGGCCAAGGCCCGGAGGACCGGTGAGGCCGGGCGGCCTCACGCCTCCGACCGGCGGGAAGCCGATGGGCGGGAGGACGGGTCCAGGAGTGGGGCTGACGGGACCGGTGGGCAGCGGGCTGGGCAGGGTCGTCACCGGAGGCACGGTCCGCTCCGGAAGCGTGCCGACGGTGTCGAGGTCGACACCCACCTCGCGGTCCGGAATCGACGGCATCGGCACCGATGGCACCGTGCTGTCCGGCTGGTGCGGACGGCTGGCGACCGGTCCGGGATCGTCCGAGGACACGCTGTGCGACGGGCCAGTCGCCGTATACGAGGAGCCTGTAGAGCCAACTCCTCCGCCAGCTTCTCCGCTAGACCTCGCCACGTCGTATTCGCCATCGCGGGCCGGCGGCACCAGCACGTCCGGCGGCGGCGGGAACGTCGGGGGCTTCACAGCCTCTATGTGCTGCGTGGACTTCTCGTACGATCCGGCCAGCTTGGTCATCGCATCGACGGCCCGCGCGTGGTCGCCGCTCAGCTGCGACCACGCCTCCTGGCCCATCTTCACCGCGTCCGGGTCGTTGTGGTACTCCCGAGACGTCGCGAGGTTCTGCTTGAGGGTCGCCTCCGCGGACGCGCTGTACATCGGCATGTCGCCCGCGCCGTACGTGGTGGGCGCGACCTCGCGCATGATCTGCGCCGTCTCGGCCATGTACTTGCCGCCGTTGGCGCTGTACTTGGCCAGTTCCAGCGTGGCACTTCCCGTCTGGTTCACCCAGTTCTGGAAAGCGTCGGCCGCTTCGCCCTCCCAGCCCTTGACCTTGTGGTCCTTGAGCTTGCTCCCGATCTCGTCGATCGTCTTGGCGGCGTTGGTGAGCAGCGCCGAGCAGTCGTAGACCTTGTCCGGGTCGATCGCAGCGATCATGCCGTACAGCTGTGCGTGCGTAAGGCCCTCAAACTCGCTCATCCGACGGCACCACCCTTCTTCGTCGCGTTCGGCTGCGGCGTGTTCGGCGTGGCAGGCTGTCCGCCGTCGGCCTTCTTGTCCGCGTACGGGTCGCGTTCCTCGATGTACTGGTCATGGGCCTGCTTGGCGAGGAGGCCCATACGCCGCTTCGTCTCCTCGTCCACTTCGCTGTAACCGCCGTTCGCGGACTGGATCGCGATGCCCAGGGCCTCGATCTGCACCGCCAGGCTTTTCGACAGGTTCTGCAGCTCCGTGTGGACGGTGTTGTAGGCCGTGTAGAGCTTGCCGGCCTGGGCGAAGCCCTTGCCCAGGGCTGACGTCGGCAGCGTGCCGTCGGCCAGCTTCCCGTGATGGGCCGACGATTCCCGGAGCGTCGTCAGAAGCCCGTCCACGAGCTTCTGGTAGTCCTTCAATTCGTCGTACTGGACCCGCAGTGCGGCAGCGGTAGCCCCGTAGGCCGCGCCTGCGATCGCGCCCATCGGGCCCACCAGCCCCAGCGTGAGGGCCGCTTGGACCGTGCCTGCCCCGTTGTCGTCTGCCACGTTGGCCTCCCCGTCTCCCCGTAGGAATGGCGCAGGCGCCGCTCCCCGTCCCCGTTCGCACCCGTGTCCGCGCGTACGCGCACACCGGTACCGATCACTCTAGCGACCGGTACCGACAGGCCCAAGTCCAGGGTTGCACGTGCAATGCGGGTCACACGGTCATGAGTTGGGCGTACCGACCGCCGCCGACGGCCTGATCGGTAGGCGGTTCACCGGGCGGCCCGTGGCCGCGCGGACCGCCGAGGCCACCGCCGCCGGGGTCGTCACCACCGGGACCGCGCTCGCCGCCTTCGCGCCGAACGGGGCCACCACGTCGCGCTCCTCGACCAGCTTGACGATGCGGACCGCCGGGGCGTCCAGTGCCGTCGGCAGGGCGTAGCCCGTGAGGTCGGGGTGGCGGATCAGGCCGGCGACCGAGCGGAGGTTCTCCGTCAGGGCCGCGCCCACGCCCTGGGTGACGCCCGCTTCGATCCGGGCCTCCAGCTGACGGGGGTTCAGGATGCGGCCGACGTCCTGGGCCACCGCGAGTTCCACGACGCGGACCGAGCCCAGTTCGATGTCCACGTCCACCACCGCGCGGATCGCGCAGAACGCGAGGCCCACGAAGGCGTCGCCCTGGCCGTCCGCGTCCAGGGGTTCCGTGGGGTGGGGGCGGCACTGGGCCGTCGCCCACAGTTCCTTGCCCGCCATGGCCTCCGAGACCGACATCGAGAACGCGCCGTCGTACGACGTGATCCGGCCGTCCTGGATCTGCAGGAGCTCCGTGGACATGCCCAGCTTGTGGGCCATCGGCTGGAGGAGCTGGGTGCGGACCATCTTGGCCGCCCGCTCCACCGCGCCGCCCGACACCCACGTGTGCCGGCCGTGCGCCGACGCGCCCGCCGGCGGCTGGTCGGTGTCCACCGGGGCCACCGTGACCACGTCGACGCCCAGGACCTCCTGGACGATCTGGCGGGCCAGCGTGGCGAAGCCCTGGCCGGTGTCGACGGCCGCGCAGATGACCGTGGCCACGCCGCCCACCACCTTCACGGTGGCGGTGGAGACCTCGTCGGTCCCCTCGGCGCCGAGCATGTGGACCATGCCGACGCCGTAGCCCACCCCGCGCCGTACCGCGCCCGGCTCGCCCGCGCCCTCGGGGCCGCCCGGCAGCAGCCACTCGTCCTCGGGGGCGTCCTTGGGCAGCGCGGGCAGTTCGAAGTCGCGGACCGCGCGGAGCAGTTCGGCCACCGGGGCCGGGCAGGTCACCGTCTGGCCGGTCGGGAGGAGGTCGCCGGTGGCGAGGACGTTGCGCATGCGCAGCTCGGCCCCGTCGATGCCGAGGGCCGCCGCGAGCTTGTCCATCTGGCCCTCGTACGCGGCGCACACCTGCATGGCGCCCTCGCCGCGGACGTGGCCCGACGGCGGGTTGTTGGTGCGTACCGCCCAGCCCTCGACGAAGGCGTGCGGGACGACGTACGGGCCGCACGCGAACGCGACCGCCGCGGCCAGGGACTCGGAGGACGCGTCGGCGTAGGCGCCGCCGTCCATCAGGATCTGTGCCTCGACCTTGACCAGTCGGCCCTCCGCGTCCGCGTGGTGGCGGTAGCGCAGCAGGGTCGGGTGCCGGTGGGTGTGGCCGAGGAAGGACTCCTCGCGGGTGGCGGCCAGTTTGACCGGGCAGCCGGTGCGCAGGGCGAGCAGGCCGAGCGGGAGCTGGAAGGCGGCGTCCTCGCGGTCGGCCGTCGCGCCGGGCACGCCGGTGACGACGACGCGTACGCGGTCCGGCTCCAGTCCGAAGCAGGCGGCGGCCAGGTCGCGGTCGGTGTGCGGGTCGGTGGACGCGGTGTAGAGCTCCACGCCGCCGTCGGGGCGCGGCACGGCCAGTCCGGCCTCGGCGCCGATGGGCGCGGGGTCCTGGCGGCCGATCCGGTACAGGCCCTCGACCACGACCTCGCCGGTGGCCTCCGGGTCGCCGTACCGCAGCGGGATGTGCCGGATCAGGTTGCCGTCGGGGTGCAGGGCGGGGGCGCCGAAGGACTGCTCGGGGTCGGTGACCGGATCGAGGAGCTCGTACTCGACGGCGATCGCGGCGGCGGCGAGCCGGGCCGTGTCCGGGTGGTCGGCGGCGACGGCGGCGATGGCCTCGCCGTGGTGGCGTACGACGTCGTGCGCGAAGACCGGCCGGTCGGCGATGCGGCGGCCGTGGGTGGTGGCGCCGGGCACGTCGGCGTGGGTGACGACGGCGCGCACGCCGGGCATCTCGGCGGCGGCCGTGGTGTCGATGGAGAGGATCCGGGCGTGGGCGTGCGGGGAGCGCAGCACGGCGGCCCACAGGAGGCCCTCGGCCCACAGGTCGGCGGCGTAGGGGAAGGTGCCCTCGGTCTTGGCGCGGGTGTCCGCGGCCGGGACGGAGGCGCCGATGCCGCGGGGTTCCTGCGGCTCGGTGGCCTCGGATCCGCCGGCGGCCATGGCCGTCACCATGGTGTTGACCGTTGTCGTCGCCGTCGCCGCGTCCTGCCCGCTCACGCCGTGCCTCCGTGGTGGATGCCGCCCTCGCCGGGCGCTGCCTGATGCGGGATGCGCGGCTCCGGTCCCTGCCCCTGGCCCGGACCGCCCGTGCCCGGGGCGGCCGGCTCGGCGGCCGCCGCCTCGCGCTCGGCGACGACCTCGCGCACGGCGTCGACGACCCCCGCGTAGCCGGAGCAGCGGCAGAGGTTGCCGCACAGGGCCTGCCGGGTCTCCAGCTCGCTGGGGGCGTGGTTGCCCTCCAGCAGGTCATGGATGGTCATGGCCATGCCGGGGATGCAGAACCCGCACTGCACCCCGCCCGACCTGCACAACGCCTGCTGGACGTCCGAGAGTTCCCCGTCCGTCGCGAGCCCCTCGACGGTACGGACCTCGCTGCCCGCGGCCGTCGCGGCCGGGACCAGGCAGGAGGCGACGAGCCGGCCGTCGACCTGCACGGCGCAGGCGCCGCATTCGCCCTGCGAGCAGCCGTCCTTGGCGCCCGCGAGGCCGAGCCGCTCACGCAGCACGTACAGGAGGGATTCGCCGATCCAGGCGCCGGTGACGGGCCGGTCGGCGCCGTTGACGCGCAGGACGTAGGAGGCCGACGGGTGCTCGTGATGGGCGACGGCCCCGGCTGTCGCGTCTTCCTCGTACGTCGCTTCCTCAGCCGGGAGACCTCGGCCGATCCCCTCGTCCGGGAGTGCGCCCTCGCTGTCGGCGGTGTCCTCGGTCGGCATGCGGTCGGCCGGGGGCTCCTGCGCGGCCGGCCCGTCCCCGTCGTTGGGGTCGGACTCCGGCGCGGCGGCGGACTCCGCCTCGTGCGCGGCCTCGTACACGGCCTCGGGCCCGGGCTCCGGCGCGTGGCCGAACGCGGTGAAGCCGTGGCCGTCGGTGCCGTCGGGCTGCGCGGTCTCGGCGGCCGGCGCCTGGGCGCGCACCCCGCCGAAGAGATCCAGCTCGGGGGAAGTCACCGGCCGCGACTCCGGCCGCGACTCCGGCTCCGGGTCGGCGACGGGGGCGGGGTCGGCCACGGCGGCCGGCTCGGCGTAGCCGGCCTGCTCCGCGTACCCGGCGTACTCGGCGTACTCCCCCAGGGCCGTGTGACCCGTGTGCCCGGAGTACGCGTCCTGGACCGCGTGCTCCGCGTGGTCCGCCCGCTGCGCGTGGTCCGTGGCCCTGGCGCCCTCGGGCTGTTCCGCCGCCGGGCCGTGCGCGGCCTCGATGTCGTGCGGGGCCTGGTGCGCCGGCTCGCCCTCGGGCAGGGGCGTGCCCACCCCGGGTCCGCCCAGCACCCGCGGCCCGCGTCCGGCGGCGCCCACTCCGGGCCCGCCGAGCAGCCGCCCGGCGGCCTGCCCGGTCGCCGCGGCGGCGGCCGAAGCGGCCGCGGCCTCGTCGGTACCGGGCAGCACACCGCCGGCGGCACCCGCGCCGGTGTCGGCGTTCGCGTCCTCGGCCGGCTGCTGCGTCAGGTAGGCCCACGGCGCCGGGGCGCCGCCCGGCAGCGTCGCCGGGGCCTGGCTCCAGTCGGCGTCCAGGGCGCTCGGCCGGTAGTCGTTCGAGGGCTCGGGGAAATCGTTGTACTCGGGCACGGCCCACTGGCCGGTCGCCGGGCCGACCTGCTCGGGCTCGTGCGCCGCCTCCGGGAAGCGCCACTCGGCCGTCGCGCTCGGATCGGTCACCGGCTGCTCCGGCTCCGCCTCGGCGAACGCCGCCGCGACCGACGCCGGGATGGGGATCGCCGCCGGGATCGGCCCGCCCACGGACCCGGAACCGGGGCCCTGACCCGCACCGGTACCGCCCGCCGGATCGGTCTGCGCCGAGCCGCCGGCCTCCGGCCACTGCACCGGGATCGTCCACGTCCCGGTGGCCGCCGGGTCCGTGCCGGCCGTGCCGAGCGGCACGATCATCGGCGGCGGCACGTAGCCGTGCCCGGGTGCCGCGAGCGGCTCCCCGGTGCCGAGCGCGTCCAGCATGTCCTGCGGCAGTTTCACGAAGGCCGTGGCGTCCGAGTCGTACTCGCCGCCCTGCGGGACGGGTTCCCAGCCCCAGCCCGCCGTGCCGTTCCCCTGGGTCACGTTCTCGTTCTCGTTCTCGCTCATGAGGTCAGCGCCCTCCCGAGGGCCCTGCGTGCCAGCACGGCCACCGTCCGCCGCAGATGCAGTACTCCGGGAGCCACCGGTTCGCCCTGGTCGGGCACGCACGCGGCCGCGACGTACTCGCCGAAGGCCTCCAGAGCCTCGGGGGCCAGGGTCCGCCCGCCGTCCCAGTCGATCAGCGAGGCCACCCACTGCTCGGCCTCCAGCGGCCGCAGCGGCATCGGGGCGACCGCGCCGATGGCGCAGCGCACGCCCCGGCGCGCGGGGTCCAGGACGAGCCCCACGGACGCCACGGCACGCCCCGGGCCGGTACGGCCGGTGGCCTTCAGGAACACCTGCGGCGCGTGCAGCAGCGGCACCCGTACGAAGCCGATCAGCTCGCCGGGCCGCAGCATCTCCCGCCCGGCCAGCAGGTACGACACCGGGATCTCCCGCTGCCCGCCCGGGCCGACGATGACGAGCACGGCCTCCAGCGCGGCCAGCACGGGCAGCGCGTCACCCGTCGGCGCGGCGGTGGCGACGTTGCCGCCGAGGGTGCCGGCGTTGCGGATCTGCGGGGGGCCGGCGGCTCGGGCCGCGGCCGCCAGGGCGGGGATCAGAGCGGCGAAATCCGGCCGTCCCATCCGGGCGTGCGTGAGGCCCGCGCCGAGCAGCGCGTGGCCGTCCTGGTACTGCCAGCCGCGGATCTCGTTGATCCGGCCCAGGCCCACCAGTGCGGCGGGCCGCAGCAGCCCTGCGTTGACGGCGGCCATCAGGTCGGTGCCGCCGGCGACCGGCACGGCGGCGGGCATGGCGGTGAGCGCCGCCACGGCCTCGTCGAGCGAGGCCGGCAGCGTCACGGACTGCGCCGCCTGCGGGCCGTGCGGCCCCTGAGGTGAATCCAGTGCGTGCGGTGCGTGCGTGGTCAACCCAGCTGCCCCTTCCCGATGTCCCGGTTCCGGCGCTCACGCCTGTTCCGCCGTACGGTACGTGCTCACCGCCGGGACGTGGCAACTCTGGCACATCTCCCGGGCCGCCCGGCGCGAGGGTCGGCCCCCTGCGTCCTGCCCCGGGCACGGTGTCCCGTACGGGTCGTACGGCCCTGTCGCACCGCCTTCGACGACCCTTCTCCCTGATTGCCCGATTTTCCCTGTATCGAGGGAAATTGAGGCAGACTTCCCCTCCCGTTCCCTTTCGGTTCCGGTCGAGGTCGTCACCCACGCGTCACACGTTCGGGGGCGCGCCCTCGATCGGGCGCCCCAGCACCCCGGGCCGCCGCTGCCGCGGCAACGGTCCGCCCGGCGGCCGGTAATCGACCCCCTGGGCGGCCAACCGCGCGTAGTGCGCGGGCATCCGGCCCTCGAACCACGCGAAGTCGCGCTCCTGCGGCGCCGGCTGCCACGACCACACCACCTCGGCGAAGGCCGCGAGCCGCGGGAACACCTGGTAGTCGACCCGGTCCTGGTTCTCCATCACCTCGGTCCAGACGTTGGCCTGCGCGCCCAGCACGTGGGCGGCGGCCTCCGGCGACAGCTTCGGCGGCACCGGCTCGAAGCGGTAGACGTCCTCCAGCGTGCGCACGTACCCGATGGGCATCGGCTCGTCCGGGCCGCCCGCCTGCCGGTGGTCCAGGTACACCTGCTGCTCGGGGCACATGACCACGTCGTGCCCGGCCTCGGCGGCGGCGATGCCGCCCTCGTAGCCGCGCCACGAGGACACGGCGGCGCCGTCCGCGAGCCCGCCCTCCAGGATCTCGTCCCAGCCGATCAGTCGCCGCCCGCGTGCGGCGAGCCAGCCGTCGAAGTGCCGGACGAACCACGCCTGCAGCCCGTCCTCCCCGTCCACGCCCAGCTCGCGGATCCGCTCCTGGGCGACCGCGGAGGCCTTCCACTGCGCCTTGGGGCATTCGTCCCCGCCCACGTGCACGAAGGGTGAGACCTCCACCGGGAACAGCTCCAGCAGCTCCTCGAAGACCCCCTCGTAGAAGCGCAGCACGGCCTCGGTGGGCGCGAGCACGTTCTCGGTGATCCCCCAGTCGTCCCACACGCCCAGCGCGGCGGTGTCGACCACGTCGGTGTTGCCCAGCTCCGGGTACGCGGCGATGGCGGCCTGCGAATGCCCCGGTACGTCGATCTCCGGGACCACCCGGACGTGCCGCTCGGCGGCGTAGGCGACGATCTCGCGGATGTCGTCCTGGGTGTAGAAGCCGCCGTGCGGGGTCTCGTTCCACAGCGGCGAGGCCCGGTGCCCCCAGCGACTGCGCGGGCGCCATCCGCCGACCTCGGTCAGCCGCGGGTGGCGCTTGATCTCGATCCGCCAGCCCTGGTCGTCGGTGAGGTGCAGGTGCAGCACGTTGAGCTTGTGCGCGGCGAGGAGGTCGATGTAGCGCAGCACGCCGTCCTTGGGCATGAAGTGCCGGGCCACGTCCAGCATCATCCCGCGCCAGCCGAACCGCGGGCCGTCCACGACCGAGGCGTACGGCAGGCTCCACGTGCGGCCGGGCAGCGGCGCCCTGCGGTACGCGTCGGGCCCGAGCAGCTGACGCAGCGTCTGGGCGGCCCAGAACAGCCCGGCCGCGCTCGCGCCCGTCAGCTCCGCGCCGTCCGGGCCGATGTCGATGAGGTACGACTCCGGTCCCCGGTCCCCCTCGACGTCCGGGTCGATGCGCAGCCGCAGCTGCGCGCTCACGCCGGCCGGGGCGGCGGGCAGCTCCCATCCGGTGGCCGCCGCCAGTTCCCGCCGCAGCCAGCGCGCGGTCGTTCCGGTTCCCGGGCCGGCGTCGAGGAGCGGCTCGGGGCCGAACGCGAAGCGGCGGCCGCCCTCGTCGAGCCGTACGACCTGAGGTGCGGGGATCAAGTCCATGCGTCAGCCCTTCACGACCGCGTGTTGCGTCCTGCGCAACGCTCGTTCCGCGGGGCGCTCGTCGCGCCGACCCTAACGCGCCGTGCGGGCACGGCAAAGACCCCCGGACGCGCTGTGGCGCGCCGGGGGTCCTGGTCCCGCGGAAGAAGGAGGGCCGGAGGCCGGACTACTTGTCCTTGCCGCCCTTGTCCTTGTCCCCACCGGGGCCCATGGACTCGTAGATCTCCTTGCACATGGGGCAGACCGGGTACTTCTTCGGGTCCCGGCCCGGTACCCAGACCTTGCCGCAGAGCGCGACGACGGGGGTCCCGTCGAGCGCGCTCGCCATGATCTTGTCCTTCTGGACGTAGTGGGCGAAGCGCTCGTGGTCGCCGTCACCGTGCGACACCTGCGGCGTCGGCTCTACGAGGGTCCCCGTGCCAGTCCCGCGCTCGGGCTCAAGAGTGCTCATGGACCCAGGGTACTTAACCCCGCGCCGGTCAGTTGAGCGACGGGTCGTCCGGATAGGTGGCGACCATCGCGAGGTCGCTGCGCTGGCGGCGCAGCACCGCCCGCCAGAGTCGCTCCGGATCCGGGAAGGACACGTCCCCCGGCTCCGACTCCACCACGTACCAGGCACCCTCGCCGAGTTCCGTCTCCAGCTGACCCGGGCCCCAGCCGGAGTAGCCCGCGAAGATCCGCAGGCCGCCCAGGGCCGCGGCCAGCAGTTCCGGCGGCATCTCCAGGTCGACCAGTCCGATCGCCCCGTGCACGCGGCGCCAACCGAGGGGACCCTCCTCGCCCGGGACCACCGCGAGCCCCAGGGCCGAGTCCATGGCCACCGGCCCGCCCTGGAAGACCACACCGGGCGAGCCGGCCAGGGGCGCCCAGGGCAGCAGGACGTCGCCGACGCCGACGGGGGTGGGCCTGTTCAGGACCACGCCGAGAGAGCCCTGCTCGTCATGGTCGAGCAGTAGCACGACCGCGCGGTCGAAATTCGGGTCCGCGAGGGCGGGGGTGGCCACGAGCAGCCGCCCTGTGAGGGAGGACACCTCGGTCATGCCGCCATGATCCCGCACATCGGCCGTTTCCGGGGAGCGGGCGGAAAGATCGGATCGATCGCAGCTCAGGGCGCACGGCGGCAGCGAGGAGCGCGCACGGACGGCGTAGGCGGAACGCAACGCTCCGCCATGTGGTGGATACGGAGGGTGTTGTACCGAATTCATGACAGTCCTACGGCCACGTCGGCCTTACGAACAAGGGGGTGGTGGCCCTTACCCTTTTCCCTGGCCCCCTGCCCACCCCTCTCCGGAACGCGAGATTCATGACCGGCATCAGTGACGATGTACTGCTTGTCCACGGCGGTACCCCGCTCGAGGGCGAGATCCGTGTCCGTGGTGCGAAGAACCTCGTGCCCAAGGCCATGGTCGCCGCTCTGCTCGGCAGCGGACCCAGCCGGCTGCGCAACGTTCCCGACATCCGTGACGTGCGCGTCGTCCGCGGACTGCTCCAGCTGCACGGGGTGACGGTCCGTCCCGGCGAGGAGCCGGGCGAACTCGTCCTCGACCCCACCCACGTCGAGAGCGCGAACGTCGCCGACATCGACGCCCACGCGGGCTCCTCGCGGATCCCGATCCTGTTCTGCGGCCCCCTGCTGCACCGGCTCGGCCACGCCTTCATCCCGGGCCTGGGCGGTTGCGACATCGGCGGCCGGCCGATCGACTTCCACTTCGACGTGCTCCGCCAGTTCGGCGCGACCATCGAGAAGCGCGAGGGCGGCCAGTACCTGGAAGCCCCGCAGCGCCTGCGCGGCTGCAAGATCCGCCTGCCCTACCCGTCGGTCGGCTCGACCGAGCAGGTGCTGCTGACGGCCGTCCTGGCCGAGGGCGTCACCGAGCTCAGCAACGCCGCGGTGGAGCCGGAGATCGAGGACCTCATCTGCGTCCTGCAGAAGATGGGCGCGATCATCTCCGTCGACACCGACCGGACCATCCGGATCACGGGCGTCGACAGCCTCGGCGGTTACAACCACAAGGCCCTCCCGGACCGCCTGGAAGCCGCCTCCTGGGCTTCCGCGGCGCTCGCCACCGGCGGCAACATCTACGTGCGCGGCGCCCAGCAGCGTTCGATGATGACCTTCCTGAACACCTTCCGTCGGGTCGGCGGGGCGTTCGAGATCGACGACGACGGCATCCGCTTCTGGCACCCGGGCGGCCCGCTCAACGCCATCGCGCTGGAGACGGACGTCCACCCCGGTTTCCAGACCGACTGGCAGCAGCCGCTGGTCGTGGCCCTGACGCAGGCCTCCGGCCTGTCGATCGTCCACGAGACGGTCTACGAGTCCCGGCTCGGCTTCACCTCGGCGCTCAACCAGATGGGTGCTCACATCCAGCTGTACCGCGAGTGCCTGGGCGGCAGCGCCTGCCGCTTCGGCCAGCGCAACTTCCTGCACTCGGCGGTCGTCTCCGGCCCCACCAAGCTGCAGGGCGCCGACCTGGTCATCCCCGACCTGCGCGGCGGATTCTCGTACCTGATCGCGGCCCTGGCCGCCGAGGGCACCTCGCGGGTCCACGGCATCGACCTGATCAACCGCGGCTACGAGAACTTCATGGAGAAGCTCGTGGAACTCGGCGCGAAGGTCGAACTCCCGGGCGGCGAGCTCGTCTGAGGCTCCCGCGCGGCACCTCGCGCACGCAGAAGCCCCCCGGGCCCCGCACAGGGTCCGGGGGGCTTTTCCGTACGCTCCGGCGCCCGTGCGGGGCCCGTACGGGTCCTGCCTCGGGCCCGCGCGGGGCCCGTACGCGCCGCACAGCGGTCCCCGCGGGACATGCCGGCGGCATACGTGGGCCCAGCCAGGCCCCTGACGGCCCCTCACAGGCCCTGCCGGGCCCGCCGGGCGGCCGAGGCCGGGCGCCCACCTCCGCGGGCCCACCGGCCCCCGTCCGGGCCCATCCGCCCCACGGTCCCCCCGGTCCCCGTCCGGCGCCGGACATGCCGAAGGGCGGCCACCCCGCCCGGGGGTGACCGCCCATCGTCGTTCTCCGTACTACTGCCGTTCCAAAGACCTGTGCGGCCCTCGGCGCCGGGGCAGGACTTACTTGCCCTTGGCGGCTTCCTTGAGCTTGGAGCCCGCGGAGACCTTCACGCTGTAGCCGGCCGGGATCTGGATGGGGTCGCCGGTCTGCGGGTTGCGCGCGGTGCGAGCGGCACGGTGGGTGCGCTCGAAGGTCAGGAAGCCGGGGATGGTGACCTTCTCGTCGCCCTTGGCGACAATCTCGCCGACGGTCTCGGCGAGCGCGGCCAGAACGGCGTCGGCGTCCTTGCGGGTCACCTCGGCGCGCTCGGACAGAGCGGCCACCAGCTCACTGCGGTTCATGTTGTACTCCCGTGTTCAACTTGCCTTAGAGGCGTGAGATCGAAGCCGATGCTGCCAGGGCCCTAGGACAGTCCCCGGACCCGGGTCTGAACGTCAGACCCTCTCGCCCGGTTACGCATCCTGCCCCCACCAGCGGCGGGAAAGCCAATCCGGCACCCGTCGGGGTCACACGAAAAGCGCCACAGTCACGCAACGGTGACGCTCCGTCCACGCCCTCGCTCACACGCCGCTGCGGACCGCGGACCTCGCGGGCATCCCCGCAACCCTAGAGGCGGCCCGACGGGCCCGCATCTCGCGACGCGCCGGGATCGGAGCGCCGTGAGGGCCGTCACAGCGGGGCTCAGGCCCCCGAGGCCGCCTTGCGGACCGCGCCCGCGACCGCGCCCGCCACCTTGTCGTTGAACACCGAGGGGATGATGTAGTTCGCGTTCAGCTCGTCCTCGCCCACGACGTCCGCCAGCGCGCTCGCGGCGGCCAGCATCATCTCCGTGTTCACGGTGCGGGACTGGGCGTCCAGCAGACCGCGGAACACACCCGGGAAGACCAGCACGTTGTTGATCTGGTTCGGGAAGTCGGAGCGGCCGGTGGCCACCACGGCGGCGGTCTGGCGCGCCACGGCCGGGTCCACCTCGGGGTCCGGGTTCGCGAGCGCGAACACGATCGCACCTTCCGCCATGGCGGCGACGTCCTCGCCGGACAGCACGTTCGGGGCCGAGACACCGATGAACACGTCGGCGCCGACCACGGCCTCCTTCAGCGTGCCCGTGTAGCCCTCGGGGTTGGTGTTGTCGGCGATCCAGCGCAGCGGGGAGTCCGCGGCCGCGTCGACCAGGTCGGGGCGACCCGCGTGCACGACACCGTGGATGTCGGCGCTCACCGCGTTCTTGACGCCCGCCGCGAGGAGCAGCTTGAGGATGGCCGTACCGGCCGCGCCGGCGCCCGACATGACCACCTTGACGTCGCCAACTGCCTTGCCCACCACGCGCAGTGCGTTGGTGAGGGCGGCGAGCACGACGATCGCGGTGCCGTGCTGGTCGTCGTGGAAGACGGGGATGTCGAGGGCCTCGCGCAGGCGGGCCTCGATCTCGAAGCAGCGCGGCGCGGAGATGTCCTCCAGGTTGATGCCCGCGAAGCCGGGGGCGATGGCCTTGACCGCGGCCACGATCTCGTCGGGGTCCTGGGTGTCCAGGCAGATCGGCCAGGCGTCGATGTCGGCGAAGCGCTTGAAGAGGGCCGCCTTGCCCTCCATGACCGGCATGGCGGCCATCGGGCCGATGTTGCCCAGGCCCAGCACGGCGGAGCCGTCCGTCACGACTGCGACGGTGTTGCGCTTGATGGTCAGGCGCCGGGCGTCCTCGGGGTTCTCGGCGATCGCCATGCAGACGCGGGCCACGCCCGGGGTGTAGATCATGGAGAGGTCGTCACGGTTGCGGATGGGGTGCTTGGACGCCATCTCGATCTTGCCGCCGAGGTGCATCAGGAAGGTGCGGTCGGAGACCTTGCCGAGGCTGACGCCCTCGATGCCGCGCAGCTTCTCGACGATCTCGTCCGCGTGCGCGGTGGAGGTCGCGGCGATGGTGACGTCGATCCGGAGCTTCTCGTGGCCGGATGCGGTCACGTCGAGGCCGGTGACGGATCCGCCGGAGGACTCCACGGCGGTGGTGAGCTGGGAGACCGCGGTTCCGCTCGCGGGCACTTCCAGCCGGACCGTCATCGAATACGAGACGCTGGGCGCCGTTGCCATGGCCGTGTTCCTCTTCTGTCCCTGGTTCGCTGTAACACACAGAGCCCCGCTGCACAGCAGGTGCGGCAGGACCTGTTGTCCGATCGTCCCACCTACCAGCCAGTACAAGGTAACCAGCTACAAAATTCGGAAAGACTCTTCCACCATACGAGATACCCCTGGTGTTCGGAATGGTGGGGTCATACGAAACAGGTCCGCGCCCCCCACAGGTGGGGGACGCGGACCTGGTCGTTCATACGTTTGACGACACCGACCCGCCATGCTCGCCTCGCGGCAAGTGGTCGCTCTGAGCGACGAAGGTTGGGCCCGGGGGCTTGGATCGAGTCGGTGCCGTACCCAGGCTAACAAAGGATCGCCGAAAGTGATCCCCCTGCTCGTACCCGTATCCGAGCACCACGCGCGTGGCCGCGGGCCATCCGGCCGTACGAGGCCCTGAGCGGGCCGGGACCCCGGCGATGAACCGCCACCGCCGGGCCGACCCACCGGGCGGCCCCTACGGCAGCAGCAGCTCCGGCACCCCGTCGGCGTCCGGCTTGTCCCGATCGGCCGAGACCACCGTCAGCTGCTGCGTGGCACGGGTCAGTGCCACGTACAGCACCCGCAGGCCCGCCGAGGACTCGTCCGCGATCTCCGCCGGAGAGACCACCACCGTGGCGTCGTACTCCAGACCCTTGGCCTCCAGGCTGCCCAGCGCGACCGCCCGCTCGCCGAGGTCCGCGAGCCAGCCCGCGGCCTCCGCCCGCCGGTCCATCGCCACGACCACGCCGACCGTGCCGTCCACCTGCTCCAGCAGCCGCCGGGTCTCCTCCCGGACCGCGGTGCCCAGATCGCCCGCGGCAGCCGTGAAGCGGGGCTCCAGGCCCGTGGAGCGCACCGCCGACGGCGGCTCCATGCCGGGCATCGCCAGCCGCAGCACCCGGGAGGCGACCTCCGCGACCTCGGCCGGGTTGCGGTAGTTGACCGTCAGGGTGAACCGCCGGCGCGGGCGCGACCCGAGGGCCTCGTCGCGGGCCGCGGCGGCCTCCTCCGGGTCCGTCCAGGAGGACTGCGCCGGGTCGCCGACCACCGTCCAGGTGCCGTGCCGGCCCCGGCGGCCCACCATCCGCCACTGCATCGGCGTCAGGTCCTGGGCCTCGTCCACGATCACGTGCGCGTACTCGGTGCGCTCCGCGGCGAGCCGCTCGGCCCGCTCCCACTGGGTCTCCTCGCGGGTCGGCATCAGCTCCTCCAGCCCGCTGAGCTGGTCGAGCGGGTCCATCTCGCGTCTGCGCCTGGGCCGCGCCGGGGCGCCCAGCAGCAGCTGGAGCTCGTCCAGCAGCGCGACGTCGTGCACCGACAGGGGGCCCTTGCCGTCCAGGCCCACCCGGCGCAGCGAACGGGCCAGCTGGCGGCTCTCGCGCGGGTTGAGGTCCCGGCGCGACCAACGGCCCAGGTGGCGTTCGTCGGCGAGCGCGGCGAGCACCGCGCGCGGGGTCAGCTCGGGCCACCAGGCGTCGAGGAAGCCGATGAAGGCGTCCTCGGTGGAGATGTCCTCGTCGAAGGCGGAGCGCAGTTCGGCGGCCAGCTCCGGGTCGCTGTGCCGGCCGGCGCCGCCGGACTTCGCGTAGAGGGCGTCGAGCAGCAGCTTGCGGGCGCGCGGGCGCAGCAGGTTGACCGGGGCGGTGCCGCTGAGCACGTTCTGCCGGATCCGGTTCAGCTCGTCGGCCTCCAGCTCCTGGCGGCGGCCGAAGGCCACCACGCGCAGCCGGTCGGGGGCGCCGCCGAGCTCCAGGGCGCCCCGTACGGCCTTGCGGAGCACCTTGAGCATCCGGGAGGAGCCCTTGATACGGGCCACGGCCGGGGAGTCGTAGGTGGTCGCCTCCGCGCCGTCGACGAGCGAGCCCAGCGCCCGGATGGCCACTTGACCCTCCTCGCCGAGCGAGGGCAGCACGCCCTCGGTGTACGCGACGAGCAGCGGGGTCGGCGAGACGATCAGGATGCCGCCGGAGTAGCGGCGCCGGTCCTGGTAGAGCAGGTAGGCGGCGCGGTGCAGGGCGACGGCGGTCTTGCCGGTGCCGGGGCCGCCCGCGACCTCGGCCACGGAGGCGGCGGGGGCCCGGATGACCAGGTCCTGCTCGGCCTGGATGGAGGAGACGATGTCGCGCATCGAGTGCGTACGGGCCCGCCCGAGGGCGGCCATCAGGGCGCCGTCGCCGATCGCGGGCAGCTCCTGGCCGTCGATGAACGCGGTGACCTCGGGACGCATCAGGTCGTCCTCGACGCCCAGCACCTTGCGGCCCTTGGAACGGATGACGCGGCGGCGCACGACCCGGCCGGGCTCCTTGGGCGTGGACCGGTAGAAGGGCGCGGCGGCCGGCGCGCGCCAGTCGATGACCAGCGGCGCGTAGTCGGAGTCCAGGACCCCGATCCGGCCGATGTGCAGCGTCTCGGCGATGTCGGCGGTGAGGTCCTCGCGGATCGCGTCGTCGGCGGGCTCCACGGAGGTGTACGCGCCGTCCGCGCCGCGCTCCCCGTCCTTGCCGAGCACCAGGTCGATGCGGCCGAACAGGAAGTCCTCGAACTCGTTGTTCAGCCGATTCAGGTGGATCCCCGCCCGGAAGACCTGGGCGTCACGCTCGGCGAGCGCGCCGGGCGTCCCCACCTGGCCGCGCTTGGCGGCGTCGTTCATGAGGAACTCGGCCTCGTGGATCTTCTCCTCGAGGCGTCGGTACACCTGGTCGAGATGCGTCTGCTCGACCGCGATCTCCCGATCGCGGACGGAATCCGCCGTGCTGTCGACAGCGGCATTCTGCGCGGCCACCAAGGCCCCCTTCTGACGTGCATGGGCGACCGTCAACCGTACGCGAATCGGCCCCCTGTCCGCACGCCCGTTCCGGAACCGGTCTCGCAGGGTGGTACGCCCCGCACCAGGACCCTTACCGGGACCCGGCCGCCAGGACCCGGCGGCGGTGTCGCGCCACGCGCTCGCGGTTCCCGCAGCGCTCGCTGGAACACCATCGGCGCCGGTGGCCGCGGGAGGTGTCCAGGTAGACGCGGGTGCAGCCGTCGCCGGCGCAGGCCCGCAGCAGGGCCCGGTCGCCGGGGTCGGTCAGCAGCTCGACGGCGTCCCGGGCGACGGCCGCGAGCAGCGCGCCGCACTCCACGCCGCCGCACAACTCCCGCACCAGGTGGCCTTCCTGGTCCCGTACGGCGCACACCCCCGGGGGTGGTCCGGCGGCCAGCGCGTTGACCCGGGCGAGGGCGCCCTCGTCGGTGTCGGTGCCGAGCAGTTCCGCCCGTACGAGGGTTTCCACGTCGGCGCGCAGTGATCGGAAGGCCGCGGCCCAGTCGGGCCCCACCCGGGCGAGCGGCGTCCGATCGGGGACCAGACCGGCGCCGGCGAGCCACAGCCGCAGCTCGTCGCCGTCCGGGATCGCCTCGTGCGGGGTGTAAGTGGCCACCAGGTCCAGACAGACCCGCCCGGTATCGAACCGCATGCCGTCAGCCTCCCGTCGTGGGGGTGCCGTACCAGATTGCAGCCCACCGGGTCCCAACGGAAGCCCCCGAACCGGTGGGTCCGCCCGCCCGGGCCATGTCCCTCCGTCCCCGCCGTTCCAGCTTCGCCGGGCCCGTTTCGGCCTTGGCCGGCTCACTCCAGCCTCGCCGGCGTTTGAGGCGCGGGTCCGGGCAGAGCCCGGTGCCCGGCGGAGCCGGGTTCCGGGGGGGGGGGGGGGGGGGGGGCCGCGCGCGGGCCGGCGGCGGCGCCGCCCCCCCCCCCCCCGCCCCCGGGCCCCCCCGGGGGCCCGGGGGCCCCCCCCCCCCCCCCCCCACAACCCCCCGGCGAGGCTGGAAGTGGGCTCCGCGCCTTGAACGCCGGCGAGGCTGGATTTGCCGGACCGAGGCCGGAATGGACCCCGCGCCTCGAACGCCGGCGAGGCGGAATCGGCCGGCCTGGCTAGAGCGGCGGGGGGTTGTCGTGGAGGAGGCGTTGGAAGAGGCGGTGGTCGCGCCAGGCGCCGTTGATGTGGAGGAAGCGCGGCGCGAGGCCGTACTCCTCGAAGCCCGCCTTCGCCAGCACCCGCTGCGAGGCCAGGTTGTCGACCAGGGTGCCCGCCTCCACCCGGTGCAGGCCCAGCTCGTCGCGGGCGACCCGGCAGACCTCCGCCACGGCCGCGGAGGCCACCCCCTTGCCGTGCCAGGCCCGGTCGACCCAGTAGCCCACGCCGCCGCTGCACAGCGGCCCGTACGCGATGGAGCCGAGGTTGATCGCGCCGACGAACGCCCCGGTGGCCGTCTCGACGAACACGTACGGGACGATCCGCCCCGCGTCCCGCTCGGCGAGCACGCCCTCGATCCGCTCCCGCTGACCGGCCTCCGTGTAGAAGGTGTCCGGCCGGACCGGCTCGAAGCGCGCCATGAAGGCCCGGTTCCGCGTGAACGTCTCGGCCAGGCCCGCCGCGTCGGCGAGCGTGACGCCCCTCATCTCGACCCCGTCAACAATGATCATGCCGGCACGCTAGCCGAGGACCCCCCGAGCCGTCACCGCGTCGGCCGGCAGCTCCCCGTACTTGGCCTCGCCGCCCGCGTCCAGCGACAGCCGGTACCCCCGCTTGACCACCGTCTGGATCAGGTTCGGGGCCCCGAGGGCCACCCTCAGCCGGGCCATCGCCGTCTCCACGGCGTGCTCGTCGCGCCCCGCGCCCGGCAGCGCCCGCAGCAGTTCCGCGCGGGAGACCACCCAGCCCGGCCGCCGGGCCAGCGCCCGCAGCAGGGCCATCCCGGCGGGCGGTACGGGCCGCAGCGCGTCGTCCACCAGGACCGCGTGCCCGCGGATCTCCACCCGGCGCCCGGCCACCGGCAGCACCCGCGCCCGGGCCGGCAGCTCCGTGCAGAGCAACTGCACCAGCGGGCCCAGCCGGAACCGTTCCGGCTGGACCGTGTCCACCCCCTCGGCCTGCAGCGGCAGTGCGGTCACCGGCCCGACGCACGCGGCCAGCACCCTGCCCCGCAGCGCGTCCAGCACGGCCTCCCGCAACCCCCGTTCCTCGGCCCGGGACAGCAGCGAGGCCGCCGCCGGCGCGGAGGTGAAGCTGACGGCGTCCACCCCGCCGCCGACGATCGCGTCCAGCAGCCGGTCCAGCGGCGCGAGGTCCTCCGGCGCCATCCACCGGTACACCGGGACCACCACCACCTCGGCCCCGCCGGCCCGCAGCGCCTCGACGAATCCGGGCAGCGGCTCCCCGTGCAACTGGAGCGCGATCCGCCGGCCGGCCACCCCGTCGGCCAACAGTCGTTCCAGGACCTCGGCGAGCGATTCCGAGTCCGGGGACCAGGTCTCGGTGAGCCCGGCGGCCCGGATGGCGCCCTTCACCTTCGGCCCGCGCGCCAGCAGTTCGGCGGCGCGCAGCCGCTCCAGCAGTTCCTCGCCGACGCCCCACCCGTCGGCCGCCTCGATCCACCCCCGGAAGCCGATGGCCGTGGTCGCCACGACCACGTCCGGTGCGCAGCCGATCAGTTCCTTCGTCGCGGCCAGCAGCTCGCTGTCGTCGGCGAGCGGCACGATCCGCAGCGCCGGCGCGTGCAGCACCGCCGCCCCGCGACGGCGCAGCAGCGCGATGAGTTCGTCCGCGCGGCGGGCGGCCGTGACCCCTACGGTGAAGCCCGCGAGCGGGCCGGTGTTCGTGTCGTCCATCGTGACCTGCCTACTGACGCATGTGGGGGCGGTACGGGTGTACCGAGACTGCCAACCCGTCGTGTCGGTCTCGGTTCACCCGTATTTCGCCCCGGTTACACCGACGTGAGCTGCGGTTTCGTCTCGACCCCGACCGTGTGGATCACGGGGGCCACCGGGCGGCGAAGGTATACCGCCCAGGTGACCGCACAGCACAGGGCGTAGAAGACGAGGAAGGTGACGAAGGCCGCCGTGCCGGAGCCGGAGGTGCGGAACGCCTCGCGGAAGACCAGGTTGATGCCGAGACCGCCGAGCGCGCCGACCGCCCCGATCAGTCCCATCGAGGCGCCGGAGAGCCGCCGCCCGTAGGCGGCCGCGCCCTCGCCGCTCATGCCGCGCGCCAGTGCCTTCGCCTGGAAGATGCCCGGGATCATCTTGTACGTCGATCCGTTGCCGAGGCCGCTGAGGACGAACAGGGCCACGAACCCGACGAGGAAGACCGGGAGCGAGGAGCGCTGGGAGGCGAACACGACCACTCCGGTGGCCGCCGCCATCGCCACGAACGTCCCCAGGGTGATCCGGGCCCCGCCGAAGCGGTCCGCGAGCGCGCCGCCCACCGGCCGGATCAGCGATCCGAGCAGCGGTCCCATGAAGGTGAGCGAGGCGGCCTGGAGCGGAGTGCGGCCGAACTGGGTCTGGAGCACCAGGCCGAAGGCGAAGCTGTAGCCGATGAAGGAGCCGAACGTGCCGACGTAGAGGAACGCCATGATCCAGGTGTGGGCGTCCTTCAGGGCCTCGCGGACCGCGCCGGTGTCGTTGCGTACGGGCGCCAGGTTGTCCATCCGTACGGCGGCCAGTACCGCCGCGGTCACGATCAGCGGGAGGTAGGCGGCCAGCAGGTACCGCGGGTGGGTCGCCCCGACGGTCGCGATGACGAGGAGTCCGGCGAGCTGCACCACGGGCACGCCGATGTTGCCGCCGCCGGCGTTCAGACCGAGTGCCCAGCCCTTCTTGCGGAGCGGGAAGAAGGCGTTGATGTTGGTCATGGAGGAGGCGAAGTTGCCGCCGCCTACGCCGGTGAGTGCGGCGACGACCAGGAAGGTCGTGTAGGAGGTACCGGGCTCCATCACCACGATCGCGGCGACCGTCGGCGCGAGCAGCAGCAGGGCGCTGAAGACGGTCCAGTTCCGGCCGCCGAAGCGGGCGACGGCGAAGGTGTAGGGCACCCGGACGAACGCGCCCACGCAGGTCGCGGTCCCGATCAGGAAGAACTTCCCGGCGGGGTCGATCCCGTAGGCCGGGCCCATGAAGAGGACCATCACGGACCACAGGGACCAGATGGAGAACCCGATGTGCTCGGAGAAGACGGAGTAGAGGAGGTTGCGGCGGGCGGTCCGCTCCCCGGTCTCCTTCCAGAAGGTCTCGTCCTCGGGGTCCCACCGCTCGATCCAGCGGCCTCCCCTGCGCGGTGCGGTCGTACCGGTCATCACACGCCTCCACAGCTCTCGCGTCCGTGGAACGACCGTAGGAACGGCGCGTTTCCGCCCCGGTCCCCGCCGGATGACCGCCGGGAAACCTTGCTCTCACCCGCCGTCGCGGGCACCTGTGAGCGCGCCGGGGCGCCAGCTCGCCGGAGGCACGTCCAGCCAGCCGCGTTCGCCGCCGAGGCCGGCCACGGCCCGGTGCAGCGCTTCGAGTCCGGGGTGGCCGAAACCCTTGCGCCAGACCATGGACAGCGGGGACAGCGGTACGGGGTCGACCAGCGGCCGCTTCACGGACCCGGGCATGTCGACGAAGTCGACGGTCACCAGCACCGGGTTACCGGTCTTGGCCATGACCCGGCGGAACTCGTCCTTGCCGATGGCCACCGGAGCGGGCGGAGCCATCAGGATGCCCCGCCCGGCGAACAGCTCGCGCGCGAGTCCGGTCCACTCCACCGTCCGCGGGTTCCCGGCGCCCGCGTACACGGTCTCCCCGGCCAGCGCGTCCAGCGGTACGGTCGCCCGCCGGGCCAGCGGGTGCCCCTCGGGCAGCAGTACGGCGAGCGGCTCGTAGCGCACGGGCCGGTGCGCGATGCGCGAGCGCCACACCGGGTCCAGTCCGTCGGCGTACCCGAAGGACACGTCGAGGCGGCCGGCGGCGACCTCGGCGGCGGCGTGGGTCAGTCCGCTCTCCCAGCGGGCCATCAGTTCGCAGTCCGGGGCCAGCTCCCGGGCCCGCTCCAGCACGGTGCGCGCGGTGCTCGGCCCGTCGGTGTTCAGGTCGACGAGGAGCGGCCGGGGCGCGGCGAAGGCGGCGGCGACCTCCTCGTGCGCGGCCAGCACCCGCCGGGCGAGCGGCAGCAGTCGTTCCCCGTCGGGGGTGGGTTCGACGGCTCGGGTCGTCCGGACGAACAGCGTGGTGCCGAGGGCCTCTTCGAGCCGCCGTACGTCCCGGCTCAGCGCCTGCTGGGCGACGTACAGGCGGGCGGCGGCGCGGGTGAAGTGCAACTCCTCGGCCACGGCGACGAACCCGCGCAGCAGCCGGGGATCCACATCACGGGGCATCACCCCCGGAGACTAACAACAGATCGGCGTGAATGGCCCTCCAACAGGTGTTGGACGCTCCCCCCGGGCCCGGCGGAGGGTGGGGGTCATGCCCCTCATGGCCGTCACCGGCAACACCCTCGTCCTCGCCGCCCCGCCCTCCCCCGCCCGTGCTCCCCGCGCCCCTCGCGGCCCGCTGGCCCCCTACCGGCGGCTGTTCGCGCTGCCCGGCACGCGCGGCTTCACCGCCGGAAACCTGCTCGCCCGGCTCCCCATGGGCATGTTCGGGGTCAGCGCGGTCATGATGATCGCCGGCCAGCGCGGCTCGTACGCCCTCGCCGGCGCTGTCACGGCGACCGGCCTGGCCGCCACGGCGCTGGTCGCGCCGTGGACCGCCCGGCTGATCGACCGGCACGGCCAGGCCCGGATCGCCGTCCCGGCCACCGTGATCGCCGTGCTCGGCTCGCTGTCCCTGATCGTGTGCGTCCGTACCGGGGCCCCGGCCTGGACCCTCTTCGCCTCGTACGCCGCGACCGCCACCACCCCCAACATCGGCGGCATGTCCCGGGCCCGCTGGACCCATCTGCTGCGGGGGTCCCCGGGCGCGCACCACACCGCGATGTCCTTCGAGCAGGCCGCCGACGAGCTCTGCTTCATGCTCGGCCCGGTCCTGGCGGCCTTCCTCTGCTCAGTGGTCCTCCCAGAGGCCGGCACCCTCGCCGCGGCCGTCCTGCTGCTGACCGGCATGCTGGTCTTCACCTCCTGCCGCGCCACCCAACCCCCGGTGACGGCGGGTCCCCGGCAGGGGTCGCCGCTGCGGGCCCTGGGGCCGCTGCTGCCCCTCTTCCTCGCCACGGGGGTGGTCTTCGGCTCGATGGAGATCGCCTCGATCGCCCACCTCGACGACCTGGGACTGGGCGCGGCCTCGGGCCCGGTGCTGGCCCTCCAGGCGGCGGGCTCCTGCGCGGCCGGCCTGCTCTACGGCACCCTGCGGCCGCGCGGCCTGCGCACCTGCCTGATCGCCATGGCCGCCGCGATGGCCCTGCCCTGGGCGGCGGCGGCCACGGGCTCGCTGCTCCCGCTGGCCTGCGCGCTGCTGCTGGCGGGCATGGCCACGGCCCCGACGATGGTGACGGCGATGTCCCGGGTCCACGCGCGCACCCCGGAGGGCCGCCTCAACGAGGGCATGACCCTCGCGGTCACCGCCATCTTCGCGGGCATCTCCCTGGGCGCGGCGACGGCCGGCACCCTGGTCGACCACCTGGGGCCGGCGACGGCCTACGCCCTCCCGGCGGCGGCAGCCCTCCTCGCACTCGCAGCCCCGAAGGTCGTACCGGTTTCCGGTACGAGAGACGTACCATAAATTCGTACGAGTAGGCCGGAGAGAGGAGCGCACCATGTCCATAAGCGCCAGCGAAGCCAGGGCGACCCTGTTCCCGCTGATCGAGCGTGTCAACACCGACCACGCCCCGGTGCGCATCACCTCCAAGAACGGTGACGCGGTCCTCATGTCCGCCGACGACTACGACTCCTGGCAGGAGACGGTCTACCTCCTGCGCTCCCCTGCCAACGCCCAACGGTTGATGGAGGCCGTCGCACGCGACCGCGAGGGCGCGTCCACGGTCGTGAGGACTCTGGACGAGTTGAGGGAGCTGGCCGGGGGCGAGGAGTGAGGAGCGTTCACTTCGACCCCGCCGCCTGGGAGGACTTCCTTTTCTGGCTCGCGTCGGACCGGAAGATGGCCCGCCGGATCACTCGCCTGATCGGCGAGATCCAGCGGGACCCGTTCACCGGCATCGGCAAGCCCGAGCCGTTGAAGGGCGAGTTGACGGGCTACTGGTCCCGCCGTATCGACGACGAGCACCGCCTCGTCTACCGGGCCGACGACAAGGAAGTGAAGGTCCTCAAGGCCCGCTACCGCTACTGACACATGACAAAGGCCCCGCAGCCGAGAGGCCGCGGGGCCTTTGCCCACATGGGATGAGTGGAGATGGCGGGAATCGAACCCGCGTCCAACGGTGCAGAAGCAGGGCTTCTCCGAGCGCAGTCCGCTGCGCTTTTCTCGGCCCCGGAGATCACACGGACAAGTCTCCGACGGGCTCAGTCACTGTTTGATTTCCCTCCAACCCCCGTGACCGGGGCTAGAGGTTTAGATCCCTAATTGACGCCAGGATCCGGACCGGGACCACTTCCGGGCTGACGCTCCTCACAGAGGCTTCAGCTCACTGTTATTAGGCAGCGAGGGTGAAGCGGGAGTTATCGCTCTTGGAGTTGGCGATTATTGTTTGCGACATGTGGTTAGCGAGATCATTGCCGCTTCCTCGGCTCGCTTCCCCTGCATCGACATCCGCTGTCGAAACCGATCATCCCCATGTTGTTTTTTCAAGCTGCGCCGACCCCTGGGGGGCGGTGCTGACGCCATGGTACGCGAAGTGGACCACCGCGTGCCAGGTGATTAAACCGTGCCGCGCTGCTTGCGACGGATCGCCGAGATCGTCCGGTTCGTCTCGCGGGTGTCCTGCTTCTCGCGCATGGTCTGCCGCTTGTCGTACTCCTTCTTGCCCTTGGCCAGCGCGATCTCGACCTTCGCCCGACCGTCCTTGAAGTACAGCGACAGGGGCACGACCGTGTGGCCCGCCTCGTCCGCCTTGCGCTCCAGCTTGTCGATCTCCTCGCGGTGCATGAGGAGCTTGCGCTTGCGCCGGGCGCTGTGGTTGGTCCAGGTGCCCTGGCTGTACTCCGGCACGTGCACGTTGTAGAGCCAGGCCTCCCCGCTCTCCACCGACACGAAGCCGTCCACCAGCGAGGCCCGGCCCTGGCGCATGGACTTGACCTCGGTACCCGTGAGCACGAGACCGCACTCGTAGGTGTCGAGGATCGCGTAGTCGTGACGCGCCTTCTTGTTCTGGGCGATCAGCTTGCGCCCTTTTTCCTTAGCCATAGTGCGGTCATTTTCGCACTACGGACCCACCCCGAGGCCACCCAATACCGTGACCGCCCGCTCCTCGACCCGCTCCCCCGCCGGCACGTCCGGGGTGATGCCGTCGCCGTCCAGGCTGCGGCCCGTCGGCGTGCGGTACGTGCCCACCGTCAGCTCGGCCACCGAACCGTCCGGGAGTTCGGTCGGCATCTGCACCGAGCCCTTGCCGAAGGTGCGGCTGCCCACGGCCACCGCCCGGCCCCGGTCCTGGAGGGCGCCCGTCACCAGTTCGGCCGCGCTCATCGTGCCGCCGTCGACCAGGGCCACCAGCGGCCGGGTGGTGTCCCCGCCCTTCGCCGCGTACAGGACCCGCTGGTCGCCCCGTACGTCGTAGGTGGCCACGAGCCCGCCGTCCAGGAAGGCGGAGGCGGCGGTGACCGCCTCGGTGACCAGCCCGCCCGGGTTGCCGCGCAGGTCGAGGACGACCCCCTCGCCGGGCGGGGCCGCGCGGACGGCCGCCTTGACGCGGTCGCCGGAACCACGGGTGAAGGAGGCGACCTTGATGACCGTGACCCCGTCCGGGCGCCGGCGCACGGTCACCGGCTCGGTGCGCAACTGCTCGCGGCGCACGGTCTCGGTGAGGTCGGCGCCGTCCCGGCTCAGGTTCAGCACGACGGGGGTGCCGGCGTCACCCCGCAGCAGGGCGACCACGTCGGTCACGGCCAGGCCCGTCACGGCGTGCCCGTCGACGCTCAGCAGCCGGTCCCCGGCGCGCAGCCCGGCCCGGGCGGCGGGGCTGCCGGGCTGGACCCGGTCGACCTCGATCATGCCGTCGGCGGCCTTCCCGGCCCACACCCCGACGCCGGTCCAGCTGCCGTCGAGGCCCTCGGCGAAGGCGGCGTACTCGCCCTGGTCGTAGACGGTGCCCCAGCGGTCCCCGCTGCGGCTGACGACCTCCTGGGCCGCCTTCTTCCCGGACTTCCCCTCGGCGACGGCCTCGGCGACGGCCCGGGCGACCGCGTCCCGGTCGGCGGTGCCCACCTCGCGCGGGCTCTCGGCCGCGGGGGCGCCCGTGAAGACCGCCGCGGCCGTGGCGCCCTCGTCGCGGTCCCAGCAGCCGGTGTACGCACCGGCGCCGACGGCGGCGAGGAAGGCCATCGTCAGAACGGCCCCGCGACGCAGGTCGCGGGGCCGGAGACAGACGGCGGGAATACTCGGCAAGCCCAGCATGGCGCCGAGTCTAGGACAAGCCCCGCGCCGGTACGGGTGGTTGACCGGACCGCTCACGGGGCGCTTGTCACACCTTCAGGTACTTGCGCAGGGCGATGAAGGCGGCCATGGAGGGCATCAAGAGGCCGATGAAGAGTACGTACGGGAGCTTGGCCAGCACCGATCCCCAGCCCATGAAGTCGATGAGCTGGATCTTGTCCCGCAGTCCGACGCCGTGGTCGATCACGAAGTACTGGCCGGACATCAGCATGGCGCAGGCGAAGAGCGCGCCGATGAGGCCGGCGACGGCCGCCTCCATGATGAAAGGGACCTGGATGTAGAAGCTGGAGGCACCCACCAGCCGCATGATCCCCGTCTCACGCCGTCGGCTGAACGCCGATACGCGCACGGTGTTGACGATCAGCAGCAGCGCCACGATCAGCATGATCAGCATGATGGCGAGCGCGGCGATGTTCAGGTAGTTGAGGATCCGGAAGAGGTCGTCGATGGCCTGGCGCTGGTCGTCGACGGTGTGGATGCCGTCACGGCCGACGAAGGCGGAGGTGACGACCTTGTACTTCTCCGGGTCCTTCAGCTTGACGCGGAAGGACTCCTGCATCTGGTCGGGCGTGATGGAGGAGGCGAGCGCCGTGTTCCCGAACCGCTCCTGGTAGTGCTTGTACGCCTCGTCCGCCGACTCGTAGGCGACGGACTTCACCAGGGACATCTGCTTGAGCTCGGCCTGGATCTGCTTCTTCTGCTCCTCGGTCACCGCGCCCTTGGCGCAGGTGGTGACGCCCGTGGAGCCGCCCCCCGACCCGTCGGCCTTCTTGGTCGCGGCCTCGCTCGCCTCCACGGCGTCCTGCTTGTTGCAGAGGTAGATCGAGACGTTGGCCTTGTCGTACCAGTAGCCCTTCATCTTGCTCACCTGCTCGCTCATGAGCATGGAGCCGCCGAACAGGGCCAGCGAGAGGCCCACCGAGATGATGACCGCGAAGGTCATGGTGAGATTGCGACGGAGACCGACGCCGATCTCCGACATGACGAACTGGGCGCGCATTGCGTCTCAGGGACCTTTCAGTGCTGGTAGCCGTAGACGCCGCGCGACTGGTCGCGCACGAGTCGGCCCTGTTCGAGTTCGATGACGCGCTTGCGCATCTGGTCGACGATCTGCTGGTCGTGGGTGGCCATGATCACCGTGGTGCCGGTCCGGTTGATCCGGTCCAGCAGCTTCATGATCCCGACCGAGGTCTGGGGGTCGAGGTTGCCGGTGGGCTCGTCCGCGATCAACAGGGCGGGGCGGTTGACGAAGGCGCGGGCGATGGCCACGCGCTGCTGCTCACCGCCGGAGAGCTCGCCCGGCATCCGCTCCTCCTTCCCGCCCAGACCCACGAGTTCGAGGACCTGCGGGACGGCCTTGCGGATCTCGCCGCGCGGCTTGCCGATGACCTCCTGGGCGAAGGCCACGTTCTCGGCCACCGTCTTGTTGGGCAGCAGGCGGAAGTCCTGGAAGACGGTCCCCAGCTGGCGCCGCATCTGCGGAACCTTCCAGTTGGAGAGCTTGGCGAGGTCCTTGCCCAGGACGTGCACCTGGCCGTGGCTCGCCCGCTCCTCGCGCAGGATGAGCCGCAGGAAGGTGGACTTGCCGGAGCCGGAGGAGCCGACCAGGAAGACGAACTCGCCCTTCGCGATGTCGAGGGAGACTTCCCTGAGTGCGGGACGGCTCTGCTTCGGGTAGGACTTGGAGACACTGTCGAATCGGATCACGGGTGCACCACGGTCGCCGGGAGTAGGTGTGCGTGACCATACGCGAACGGGCGCGAGGTGGGGACCCGGGCTCCGGACTTGCCCGTTTTATCCCGACGTGCGGGCGCTCGGGACCGTGATTGCCCGGACGGGCCGCGCCGAATGTCGGCTGAGCCGGCACAGTGGTAGGGGGAACGCTCCGGTTCCCCACGCCGTTATAGGCAGCAGAAGACCGAGGGGACGAGAGGAGGAGCGCATGACATATGACCGGCTCGTGTGCGCGAACTGCGCCGCACCCGTCAGCCAGGGCCGCTGCCCGGTGTGCCGGGCGAACCGGGAGCGCCTCCAGCAGGAGGGCCCCTTCTCCGGCCTGAACCCCGTGACACTCATCGCGCTCATGGTGGTCCTCGTGACAGCTCTGGTACTGGTGGCCCAGCACACCGCCTAGACCGCCCGGCCGTGGTGCCCGCGGCCCCCGTGCCACGTACCGATCACACACGCGAGAAGGGCCCGGACACGAGGTGTCCGGGCCCTTCCGCGGGTGTCGCGGGTTACGCGGTCTGCTCCTGCTGCTTGCGCCAGCGGATTCCGGCCTCCAGGAAGCCGTCGATCTCGCCGTCGAGCACGGCCTGCGGGTTGCCGACCTCGAACTCCGTCCGCAGGTCCTTGACCATCTGGTACGGGTGCAGGACGTAGGAGCGCATCTGGTTGCCCCAGGAGCTGCCGCCGTCCTTGAGGGCGTCCATCTTGTCCTTCTCCTCCTGGCGGCGCCGCTCGAGCAGCTTGGCCTGGAGGACGTTCATCGCGCTGGCCTTGTTCTGGATCTGCGAGCGCTCGTTCTGGCAGGAGACCACGATGCCGGTCGGCAGGTGCGTGATGCGCACGGCCGAGTCGGTGGTGTTGACGCCCTGGCCGCCGGGGCCGGAGGCGCGGTACACGTCGACGCGCAGCTCGGCCTCGTCGATCTCGACGTGGTCGCTGGTCTCGACGACCGGGAGCACCTCGACGCCCGCGAAGGAGGTCTGGCGGCGGCCCTGGTTGTCGAAGGGCGAGATCCGCACGAGGCGGTGGGTGCCCTGCTCGACGGAGAGCGTTCCGTAGGCGTACGGGGCCTTGACGACGAAGGTGGTCGACTTGATGCCGGCCTCTTCCGCGTACGAGGTCTCGTAGATCTCGGTCGAGTAGCCGTGCCGCTCGGCCCAGCGCAGGTACATGCGCTGGAGGCGCTCGGCGAAGTCGGAGGCGTCGACGCCGCCGGCCTCGGCGCGGATGTTGACCAGGGCCTCGCGCTCGGCGTACTCGCCGGAGAGCAGGGTCCGGACCTCCATCTCGTCCAGCGCCTTGCGGACGGACACGAGCTCGGCCTCGGCCTCGGCCAGGGTCTCCTCGTCGTCCATCTCCTGGGCGAGGTCGAAGAGCACCGCGAGGTCGTCGATGCGCCCCCGCAGGGTCTCGGTCTTCCGGACCTCCGCCTGGAGGTGCGAAAGCTTGCTCGTGATCTTCTGGGCGGCCTCCGGGTCGTCCCACAGGGACGGCGCGGCGGCCTGCTCCTCGAGCACGGCGATTTCTGCCCTCAGCTTGTCGAGGTCCAGGACGGCCTCGATCGACCCCATGGTCGAGGAGAGGGACTTCAGCTCTTCGGAAACATCGACGACTGCCACGGGTCCAGCGTAGCCGGTCCCCGGAGGACGCCGTCCGGGCAGGCCGAATCACCCGTTCTGATGAGGGATCGCACAGGCGTACGCTCTCCGTATGACCGTACTCCTCGTCAAGCGCCGCCATGTGGACCACATGCGTGTCACGACGACGAGCTGTCCGCCGCCGGACCGAACCCAAGCCTGATCCACCACGATCCGACTTGGTCCTGTACGCGGCTCCCGTGGTCCCGGCACCATCCCCGTCGGAGACCCTCCCCCCGCCCGCGGCCCCCACCACCTCTGGGGAACAGGACCCCGTGACATCCGAAACGGAGCCGTCATGCCGTCCGCGCACACTCTCCCCGTCCTCGACCTCTCCCAGGCCGACGACCCGGCCCAGCGGGCCGACTTCCTGAAGCAGCTGCACGCGGCCGCCAGGGACACCGGTTTCCTGCACCTGACCGGGCACGGCGTCACCGCCGCCGAGAGCGCTCGCATCCTGGAGCTGACCAGGGCCTTCTTCGCCCTCCCGGAAGCCGACCGGCTGGCCGTCAGCAATCTGAACTCCCCGCACTTCCGCGGCTACACCCGGATCGGTCACGAGCTGACCGGCGGCGCCTCCGACTGGCGGGACCAGCTGGACGTGGGCGCGGAACGCCCGGCTCCGGTCGTGGGACCGGACGACCCGGCGTTCCTGTGGCTGGAGGGCCCGAACCAGTGGCCCGCCGCCCTCCCGGAGCTCCGTACCGTGGTCCTCGACTGGCAGTCCCGGCTCGCGGCGGTCGCCCACCGCCTGCTCCAGGAACTCCTCGTGGCGATCGGCGCCCCGGCGGACTTCTTCGACGAGGCCTTCGCGGACCGCCCGCACCTGCACACCAAGCTGATCCGCTACCCCGGGTCGGCCCCCTCCGGCGCCGACCAGGGGGTCGGCGCGCACAAGGACTACGGTTTCCTGACGCTCCTGCTGCAGGACTCGGTGGGCGGCCTCCAGGTGGTCCGCGACGGCGGCTACGTGGACGTACCGCCGATGCCGGGCGCGTTCGTGGTGAACCTGGGAGAGCTGCTGGAGATCGCGACCGAGGGCTACCTGACGGCGACGGACCACCGGGTGGTCAGCCCGCCCGGCGCGGTGGAGCGGTACTCGGTGCCGTTCTTCTACAACCCGCGGCTGGACGCGGTGATCGAGACCGTCCCGGGCGAGTACCTGCGCTCCGCGCCCGGTGTCGCGCACGACGACTCGAACCCGCTGCACGCCCAGTACGGCCGCAACGAGCTGAAGGGCTGGGTCCGCGCCCACCCGGCGGTGGCGCGGCGCTGGCACCCGGAACTGGCCTCGGTGTAACCCGCGGGGGCGGAGCCCCCGGCGGACGGCGCCGCAGAGGCTACGGGTGCAGGGTGCCCGACTGCTTGTTGTCCTGCCGGGGCTCCGGCTCGTCGCCTCCGGAGAGGGCCAGCCAGCCGCCGAGGCCGACCGCCGCCACCAGGGCCACGGCTCCGGCGGACAAGGCCAGCCTCCGCTTGCGCGCGGCCTCCGCGCGGTGGCGGGCCGAGCCGGGGCGGTGGCCGCCCGCCGGCCGCGGCACGCGGGCCGTGCCCAGCGCCCCGCCCGCCAGCTCGTCCGGCCCCGGCACCCGCATCGAGGTGTGGGTGTCCCGGTTGGAGTCGGTCGCGGAGCCCGGCACCAGCGGGACCACGCCCCGCCGCCGGACCGGGTCGGCGGCCGGTTCCTCCGAGGGCTCGGGGTCCGGATCCGCGTCGTCCGGCTCGTCCACGTCCAGCGGCGGCATCCCCGCCAACATCGGGAGGAGGTCCCGCAGCCGGACCGACAGCTCCGAGGCCCGCAGCCGCGAGGCCGGGGCCTTCGCCAGGCACTGCACGACCAGCTGCCACAGCTCGTCGGGGATGCCCGGCAGCGGGACGACCGTCTCCGTCACGTGCCGACGCAGGACGGCGCCCGGGTGCCCCCCGCCGAAGGGGGTGAATCCGGCCAGCAGCTCGTACAGGACCGTGGCCAGGGCGTATATGTCCACCGCGGCCCGCGGGGGCAGCCCCTCGACGATCTCCGGCGCCAGGTAGTCCGGGGTGCCGATGATCCGGGTCGTGGGGGCCGAGGCCCGGCCCGTGGAGGCCCGCCGCGGGGAGTCGATGAGCTTGGCCACGCCGAAGTCGGTCAGCAGCGCCGGGTGCGAGCCGCCGGGGCCGAGCCGGCCCTGCATGTCCAGCAGGACGTTCTCCGGCTTGACGTCCCGGTGGACGACCCCCGCCGCGTGCGCCGCCGCCAACGCGTCGGCCACGTCCGCGACGATCGCCACGGCCGCCTCGGGGGCGAGCCGGCGCTCGCGGTCGAGGCGCGTGCGCAGGTCCGTACCGCGGACGAGGTCCATCACGAGGGCGAGGTCGTTGCCGTCCACGACGAGGTCGCGGACGGACACGACGTGCGGATGCTCCAGGCCGAGCAGCGCGCTGCGCTCCTGGACGAACCGTCCGACGAGTTCCTGGTCGGACGCGAGGTCCTCGCGCAGCAGTTTGACGGCGACGGGCCCGTCAGGCCCCTCGCCCAGCCACACCGTGCCCGCGCTGCCGCGCCCCAGGATCTGGTGCGCGGTGTACCGGCTGCCGATCTTCCGTGCCACGACTGCTCCCTCAGCGGCTGGCGTACGCACCAAAGCTACGCGGCCGGGTGGGCATTGGAGGCCGGCAGGGGGCCGGATTCGCGGCGACCTTCACTTCTGCGAGCGAAATCGTGTCCCAGAAGTCGACAAATCCACGAAGTCGGCGCTACGAGGGTCCGTCTCAGGGCTTCGTGGACCCCCCCGAGCCCGAGGAGCCCGCGGAGTCCCCGATCGTGCTGACCCAGTCGACGGCGTTGGAACCCCAGGTCCAGACCTGGTCCCACCAGCCCCGTCCGGTGCCCACCCACTCCTGGAGCGGGGTCAGCTCCCAGACCAACCAGCCGGCGACGAAGAACACCAGGATCAGCACCAGGCAGCCCTTGAGGCAGCCGAGGCCGGGGATCCGCACCGGGTTGGCGCTGCGGCGGCGCGGCTCACGCGGCTCCCGCGGGGCCGGCCGCTGCTGCGGCGGAGCCTGCGGGGGCTGCTGCTGCGGCTGGCGGTACTGGGGCTGCTGCTGCTGAGGCTGCTGCTGGTACTGCTGGGGCTGGTGCTGCTGCGGCTGGTAGTGCTGCGGCGGAGGCGGCGGCGCGTACTGCTGCTGCGGCGGCTGCTGCTGCGGCTGGCGGTACTGCGGCTGCTGGGGCTGCTGGTACTGCTGCTGCGGGGGCGGCGGGCCCTGCCGGTACTGCTGCTGCTGGGGACGGTGCTGCGGCGGGGGCGGCGCCTGCCGCTGCGGGCGGCGGCGCAGCGGGTCATCGTTCGGGTCGAGGTACTGGATCTGCGTCTGCTCGTTGCGGTCACGGGCGGCCTGCATCTGCGACTGCCACGGGTGCGGCGAGTCGGGCCGCTGCACCGGGGGCATCACCGAGGTCGGGTCGGCCCCGGGACCGGCCGTGCTCGGCAGCACGGAGGTGGCGTCGGCCGCGCCGACCGGCGGCAGGACGCTGGTCATGCCGTTCGGGTCGTACGCGCCCACGGGGGCGCCGGGGGTCTCGGGGACCGGGGCCGGCGAGGGGTCGGGCGCGAGCAGCGCGCCGACGCCGAGCGCGGCCTCGACCTCGGCGGCCGAGGAGTGCACGCCGATGCCGGAGGCCACCACGCGCAGGGCACGGGCCAGGCTCTCGGCGCTGGGGCGCTCGTTGGGCTCCTTGCGCAGGCAGCGCTCGACGACCGTCCACAGCGGCTCGGGCACGGTCGAGGGCCGCTGGGGGTCCTCGCTGAGGTGGCGGTGGAGCACTTCGAGCGCGGTGCCGCCGGCGAACGGCGGGCGGCCGGTGAGCAGCTCGTAGAGCAGGATGCCGGCGCCGTAGATGTCGACGGCGGAGGTCTGCGGGCGGCCCTCGGCGGACTCGGGGGCGACGTAGGCCGGGGTGCCGACGAACTCGTGGGTGCGGGTCAGGCCCGGGGAGTCCGCCAGGCGGGCGATGCCGAAGTCGGTGAGCATCGGCTTCATCTGCCCGCCGCGCTCGTCGAGCAGCACGTTGGCCGGCTTCAGGTCGCGGTGGACCACGCCGTCGGTGTGGCTGGCGGCGAGGGCGTCGGCGATCTGGGCGGTCAGCAAGCTCGCCGCGACGGGCGTGAAGGGGCCGTTCTCGCGGAGGTAGCGGTGCAGGTCCGGGCCGTCGATCAAGTCCATGACCAGGGCCAGCAGATCGCCCTCGACGACGAGGTCGCGGGTGCGCACGATGTTGGGATGGGTCAGGCGCAGCAGGACCGAGCGCTCCCGCAGGAAGCGCATGACGATGTCGGGATCCTGGGCCAGCTCCTCCTTGAGGACCTTGATGGCCACGGTCTCCCCGGGCTGTCCCGCGACGGCCGCCTCCGCGCCGGCGGCCTCCCTCTGGCGGGCACGCCAGACAGTGCCCGTGGCGCCGCGCCCGAGCGGCTCCTCGAGCAGGTATTTGCTGCCGACTGGCCGCACGTCTCGCGCTCCCCTGCTGTCGTCTGAATGTGGTCGATACGCTGATGGGTTTTCCGGCCCACTCTAGGGGCTGTCTCCTCGGAAGACGCCGGTCCCCGGAGGTTGGTTGCCGCACATATGTACGGAGGGTGATGTTTGCGGGGTATGCCGGAGGCGATTTTCCCCGTCTTTCCCCGCCTTGGTGTCCGGATCCGACCGGGGTTCGACCCGGGTCCCGACACATCAAGATCATTTGTTGCCGGGTGCCGGGCGTGTTGTCCGTGACAGGTGCGAGGATGCACACGTACGGACGGCACGGGACGGGAGCCCCGCCTTCCGGGCAGACCTGACCGGACGACGCGTCCGTGCCGGGTGGGGGGCGACCGGACGGTCATGTCACGGGATTCCCCTGCCGGGCGCACACACCGCGCACCGCGCAGAAGGGACCGCTGACGGCGATGCAGATCCGGCTGACCGTCCTCGGGTCGCGCAGCGGCCACCAGGCCGCGACCGCCCCCGCGAGCTGTGACGTCCTCGTCACCGCGCCCGTCGGCACCGCGCTGGCCGCGGTCGCCTCCGGGCTCGCGGCGACCGTCGGCGGACCCGACACCGGGGGCACCGTCGTGCTGTACGCCGGCTCCGAGCGCCTCGACCTCCAGCGGCGGGTGCTGGGCGAGCCGCCGCTCGTGGACGGCGCGGTGCTGGCGCTGCACGGGCCCGTCCCGGACGTGCTGCCGGAGGACGGCCTCGGCGCGGCCCAGCTGCACGTCGTCGCCGGACCCGACGCGGGCGGGGTGCACCTGCTGCACAGCGGTCAGATCATGGTGGGCCGCTCCGCCGACGCCGACGTCCCCCTCGACGACCCCGACGTCTCCCGGCTGCACTGCGCGGTCACGGTGATCCCCGACGGGCGGGTCGCGGTGGCCGACCTGAACTCGACGAACGGCACCACGCTGGACAGCGCCCCGCTGGGCGCCCAGCCCGTCGCCCTGCCCCCGGGGGCGCTGCTGCGGGTCGGCGAGTCCACCCTGCGGCTGGCCCCGGCGGGCACTCCCTCGCTGTCGGTGACCCCGGACCTCCAGGGCCACCTGTCGATCTCCGCCCGGCCCCTCGACCCCGCGGCGCTTCCCGGCCCACCCGCCGGCCCGCCCACCGGTCCCCTCGCCGGGTCGCCCGCCGTGGCGGATCCGGCCGTCGCCGGACCGGCGCCGGACGCACCCGAGATCCCCGACGCGGCGGGCGAAGCCGGGCCGCGGGGCACGACGTCGGAGCCCGGGACCGGCTCCGGGACCGGGCGGCGGAAGGGCCTCGGCGCCTGGGCCCGCAAGTGGGTGCGCGGCGAGGAACCCGCCGAGGCCCCGCCGGAGCCGGTGGCCGCCGCACCCCACCCCGACGATCCCGCCGCGCTGCTGCTGGCCGCGATGGGCCCCACCGAGCGCCTGTGGTCCCGTACGCCCGGGCATCCCGCCGCACTGGAGGTGGGGCTCGGCGCCGGGAGCCGGGTGTCCCTGCCCGCCGTCGGCTCCCTCGGGCTGGCCGGCCCGCGGCCCCGGCTGGCCGGGGCCGCCCGCTGGGTGGTCGCGCAGCTGGCGGCACTGCACGCGCCGGGGCAGTTGGAGATCGTGCTCGTCTCCGCCGACCGGGCGCGCGGCCTCGCCGACCGGCGGCGCGACTGGGGCTGGCTCGGCTGGCTGCCCCACGTCCGGCCGGCGCACGGCCAGGACTGCCGGCTCCTGCTCGCCTACGACCGCGACCAGGCCGTCGCCCGTACGGGTGAGCTGACCCGGCGCCTCGACGAGGGTCCGCTCGGCGTGCACTGGAACGCCGCCGACGCCGGACAGGTCCGGCGGGCCGCCGCCGTCTACGAGGGCCCGTACACGCTCGTCGTCCTCGACGGCGATCCCGGGGCCGGCCCGCTGCGCGACATCACCGGCCGGCTCGCCTCGCACGGCCCGGCCGCCGGGATCCACGTGCTCGTGCTCGCCGAGGCCCCGGCCGCCACCCCCGCCTCGCCCGTCGAGGAGACGTACGAAGCCGCCTGCGCGGTCTCCCCCGCCTTCCGGGACTGCGGCGCGGTCGCCCTGCTCAGCGGCGATGTGGCCACGGCCGTACGCACCTTCACGGTCAGCGGCGGCAGACCGGTCCCCTCGGGCGGCACCGCCACCGCCGACGCCGTCTCCACCGCCTGGGCCGAACGCTTCGCCCGCGCCCTGGCCCCGCTGCGCACCGCCGAGGGCGGCTCCGCCGAGCCGTACCGGACGACCACCGCCACCCTGCCCGCCACCGCACGGCTGCTGGACGAGCTGGGGCTGGCCCGGGCCACCCCGGCCTCTCTCATGGCCCGTTGGGCCGCCGCCACCGATCAGGGGCAGGGCGTGGGAGGCCTCGCCGAGATCGTGCTGGGCAGCGGACGTCGTGGGCCCGTGGGCACCGAGCTCGTCCACGACGGCCCGCACCTGCTCATCGAGGGGCCCGCCGGCAGCGGGCGGACCGAGCTGCTGCGCTCGGTGGCCGCGTCGCTGTCCGCGGCCGCCCGGCCCGACCGCCTCGGGCTGCTCCTCCTCGACGGGGCCGGCGGCGAGCGCGGCGACGGGCTGCTGCCCTGCACCGAGCTCCCGCACGTCAGCGCCCACCTGGTCGCCGCCGATCCGGTGCGCATGCGGGAGTTCGCGCAGGCGCTCGGCGCGGAGCTCAAGCGCCGCTCCGAACTGCTGGAGGAGTCGTCCTTCGCCGAGTGGCACGCGCAGCGCGAGGTGTCCGACCGGATGGTCGCGCCGCGCCGGCCCACCCCGGGCGAGCAGCGCGGCGACCTCGACCCCCAGCGCACCGGCACCCTGCGGCTGCGGGCCTCGACGACCCGTACGGATCCGCCCGGCCCCAGCCCGCTGCCCCGCCTGGTGGTGCTCGTGGACGACCTCGACGCGCTGGTCGCGCCGGGGCTGGGCAGTACGGGCCGCCCCGCCGCCGGCTCGGTGGTCCGGGCGCTGGAGGCGGTGGCCCGCGAGGGCGCCCGCCTCGGCGTGCACCTGGTGGCCACCAGCGCCCGCCCGGACCGTACGGCGGGCAGCGGGCCGGGCCGGCTGGCCACCCTGCGCGTGGAACTCGAAGCCCCCGACCAGCCGGGACCGGGCCGCGGCCTGCTCCGTTTCGGCGACGGCCGGACGGTCCCGTTCCAGGCGGGCCGGGTCACGGGCCGGATCCCCCGGACGGCGACCCAGCGACCGACCGTGGTCCCGGTGGAGTGGGAGCGGATGGGTGATCCGCCGGCCCGCCGCCCGGTACGTGAGCTGGGCAACGGGCCCACCGACCTCGCGTTGCTGGCCAGCGCCCTGGACCGGGCCTCGCACCTGGTCTCGGCGATACCCGTGCTGTTCCCGCCCGCGCCCTGACGCACGGCCGCGCCCCCGCGAGGCGGTATTGCGGGGGCGCACGGCTCGGCGTAGACCTTGTGGTCCAGGACACATCACGGGCATCGGGGGCAGAGCCATGCGCAGGCACGGAACGAGCCGTACGACACTCACCTGGACGGCGCTCGCCGCGGCGGCCGCCCTCGCCCTCTCCGGGTGCGGGGACGGCGGGACGCAGGAGCCGCAAGGTCCCGAGGGCAGCACGGCCGCCCCCCGGGTGCAGTTACCGAAACTGCCCGGCGAGAAGCTGGAGGTCGCCGCGGTCTGGACGGGCCCGGAGCAGGAGAACTTCACCAAGGTCCTGAAGGAGTTCGAGAAGCGGACGGGTGCCTCCGTCACCTTCGTCCCGGCCCAGGACCCGATCGTCACCTTCCTCGGCACGAAGATCGCGGGCGGCGCGCCGCCGGACGTGGCGCTGCTCCCGCAGGTCGGGGCACTGACGGCGGCGGTGGAGAACAAATGGGCGCAGCCGCTGGGCCCGGAGGCCGCCGCGCAGCTCGACGCGAACTACTCGAAGGGCTGGAAGCAGCTCGGCGCCGTCGGGGGCACCCAGTACGGCGTGTACTACAAGGCCGCCAACAAGTCGCTGATCTGGTACAACGCCAAGGCGTTCGAGGCGGCGGGGGTCAAGCCCCCGAAGACCTGGAAGGAACTGATCGCCGCGGCCGACACGCTGTCCGCCTCCGGCACCCCGGCCGTCTCGGTGGCGGGCGCGGACGGCTGGACCCTCACCGACTGGTTCGAGAACATCTACCTCTCCCAGGCCGGGCCGGAGAAGTACGACCAGTTGGCCAAGCATCAGATCAAGTGGACGGACGACAGCGTCAAGCAGGCGCTGACCACGCTCGGCGAACTGTTCGGCCGCAAGGACTTCCTGGCGGGCGGGCCGAGCGGGGCGCTGGCCACCGAGTTCCCGAAGTCGGTGACGCAGACCTTCACCGGTGGCGACCGTCCGGCGGCCGCGATGGTCTTCGAGGGCGACTTCGTGGCGGTCAACATCGCGCAGACGGAGGCGAAGGTCGGCGAGGACGCCCTCGTCTTCCCCTTCCCCTCGGTCGGCGACAAGGCTCCGGTGGTCTCGGGCGGCGATGTGGCGGTCGCGCTGAAGCCGTCGAAGGGGGCGCAGGCGCTGCTGACCTTCCTGGCCTCGGCGGACGCGGCGGAGATCCACGCCCGGCAGGGCGGTTTCGTCTCCCCGAACAGGGCGGTGGATCCGGCCGCCTATCCGAACGCCATCCAGCGGGACATCGCCAAGGCGCTGATCGCCGCCGGTGACGACTTCCGCTTCGACATGTCGGACCAGGCTCCGGCGGCCTTCGGCGGGACCCCGGGCGCGGGTGAGTGGAAGGCGCTCCAGGACTTCCTGGCGAACCCGTCGGACGTGGCGGGGACCCAGGCGAAACTGGAGGCGGACGCGGCCAAGGCCTACGGGAACTGATCCCGTGCCGGCCCCTGCCGCTGCCCCCGCTCCCGATCCGGCTCCTGCTCCTGCTCCTGCTCCTGCTCCGGCTCCTGCTCCGGCCGCCAAGGGCGTCGTGTCCGCGGAGGCCCGGCGCCGTCGGCTGATCGCGGCGGCGTTCCTCCTCCCGGCCCTCGTCCTGCTGGGTGCGCTCGTCGTGCACCCGATCGGCTACTCCCTCTATCGCAGCTTCTTCGACCGCTCCGGTGACACCTTCGTCGGCGGTGACAACTACCGGGAGATCCTGAGCGACGACACGATCCGTACCGCCCTCAAGAACACCGCGCTGTGGGTGGTGTTCGCCCCGGCCACGGCCACCGCCCTCGGTCTCATCTTCGCGGTGCTCACCGAACGGGTGCGCTGGGGGACGGCGTTCAAGCTGCTGGTGTTCATGCCGATGGCGATCTCGATGTTGGCCGCGGGCATCATCTTCCGGCTGGTCTACGACCACGATCCCGACCGCGGGGTCGCCAACGCGGTCTGGGTCGGGGTCCACGACACCTTCGCGGAGTCCTCGGCCTTCCCCAAGGCCCGTCCGGGCCGGGACTCGCCGCTCGCGGACGCCGGCGGGGGCGCCTTCATCACCCGCGACCCGGTCCGCGCGGGGACACCGGTGCTGCTCCCGCTGGTCGGCGTGGCCCCGGAGGCACTGCCGGACGGCACCCGTACCGCGGGCGGCGCCGAGGCCGTGCCGGGGAAGGTCACCGGCACCGTCTGGCAGGACTTCACCCGGGGTGGGGGCGGGACGACGAACGTGGTCGATCCGACCGAGCAGGGCTTCGCCGGGATGCGGATCGAGGCGGTGAAGGACGGCCGGGTGGTCGACACGGCGACGGCCGGCACCGACGGCACCTTCACCCTGTCGGCGAAGGCGGACGGGGCGCTGCTGCGGCTGCCCGCGGTCAACTTCCGAGAGGCGTACGGCGGGGTGCAGTGGCTCGGCCCGGCGCTCGTCACCCCGGCGGTCATCGGGGCGTACGTATGGATGTGGGCCGGTTTCGCGATGGTGCTGATCGGCGCCGGGCTGGCCGCCGTTCCGCGTGAGCTGCTGGAGGCGGCGCGCGTGGACGGGGCGAACGAGTGGCAGGTGTTCCGGCGGATCACCGTCCCGCTGCTGGCGCCCGTCCTGGCGGTCGTGCTCGTCACCCTCGTCATCAACGTCATGAAGATCTTCGACCTGGTCTTCGTGATCGCGCCGGGCGCGGTCCAGGACGACGCGAACGTGTTGGCGCTCCAGCTGTACCGGACCTCCTTCGGCACGGACGCCGATCCGGGGCTGGGCAGCGCCATCGCCGTGCTCCTGCTGGTGCTGGTGATCCCGGTGATGCTCGTGAATATCCGCCGGCTGCGCAAGGAGGGGACCCGATGAGCGGTACCGACGCGACGCCGGACCCCACGGCGGCCGAACCCGCGTACGCCGGGCCTTCGCGCGCGGGGTCCTCGCACACCGGATCCCCGTCCGCGGCCCTCACCTCCACCGGGCCCTCGTACGCCGCCCGGGCCTCCGCCAGGCTCGCCGGGGGAGCCCTGCGCGTCTTCCTGGTCGTCGCGGCGGTCTTCTGGCTGCTGCCCACCCTCGGGCTGCTGCTGTCCTCGTTCCTCTCCCCCACCGACCTCAACGACGGCGGCTGGTGGCAGGTCCTGACGGCGCCCTCGCGGCTGACGGTCGACAACTACGAGCGGCTGCTGGCGAACGACACCATCACCGGCTCCCTCCTCAGCACCTTCGCGATCGCCGTGCCGGCCACCCTGCTGGTGGTGACGCTGGGCGCGTTCGCCGGATACGCCTTCGCCTGGCTGGAGTTCCCCGGCCGGGACTGGCTGTTCCTCCTCGTCGTCGGACTGCTCGTCGTCCCCGTACAGGTGGCGCTGATCCCGGTCTCCGAACTCTTCGGCTCCATCGGGCTGTTCGAGACCACGGCGGGCGTGGTCCTCTTCCACACCGCTTTCGGGCTGCCCTTCGCCGTGTTTCTGCTGCGCAACTTCTTCGCGGAGATCCCGCGCGAGCTGCTGGAGGCGGCCCGCCTCGACGGAGCGGGTGAACTACGACTGTTCGCCCGGGTGGTGCTGCCGCTCGGTGGTCCGGCGATCGCCTCGCTCGGCATCTTCCAGTTCCTGTGGGTGTGGAACGACATGCTGGTGGCGCTGGTGTTCGCGGACTCGGCCCACCCACCGGTCACGGTCGCGCTCCAGCAACAGGTACGGCAGTTCGGGAACAACATCGACGTGCTCGCGCCCGGCGCGTTCCTGTCGATGGTCGTCCCGCTCGTCGTCTTCTTCGCGTTCCAACGGCAGTTCGTCTCGGGGGTGATGGCCGGGGCGATCAAGTGACGCCGCTCTCCGTCGCCCGCCCTCCGCACCCGCCGTGCCCGTGCCGCGACGTGCCGTGCCGCGACGTGGGCCGTTGACGCTGCGTAACCCGAATGCCGCACAGCGCGTAACCCGATCGCCACACCAGGGGTTCCTGGGCCATATGCCCGCGCCGACCCCTGGATGTGCCGTGCCCCGGTTCAGCGTCATCGTGCCCGCGTACAAGGTCCAGGCCTACCTCCAGGAGAGTCTGGACTCGGTCCTGGGGCAGTCGTACCCGGATCTGGAGCTGATCGCGGTCGACGACGCCTCCCCGGACGCCTCCGGTTCGATCATCGACGAGTACGCGGCCCGTGACCCCCGGGTGACGGCCGTCCACCTGGCGCACAACCTGGGGCCGGGACCGGCCCGCAACGCGGGCCTGGCGCGGGCGAGCGGCGACTACCTGATCTTCCTCGACGGCGACGACACCCTCGCCCCCGGCGCCTTGCAGGCCATCACCGACCGGCTGAAGGCCACCGGCTCCCCCGACGTCCTGGTCTACGACTACGCGCGCACCTTCTGGTCCGGCGAACTCGTGCGCGACCGCCTCTCCCACCGGCTGTCCGAGGAGGGCCCGGCCAGCTTCCGGCTCGCCGACCGCCCCGCCCTGCTCGGCATGCTGCTGGTGGTCTGGAACAAGGCCTACCGCCGCGAGTACGTGGAACGCGAGGGCTTCGCGTTCCCGCCCGGTCTCTACGAGGACACCCCCTGGACCTACCCGGCCCTGCTGGCCGCGGAGTCCGTCGGCGTCCTGGACCGGGTCTGCGTCCACCACCGTCAGCGGCGCACCGGCTCGGTCCTGACCACCACCAGCCGCCGCCACCTCGACGTTTTCGACCAGTACGACCGGGTCTTCGGCTACCTCGCCGGCCGCCCCGAGCTGGAACGCTGGCGCCCCGCCGTGCACCGCCGGATGGCCGAGCACTTCTGCGCCCTGTACGCCGACCCGCGCCGCCTCCCGCGCGCCGCCCGGCCCGAGTTCTTCGCCCGGGCCTGTGCCCTGCTGCGTCGCCACCACGTCCCCGGCGGCAGCGGCGCCCTGCCACTGTCCCGGTCCCGGACCGACCGGATCCGCCACACCCTGATGCGGTGGGGCACCCGGCGCACCTACCGACTGCTGTCGGTGCTGCGCGGCGCCGGACAGGCCCTGGGTCGCGCGACCGCGGTCCTGGGCCGGGGACTGCGCGAGACGGCCCTGCGCCTGCACTACCGGACCCAGCGGCTCCTCCCGCTGCGCCCGGAGCTCGCGGTCTTCTCCGCGTACTGGCACGGCGGCTACGCCTGCAACCCGGCCGCGATCGAGGCCACCCTGCGGGAGCTCGCGCCGCGGATGCGCACGGCGTGGATCTGCGGCCCGGAGCACGCTTCGACGCTGCCCCGCGAAACGACGGCGCTGCGCCCGGGCTCGGCGGCGTACTGGACCGCCCTCGCCAGGGCCGGCTACCTGGTCACGAACGTCAACTTCGACCGCGCCCTGGTCAAGCGCCCGGGGCAGATCCTCGTCCAGACCCAGCACGGCACCCCGCTCAAGCGCGTGGGCCTCGACCTCCAGGACCGGCCGGCGGCCACGCCGACGACGGACTTCGCGGGCCTACTGCGCGGCGCCGACCAGTGGGACTACCTGCTCTCCTCCAACCGGCACTCCACCCTGGTCTGGGAGAAGGCCGTCCCGTCCTCCTACACGACGCTGGAGTACGGCTATCCGCGCAACGACGTCTTCCACCGGGCGGGCCCGGCCGAGGTGCTGGAGCTGCGCGAACGCCTGGGCATCCCGGCGGGCTCGACGGCCGTCCTGTACGCGCCCACGCACCGCGACTACCGGCGCAGCCGGCCGGACCACCTGGACTTCGAGCGGGTGCTGCGGGACCTGGGCCCCCGGTTCACGATCCTGGCCCGCACCCACCTCACGTACGCGGACGTCCCGCCCTCCCCGGACACCCACCCGCGGCTGATCGACGTCTCCTCATACCCGTCGGTGGAGGAGCTCTGCCTGGCCTCGGACGCGCTGGTGACGGACTACTCGTCCCTGATGTTCGACTACGCGGTGCTGGACCGGCCGATCGTGATCCACGCGGACGACTGGGAGGCGTACGAGGCGGCCCGGGGCACCTACTTCGACCTGCGGTCGTGCCCGCCGGGCGCGATCGCCCGGACCGAGGACGAGCTGGTGGACATCTTCGGCACGGGCCACTGGCAGGGTTCGCGGTCCGCGCAGCTGCGGGCGGCGTTCCGCGCGCGCTTCTGCTCGCACGACGACGGGCACGCGGCGGAGCGCGTGGTGCGCCGGGTCTTCCTCGGGCAGACGGCCCCGATCCCGGCGGTCATCCCCCTGGAGGACCGCCGCCCGACCCCCGCGGCGCCCGCACCGACGCCGGCCCTGACGCCGGTCCGGCCCTAGAGCGCCTCCGCGCTCGCCTTCAGGCCCGCCACCACCTGGTGGGCCAGGACGTCGAGGTGGCCGCCCGTCACCGCGTCCCGGACGACGACCTGGCGCCAGTAGAGCGGGCCGATCAGCAGGTCCAGGGCGTGGGCCGGGTCGATGCCGGCCGGGAGTTCACCGCGGGCGACCGCGTCCGAGACGATGCCCTCCGCCATACGGCGCTGCCCGTCGAGCAGTGCGCCGCGCACCGCTTCGGCGATCTCCGGGTTGCGCGCCGCCTCCACCAGCAGGTCGGGGATCACCGCTGAGGCCACCGGGTGCCGCAGCACGTGTGACATGACCTCCAGCAGGGCCCGTACGTCCCCGTAGAGCGATCCCGTCGCGGGTACCGGCAGGCCGTCCACCGCGAAGGCTCCCACCAGGTCCAGCACCAGGTGCAGCTTCGACTTCCACCGCCGGTAGACCGCGGTCTTGCCGACCCCTGCCCGGCGGGCGATGCCCTCGATGGACATCTTCGAGAAACCGACCGCGGCCAGCTCCTCCACCACCGCGTCGCGGATCGCCTCGGTCACGTCCGCGCGCAGGACGGCGGCCCCGGCGGGAGCTCTACGGGCGGGGGCGGAAGGGGCGGCGGGGTCCGGGGTCATGCACAGAGCATAACCGCGCCCCCGTCACAACGATACGGTTGCGTTCCGACGAGTCACGCCCTAACCTCGCCGTAGCGACGATACGGACCCGTCCCGACCTCGGCAGTGACGTACTGACCCCGTCGAAAGCGAACCCTGTGACCACCGCGACCGCACCCAAGACCGAGCCCGCGCCGCCCTCCGCGGACCTCGCGCGACTCGCCGCCGCCCACGGCCTCACCCTCAGCGGCGCCCGCCCCACGCTCCCCCGCTACATCGCGGAACTCTGGGACCGCCGCCACTTCGTGACCGCGTACGCGACCGCCCGCATGCAGGCCACGTACAGCACGGCCAAGCTCGGCCAGCTCTGGCACCTGGTGACCCCGCTGCTCAACGCGGCCGTCTACTACTTCATCTTCGGCATCGTGATGAAGGCCAGCCACGGCGTGCCGGACTACGTCCCCTTCCTGATCACCGGCATCTTCGTCTGGGACTTCATCGGCAGCTCCATCAACGCCGGCACCCGCTCCGTGCACAGCAACCGCGGCCTGGTGCGCGCCCTGCACTTCCCGCGCGCCAGCCTGCCCATCTCCACCGTCGTCCAGCTCTTCCAGCAGCTGCTCGTCACCATGGGCGCCCTGGTCGTCCTGCTGCTGGCCTTCGGGCAGCGGCCCGCGTGGTCCTGGTTCCTGGCCGTCCCGGCCCTCCTCCTGATGGCCGTCTTCGCCGCCGGGTGCGCGATGGTCATGGCGCGCATCGGCAGCAAGAGCCCGGACGTCAGCCAGCTGATGCCCTTCGTCCTGCGCACCTGGATGTACTCCTCGGGCGTCATGTGGTCCATCGACCAGATGCTCGCGTCGGACCACCTGCCGCACCACTGGGTCCTCACGCTGCTCAAGCTCAACCCCGCGGCCGTCTACATCGACCTCATGCGCTTCGCGTTGATCGACAGCTTCCAGGCCCACTCGCTGCCGCCCCACGCGTGGGCGCTGGCCATCGGCTGGGCCCTGCTCGCCGGTGTCGGCGGCTTCATCTGGTTCTGGAAGGCAGAAGAGGAGTACGGCCGTGGCTGACACCGCGACGCACACCGACACCCGGGTACCGACCGTCATCGCCGACGGGGTCCACGTCATCTACAAGGTCCACGGCGCCGGCGCCCGCAAGGGCGGGGCCACCGCGGCGCTCAGCCGGGTCTTCTCCCGCAAGCAGCCGGCGGGCGTCAAGGAGGTGCACGCCGTCAAGGGCGTCACCTTCACCGCGTACAAGGGCGAGGCCATCGGCCTCATCGGATCCAACGGCTCGGGCAAGTCCACCCTGCTGGCCGCCATCGCCGGCCTCCAGCCGGTGACCCACGGCCGCATCTACTCGCACGGCCAACCGTCCCTGCTCGGCGTGAACGCCGCCCTGATGAACGACCTGACCGGCGAGCGCAACGTCGTCCTCGGCGGCCTCGCGATGGGCATGTCCAAGCAGCAGATCCGCGAGCGCTACCAGGAGATCGTCGACTTCTCGGGCATCAACGAGAGGAACGACTTCATCTCCCTGCCCATGCGGACGTACTCCTCCGGCATGGGGGCCCGGCTGCGCTTCTCCATCGCCGCCGCCAAGGACCACGACGTCCTGATGATCGACGAGGCCCTGGCCACCGGCGACGCCGCCTTCCAGCGCCGCAGCCAGGCCCGCATCGAGGAACTGCGCGAGCGCGCGGGCACCGTCTTCCTCGTCAGCCACGGCATCAACACGGTCCGCGAGACCTGCGACCGCGCGATCTGGCTGGAAGCCGGCGTCCTGCGCATGGACGGCCCCTCGGCCGAGGTCTGCGCCGCCTACGAGGCCTTCACCTCGGGCCACTGACCTTCCCTGCGCTCCGCACGCACCCGCGCCCCCGGAACCACCGACGGGCCGGGCCCGGGACCACCAAGGTCCCGGGCCCGGCCCGTTCCGTTCCTACGACCCCGCGATCAGCTGTGCACGCGCAACAGCGACCGCATCGTCCGCATCGCCACCGACAGGTTCGCCAGGTCGAAGTCGTCCGACCCCTGGATCTCGTCCAGAGTCGTCCGCGCCCGCCCGATGATCGCCGCGTTCTTCTCCTCCCACGCCTTGAAGCGCTCCTCGGGAGTCGACGTGCCGTCGCCCACCGACAGCACGTCCGCCGTCAGGGCCGCGTGCGCAGCGAAGAGGTCCTCGCGGATGGAGGCACGGGCCATCGACTGCCAACGGTCGGACCGCGGCAGCTCGATGATCCGGTCCATCAGCTGGGTGATGGCCAGGCGGTCGGCGAGGTCGTAGTACACCTCGGCGACCTCCAGCGGGTCCGCACCCGTGCGGTCCGCGATCGCGACGATGTCCAGCGCCGGGAAGGCGGAGGAGAAGCCGGCCACCTTGGCGGCCAGTTCCTCCGGGACGCCCTCGCCCGTCAGCTCGTCCACGATCGACTGGTACCACTCCAGGTCGGCGCCGCGCACCAGCTTCGGCAGCTCGGCCCAGACCTGGCCCACGCGCTCCTGGAAGAAGCCGATGGTCTCGGTGATCTGGAGCGGCTGCGGCCGGTTGTTCAGCAGCCAGCGGGTACCGCGCTCGACCAGGCGCCGCGAGTGCAGCCGCACCCGGGTCTGGACGTCGGCGGCGACCTTGTTGTCGAGCGCCTCCACCGCGTCCCACACATCGGCCAGGCCGAAGATCTCGCGGGCCGCGAGCTGCGCGCGGACGATCTCCTCCGTGGAGGCCCCGCTCTCCTCGCGCAGACGGTGCAGGAAGGTCGAGCCACCCGTGTTGACGGTGTCGTTGACCAGGAGGGTGGTGATGATCTCCCGGCGCAGCGCGTGCGCGTCGATCTGCTCCGTGAGCCGCTCGGCCAGCGCGGCCGGGAAGTACGCGAAGAGCAGCCGGCGCAGGTACGGGTCGTCCGGCAGCTCGGTGGCGATCAGCTCGTCCGCCACCGTGATCTTGGTGTACGCGAACAGGACGGCCAGTTCCGGCTGGGTCAGGCCCTTGCCGCTGTTCATCAGCTCGCGGATCTGCCGGTCGGTGGGCAGGAACTCCAGCGCCCGGTCGAGACGTCCGTCGCGCTCCAGGCGGCGCATGTAGCGCTGCTGGGCGTGCAGCAGGCTGGGGGCCTGCGCGGAGCCGTTGGCGAGCGCGATGTTCTGCGCGTAGTTGTTGCGCAGCACCAGCCGGCCGACCTCGTCGGTCATCTGGGCGAGCAGCTTGTTGCGCTGCTTGACGGTCATGTCGCCGTCCGTGACGACCGCGTTGAGCAGGATCTTGATGTTCACCTCGTGGTCGGAGGTGTCCACGCCCGCGCTGTTGTCGATGGCGTCGGTGTTGACCTTGCCGCCCTCGCCGCCCGCACCGGTGCGGGCGAACTCGATCCGGCCGAGCTGGGTCAGACCCAGGTTGCCGCCCTCGCCGATGACCTTGGCCCGCACGTCGGAGCCGTTGACGCGGATGGCGTCGTTGGCCTTGTCGCCGACGTCCGCGTGCGTCTCGGCGGTGGCCTTGACGTACGTACCGATGCCGCCGTTCCACAGCAGGTCCACCGGGGACTGCAGGATCGCCTTCATCAGGTCGGCCGGGGTCATCTTGGTGACGCCCGCCTCGATACCGAGGGCCTCACGGACCTGCGCGGTGATCGGGACGGCCTTCGCGGTACGCGGGTGGATGCCACCGCCCGCCGAGATCAGCGAGGTGTCGTAGTCGGCCCACGAAGAGCGCGGCAGCTCGAACAGGCGCCGGCGCTCCGCGTAGGAGGTGGCCGCGTCCGGGTGCGGGTCGATGAAGATGTGCCGGTGGTCGAAGGCCGCGACCAGGCGGATGTGCTCGGAGAGCAGCATGCCGTTGCCGAACACGTCGCCGGACATGTCACCGACGCCGACGACGGTGAAGTCCTCGGTCTGGGTGTCGTGGCCCAGCTCGCGGAAGTGCCGCTTGACGGACTCCCACGCGCCGCGGGCCGTGATGCCCATGCCCTTGTGGTCGTAGCCGGCCGAGCCGCCCGAGGCGAAGGCGTCGCCGAGCCAGAAGCCGTAGGACTCGGCCACTCCGTTGGCGATGTCGGAGAAGGTCGCGGTGCCCTTGTCGGCGGCGACGACGAGGTAGGTGTCGTCCTCGTCGTGGCGGACCACGCCCTTGGGGGGCAGGACCTCGCCGGCGACCATGTTGTCGGTGATGTCGAGCAGCGCCGAGATGAAGATCTTGTACGAGGCGATGCCCTCGGCGAGCCAGGCGTCACGGTCCACCGACGGGTCGGGGAGGTTCTTCGCGACGAAGCCGCCCTTGGCGCCGACCGGCACGATCACGGTGTTCTTGACCATCTGCGCCTTGACCAGGCCGAGGATCTCCGTACGGAAGTCCTCGCGGCGGTCGGACCAGCGCAGGCCGCCTCGGGCGACCTTGCCGAAGCGCAGGTGGACGCCCTCGACGCGCGGGGAGTACACCCAGATCTCGAAGGCCGGACGCGGGGCCGGCAGGTCCGGGATGGCCTGCGGGTCGAACTTCATCGACACGTACGAGTGCTGCTCGCCCACGCCGTTGAGCTGGAAGAAGTTCGTGCGCAGCGTGGCCTTGATGAGGGTGAGGAAGGCCCGCAGGATGCGGTCCTCGTCGAGGGAGGCGACCTGGTCCAGGGCCCCGTCGAGCTCCTCCAGCATGGCGTCCACGAGCTCGCTGCCGGCGGTCTGGCGCACGGGCGCCATCCGGGCCTCGAAGAGCGAGACCAGCAGCCGGGTGGTGTGGACGTTGTTGCGGAGGGTGTCCTCCATGTAGTCCTGGCTGAAGGTGGAGCCGGCCTGGCGCAGGTACTTGGCGTACGCGCGCAGGACGACGGCCTGTCGCCAGGTGAGCCCGGCGCTCAGCACCAGGGCGTTGAAGTTGTCGTTCTCCGCGTCGCCCTGCCAGACCGCCGCGAAGGCGTCCTGGAAGCGCTCGCGGGCGTCGTCGCCGAGGTAGTTGTCCCCGTTGCCGGAGACGGGCATCCGCAGACCGAAGTCGTAGATCCAGGCGCTGACCCGGTCGGAGCGGCGCAGCTCGTACGGACGCTCGTCGGTGACCTCGACGCCCAGGCGCTGCAGCACGGGCAGGACCGCGGAGAGCGAGACCTGGTCGCCGGTCCGGAAGATCTTGAACCGGCGCTCGCCGGGGCCCGCGCCGACGGGCTCGTAGAGCGAGAGCGCGAACTGGCGGTCGCTGGCGGCGAGCCGCTCCAGGTGGACCAGGTCGGCGACGGCCGCGCGCGGCGAGTGGTCGGCCTTGTAGCCCTCGGTGAAGGAGGTGCCGTAGCGGCGCAGCAGCTCGGCGGCGCGCTCCTCGCCGCACTCGGCGATCAGCGCTTCCTGGAAGCCGTCGGCCCAGGAGCGGGCGGCCTCGACCAGACGGCCCTCGATGCGCTCGACGTCGGAGTCGGTCAGCGCGGGCAGCTCGGTGCCCTGCGGGACGCGGACCACGAAGTGGATGCGGGAGAGGATCGACTCGGTGTTCCAGGCGGTGAAGTCGACGCTGATGCCGCCGAGCTCCTCGCGCAGGATGTCCATCAGGCGCAGCCGGACGCCGGTGGTGAACCGGTCGCGGGGCAGGTAGACGAGTGCCGAGTAGTAGCGGCCGTACTCGTCCTGGCGCAGGTACAGCCGCAGCCGGCGGCGTTCCTGGAGGTACAGGACGGAGGTGACGATGGCCTGGAGCTGGTCGACCGGGGTCTGGAACAGCTCGTCGCGCGGGTACGTCTCCAGGATCTGCAGCAGGTCGCGGCCGTCGTGGCTGCTCGGCGCGAAGCCGGCGCCGTCGAGGACCTCGACGACCTTGCGGCGGATGACCGGGACGCGGCGCACGGACTCGGTGTACGCGGCGGAGGAGAACAGGCCGAGGAAGCGGCGCTCGCCGACGACGTTGCCGTCGGCGTCGAACTTCTTGACGCCCACGTAGTCGAGGTACGAGGGGCGGTGCACGGTGGAGCGGCTGTTGGCCTTGGTCAGCACCAGCAGGCGGTGCTCACGGGCCTTGGCGCGGGCGTCGGCCGGCAGCCGGTTGAAGGACGGCGAGACCGGGTGGCCGTCGTCCTTGCCGCTGTGGTGCGGGTCGGAGCGCAGGATGCCGAGTCCGGTGCCGGGCACGGCGGACAGGGAGTCGCCGTCGACGAGGTTGTACTCGCGGTAGCCGAGGAAGGTGAAGTGGTCGTCGGCGAGCCAGCGCAGCAGCTCACGGGCCTCTTCGAGCTCGTACTCGCGAAGGTCGGGGGCGGTGGGCTCCTCGGGCAGGCCCTCGGCGATGCGCAGCGCGGCGTCGCGCATCTTCTCCCAGTCCTCGACGGACTCCCTTACGTCGGACAGGACGCGCAGCAGGTCGGCGTTGATCTGCTTGAGGTCGGCGCGGTCGGTCTCGCGGTCGATCTCGACGTGGATCCAGGACTCGACGAGGGAGTCGTGGGGGCGCGCCGTGCGCGGGCCGTGGGCGTCGCAGTCGGGACCGAGGATCTCGATCAGCTTGCCGGTGACGTCACGGCGCACGACGACCTGCGGGTGGATCACGACGTGGATGCCGCGGCCCTGGCGGGACAGCTCGTTCGTCACGGAGTCCACGAGGAAGGGCATGTCGTCGGTGACGACCTCGACGACGGAGTGGCTGGAGGTCCAGCCGTTCTCCTCCACGGTGGGCGTGTGCACGCGCACGTTGGCGGTGCCCTGCGGCCGGTTCTCGGCGAGCCGGTAGTGCGAGAGCGCGGCTCCGAACACATCGACCGGGTCGCGGTCCGCGAGGTCCTCGGGCGCCGTGTGCAGGTAGTAGCGCTGGAGGTAGGAGAGCACCGTGTCCTGATCTGGACGGCCTCCCCGCTCGGACCCAGTCGGAAGTAGCCCCCCGGCCGGGCTGTGCTCAGCTACCCGGGCCGCCCGTGCGAGCAGCTCGGCCTTTGCTTCGTCCAGCTTGGTCTGCATGTCCTCTGGCTCCTGTCGCGCGCCATTGCGTGACGTAGGTGAAGGAAGGAATGACATAGCGCCGCGAGGCGGGGTGTCCGTTCGGGATCGACGCTATGCCGTCGAGAGAGCCGACCGGGAGGGAATGAGCCATGATCGGCAGAAGGTCCCGGGGGCGGGGATCAGCGAAGGCCCGGGCACGGTCGTGCGCCGGGCGCAGGCCGGAGGCTCCAGTGCCCCCGAGGACTATCGCGCTGATCACGGGTACAAGGCTATCCCGACCTACCCCCAGGACGTCATTCGCTGCATCTGTACAAATCTTGGGGTGGAACTTTGACACTATGGCCGGCGACGTGACGAGCTGTCCGTGCAGCGGCGTGTTCCGTCGCTATCCGGCCAGCTCGCGAGCGGTCTGCACGGCCTCGGCCAGGCTGTCCACGACCGGCACTCCGGCTGATTCCAGACTGCTGCGGCTGTGCGAGCCACCCGTGTAGAGCACCGCTCGGGCGCCGACGTGGGCGGCGGCGAGGGCGTCGTCCACGGCGTCTCCGATGAGGACCGTACGGTCCGCCGTCACACCCGTCCCGTCCAGGGCGGCCAGGTGGCGTACGAGGTGTCCCGCCTTGGAGGTGTGGGAGGGGCCGACGCGGCCGTCGACGCGCAGGAAGTGCTGGTCGATGCCGTGGGCCCGGACCAGCGGGACGAGCTTGTCGTGGGGCGCGAGGGACAGCAGGGACTGGGTGAGCCCGTCCAGCTGCCAGTCCCGGAGCAGCTCGCGGGCACCGTCGGTCAGCCCGGAGTCCGCGGCGGCGGCCCAGTAGTGGCGGTGGAAGGTGTCGTCCATGACGAGCCATTCCTCGTCGGTGGGCAGCCGTCCCATGAGGCGCTCGTAGAACTTCGGTACCGGTACGACGTACAGGTCGCGGTAGGTCTCCAGGGTGATCGGCGCGAAGCCGAGCTCGGCGAAGGAGGCGTTGGTCGCGACGATGACGGCGTCGATGTCGTGGAGGAGCGTGCCGTTCCAGTCCCAGACGATGTGGTTCGGGAGCGTCGTGACGGCGGTCGTGGTGTTCGCGTCTATCACTTCAGCAGCCCCGGAATCTCCTGCACGCCGAACCACAGCAGGTCGTGGTCCTCGGCGGCGTCGACCGTGTCCTGCGCGTCCGCGTCCCCGCCGTCGGCGGCCTCCAGGGCCCGCACGGCGGCGGCCACGTCCTCGTCGGCGTCGTCGGCGTCCAGGTGCACGGCGGCGGCCACGGCGAGCCGTACGGCGGCGGCGAGGGTCACCCGCCCCAGTCCGGCCTCGTCGGCCCCGGGCGCGGTGGTGGCGGCCTTGTCGTCGACGTCGAGGGCGACCACGACGCGGCGGCGCGGGGCGCCCGCGTCCGCGGCGACCATGCGCAGGGAGGCGAGCGCGGCCCGGTTCAGGGCGGCGTACTCCAGCTCCTCCATGTCCTCCGACACGTACCACTCGCGCAGCCCGGGCGTGACGGCGTACGCCGTCAGCGGGGCGGGGCCCAGCTCACCCGCCTTGTGCGCCTCGGCGAGCCCGGGGAGGGTCAGGGGGACGTACACACGCATGGCCGGCTGCTTTCGGTAGTCGGAAACGCCCTCAGGATACGACTCGGGCGGGGCCGGCCGGGTGAGGGACTCCGTCCCCCTTCGGGGCGCCGCACCGGGAGCCGCGCCCGTCCACCCGGGTCCGCGCGCGGGCGCCGCCCGAGGCCGGTGAGCGGCCGCCGCCCACCCGGATAGGTGAAGCGGGGCGGTGGCCGGGCGGGCCGCGAGCGTGGTTGCGCAGGGGGTGCGCCGGCCGTAGAAGATCCCCATCAAGTTACCGCCCGGTACCGCTCCGGGCCCGGACCGTACGGGGGCAGCTCGCGATGGACACCACGGTGCGCGGCACGACGACCGGCAACGACGGCAGCCGCCGACGGCCCGCGGGCCGGACCCGGACCCGGCCCGCGGGCCGCCGCGACCCACGACGCCCGGCCGGACCGCCGCGTGCCCTGCGACAGGGCCCGCACCACTGGTTCGCCGAACACCTCCTCGCGGTGATCAGCGGCCTGCGCCCGGTCCACTCACTCCTCGGCCACACCATCGGCCCCGCCTACCAGCAGCTGATCACCCTGGCCCCGACGGACCCCTTGCGCGACCGCCTGCGCCCGGTGGTCCGCCGGTGCGGCCGCTTCACCCCCGGCCCGGGAGTGATCGAGGCCTTCGCCCGCATCGCCACGGGCGACCGCCTCACCGCGATGGCCTTCCGCCTCGAACAGGGCCCGGACCTCCGCTGGCGCTGCGCGGCAGTGGAGATCCAGGGCCCCCGCCCGTGACCTCCCGCCGACCGATTCAGCCCCGCCGGCGTTCGAGGCGCGGGGGTCCGGGGGCAGCGACCCCGGCAACGGCGCCGCACGGCACCCGACACCGGCACGACGCGGCCGGGGCCGGACACCCCGAAGGTGCCCGGCCCCGGCCGACAGCTCACGCGAAACCCCGCGCGGGGTTACTTCTTCCGGCGACGCCCACCGGCGGCCTTCTGCGCCTTGCGACGCTCCGCCCGCGTCATCCCGTCACCCTCACCGCCGACGGCGTCACTGTCGAAGTCGCCCTCGATGACACCGCCCTCCCCGTCCACCGTCGGGGCGGAGAAGTGCAGGCGGTCCGGCCGCTGCGGAGCGTCCAGCCCCTTCGCCCGGATCTCCGGCCGCACACCCGCCGGCTCCTTCGTCAGCGACGGCGCCGCGTCCTGCACCGGAAGCTCCTCGACCTGCTGCTCGACCTGGACCTCCAGGTTGAACAGGTAGCCGACGGACTCCTCCTTGATGCCCTCCTGCATGGCGTTGAACATGTCGAAGCCCTCGCGCTGGTACTCGACCAGCGGGTCCTTCTGGGCCATGGCCCGCAGGCCGATGCCCTCCTGCAGGTAGTCCATCTCGTACAGGTGCTCACGCCACTTGCGGTCGAGCACCGACAGGACCACGCGCCGCTCCAGCTCACGCATGATCTCGGAGCCGAGCGTCTTCTCGCGCGTCTCGTACTGCTCGTGGATGTCGTCCTTGACGGACTCCGCGATGAACTCGGCGGTGATGCCCGCGCGGTCGCCCGCGGCCTCCTCCAGCTCCTCGATGGTGACCTTCACCGGGTAGAGCTGGCGGAAGGCGCCCCACAGGCGCTCCAGGTCCCACTCCTCGGCGAAGCCCTCGACCGTCTCGGCCGTGATGTACGCGTCGATGGTGTCGTCCATCATGTGGCGGACCTGGTCCTGGAGGTCCTCGCCCTCCAGGACGCGGCGGCGCTCGCCGTAGATGACCTCACGCTGGTTGTTGAGGACCTCGTCGTACTTCAGGACGTTCTTACGCGTCTCGAAGTTCTGGGTCTCCACCTGCGACTGGGCCGACGCGATCGCGCGCGTCACCATCTTGTTCTCGATCGGCACGTCGTCGGGGACGTTCGCCATCGCCATGACGCGCTCGACCATCTGCGCCTTGAACAGGCGCATCAGGTCGTCGCCCAGCGACAGGTAGAAGCGGGACTCGCCCGGGTCGCCCTGACGGCCGGAACGACCGCGCAGCTGGTTGTCGATGCGGCGCGACTCGTGGCGCTCGGTGCCCAGCACGTACAGCCCGCCGAGCTCCTTGACCTCCTCGAACTCCGTCTTCACCGCGGCCTCGGCCCGGGTCAGCGCCGAGGGCAGGGCGTGCGCCCACTCCTCGATGTGCTCCTCCGGGTCCAGGCCCTGCTGGCGCAGCTCGGCCTCGGCGAGGTCGTCCGGGTTGCCACCGAGCTTGATGTCGGTACCGCGGCCGGCCATGTTCGTGGCGACCGTGACCGCGCCCCGGCGGCCGGCCTGGGCGACGATCGTCGCCTCACGGTCGTGCTGCTTGGCGTTGAGCACCTCGTGCGGGATGCCGCGCTTGGAGAGCTGCTGCGAGAGGTACTCGGACTTCTCGACCGACGTCGTACCGACGAGGATCGGCTGGCCCTTCTCGTGCTTCTCCGCGATGTCGTCGACGACGGCGGCGAACTTCGCGACCTCGGTCCGGTAGATCAGGTCCGGCTGGTCCTTGCGGACCATGCCCCGGTTGGTCGGGATCGGGACGACACCGAGCTTGTAGATCTGGTGGAACTCGGCGGCCTCGGTCATGGCCGTACCGGTCATGCCGGACAGCTTCGAGTAGAGGCGGAAGAAGTTCTGCAGGGTGATCGTGGCGAGGGTCTGGTTCTCGTCCTTGATGTCCACCCCTTCCTTCGCCTCGATCGCCTGGTGCATGCCCTCGTTGTAGCGGCGGCCGGCGAGGATACGGCCGGTGTGCTCGTCGACGATCATGACTTCGCCGTCGATGACGACGTAGTCCTTGTCGTTCTTGAAGAGCTCCTTGGCCTTGATCGCGTTGTTGAGGTAACCGACGAGCGGGGTGTTCACCGACTCGTAGAGGTTCTCGATGCCGAGCCAGTCCTCGACCTTGGCGACACCGGTCTCGTGGATGGCGACGGTGCGCTTCTTCTCGTCGACCTCGTAGTCGCCGGTCTCCTCGATGCCCTTCAGCGGCTGGCCGGCCTCGCCCTTGGTCAGGCGGGTCACCAGCTTCGCGAAGTCGGCGTACCACTTCGTGGCCTGGTCGGCCGGGCCGGAGATGATCAGCGGGGTACGGGCCTCGTCGACGAGGATCGAGTCGACCTCGTCGACCACGGCGAAGTTGTGGCCGCGCTGGACGAGCTCCTCCTGGGACCACGCCATGTTGTCGCGCAGGTAGTCGAAGCCGAACTCGTTGTTCGTGCCGTAGGTGATGTCGCAGTTGTACTGCTCGCGGCGCTGCGCGGGCGACATGTTCGCGAGGATGCAGCCGACCTCCAGGCCGAGGAACTTGTGCACCCGGCCCATCAGCTCGGAGTCACGCTCGGCGAGGTAGTCGTTCACCGTGATCAGGTGGACGCCCTTGCCCGACAACGCGTTCAGGTACGCGGGCAGCGTGCCGACGAGGGTCTTGCCCTCACCGGTCTTCATCTCGGCCACGTAGCCGAGGTGCAGCGCCGCGCCACCCATGATCTGGACGTCGTAGTGCCGCTGGCCGAGGACGCGCTTGGCCGCCTCGCGCACGGTCGCGAAGGCCTCGGGCAGCAGGTCGTCCAGGCTCTCGCCGTCCTGGAAACGCTGCTTGTACTCGTCCGTGAGCGCCCGCAACTCGGCGTCGGAGAGGTTGACGAAGTCCTCTTCGATGGAGTTGACCTGGTCCGCGATGCGGTGCAGTTTGCGCAGGATCTTGCCTTCGCCTGCACGCATGAGCTTGTTGAAGACGGACACCGAGGTTTGTCTCCTTGCCGGTCGGGCCTGGGCACTGTACGTACACGGGCACGGCAGGTGGGCCCCACCGCAACGGCCATCGTAAGCGAGGACGTGGCCACGTCGGGAGGTCCGCCGTTCCTGTGAGGGCACGGGTGCCCGGATTGAGAACGTACGGGGGACACCGAAGGTGCCGCATGGCCCGCAGGGATCACCGAAAATTGTTCGCCCCCGATGTCGGGACGGCAGCAGAATTCGTTCATGGAGCCCACGACACTGAAGACGGACCGTTTGGTATTGCGGCCTTTCGTCCCCGCGGACGAGGCCGAGGTCTACGCCGCGGCGCAGGACCCGGACATCCAGCGCTGGACGTTGGTTCCCTCCCCCTACAAGGAGGAGCACGCGCACGCCTGGGTGACCGAGACCGCACCCGACGGCTGGCGCGACGGCAAGGCCTTCCCCTTCGCCGTGCGCCTGGGGGCGGAGGGCCCGCTGGTCGCGTCCGTCGGCCTGCACGTCCACAGCGCGGAGAGCTACGAGGTCGGCTACTGGGCGGTCCGCGAGCACCGCGGCCGGGGCTACACGGCCGAGGCGGTCCTGGGCGTCGCCCGCTGGGCCTTCACCGAGCTCGGCATCGGACGTCTGGAATGGCGGGCCGAGGTGGGCAACGTGGGCTCCCGCGCCGTGGCCGAGAAGGCCGGCTTCCGGATCGAGGGCATGCTGCGGGCCGGCATCATCCAGCGCGAGACCTACCGCGACTGCTGGATCGGCGCCCTCCTCCCCTCCGACCTGGGCCTGCCCTCGCGGACGCCGTACCTCCCGGCACCCGCCGCCTGAGGTTCCGGCCCCGCTGTCGGTGGTCCCCCCTAAGAGCTGTCCCGTAATCCGCGGCGGGTCGGCGCGCGGCGTCAGATGCGGTGCATCGCAAGGCGGAGGGTCGTCCGCATACTGGGCGTATTCGGGCGATCCCGACAACGCGGTGAGGTGCCGTAGCTGGCGCCGCGCGCCCGCCGGGGATTACGGGACAGCCCTTAGGCTGCGCGGATGACCCTGCTCTCGCTGTCCGCCGACGAAGCCCGCCGAATCGCCCTGCGCGCGCAGGGCTTCCTGGGGGCGCCCGACCGGCGCGGCGGGGTCCGCGGGGTCCTGCGCCACCTGGGCGCCGTGCAGTTGGACACCATCTCGGTCCTGGCCCGCTCGCACGAGCTGATCCCGTACGCGCGCCTGGGCGCGGTGGGCCGGGACACCGTCGAGCGGGCCTACTGGTCGGACCGGCACGCCTTCGAGTACTGGTCGCACGCCGCCTGCATCCTGCCGATCGAGGAGTGGCCGCATTTCGCGTTCCGCCGCCGGGCCAACCGGGCACGCGGCCACCGCTGGCACATCCTCGAGGACAAGCAGCACTCGACGCGGGCGGTCCTGGACCGGCTGAAGGCGGACGGTCCGCTGACCTCCACCGAGCTGGGCGGCGCCAAGAACGGCGGCGAATGGTTCGAGTGGTCCGAGACCAAGATCGCGGTGGAGTGGCTGCTGGACACCGGCGAGGTGGTCTGCAGCGAGCGCCGCGGCTGGAAGCGGGTCTACGACCTTCCCGAGCGGGCCGTTCCCGACGCGCTGCTCCACGACGACCTGGACGACCGCGAGTGCCTGCGCCGCCTGGTCGCCCTCGCCGGCCGGTCCCTGGGCGTCGGCACCCGCGCCGACATCGCGGACTACCACCGGCTCAAGGGCGAGGAGTTCGACGCGGTGGTCGCCGACTCCGGGCTGGTCCCGGTCGAGGTGCAGGGCTGGTCCAAGCCGGCCTGGGCGGATCCGGCGGCTCTCGCGCAGACCCCCAGGGGCCGCCACCGCACGACGCTGCTCTCGCCCTTCGACTCCCTGGTCTGGGACCGTCCCCGCACGGAGCGGATCTTCGGTTTCACGCACCGCCTGGAGGCGTACGTGCCCAAGCCGAAGCGGATCCACGGGTACTTCGCGATGCCGCTGCTGGCGGGCGGCCGGCTCCAGGGCCGCGTCGACCCGGCCCGCGAGGGCCGCACACTGGTCGCCCGGCAGCTCTCCCTCACCTCACCGAAGGCCGCGGGCCCGATGGCCCTGGCACTGCGGGAGGCGGCGGAATGGGTCGGCTGCGAGGACGTACGCGTCGAACGCGCGAGCTCGCCCGCGGAAGCGGCGGCCGTCACCGCGGAACTGGCCGCGCTCTGAGCACCGGGAATGCCCCGCCGGCCGGGCCGGACACTCCCGACCGCTCCCGACCGCTCCCGACCGCTCCCGACTAACGGATTTCGAGGATCTTTTCCCGCATCGCGTAGACCACGGCCTCCATCCTGGAGTGCAGCTGCAGCTTCTCCAGGATGTTGCGGACGTGGTTCTTCACGGTGTTCTCGGAAATGAACAACTGCTTGGCGATATCACGGTTGTTCATACCGGTGGCCACCAGTTTCAGGACCTCCAGCTCCCGGTCCGTCAGCCGCGGCGCGGGCACCAGCCGCCGCTCGTCGGTCCGCTGGATCATCGACTTGAACTCGGTGAGCAGCTTCGACGCCATCGACGGGCTGATCTGCGACTGGCCGTCCGCCACCGCCCGGATCGCCGTGGCCACCTCGTCCGTCGAGATCTCCTTCAGCAGGTACCCGGTCGCGCCCGCCTTGATCGCGTCGTAGAGGTCCGCCTCCTCGTCGCTGATCGTCAACATGATGATCTTCGCGGAGGGGGCCACCTCCTTGATCGAGGTGCACGCCTCGATCCCACCGCGCCGGGGCATCCGCACGTCCATCAGCACGATGTCCGGAAGCAGGTCGGCCGCCTTGTCCACGGCCTCCGCCCCGTCCCCGGCCTCGCCCACGACCTGGATGTCCTCCTCCTGCGCGAGGACGATCTCCAGTCCCCGCCGGAAGAGCGCGTGGTCATCGACCACGAGCACCCTGATGGGCTCCCGGTCGGTCTCCTGCGCCGGGTCGTCCGTCGCACGGCAGCCCGCGACGCCGCCGTCCCCGCGCACCGGCCCGAAGCTGTCCGCCATCGTTCCTCCCCCTGCATGTGCTCAGCTGCTGCTGGGCCAACCGGACACACACCGCAGCCGGTTGACTGCACGCCATGATTCCATGCCCGCACCACGGCCCGGGGGCCACAAGTGAGCCACGTGGCGCATACCCGTCGCACACCCGTCACACAGGCGCCCCCGCGCAGGCGCCTGAGCGCCTGCCCGGGGGCGATGAACGGATGTGGTCGACCTCAGCCGCCGAGCGCGCCACCGGCGCCGCCCCGCGGCTCCTCCGAGCTGGAGGCACCGTCCGGGTTCACGTGGATGACTCCGTAGTCATAGGCGTGCCGGCGGTAGACGACACTCGGCAATTTCGTCTCGGAGTCGACGAACAGATAGAAGTCGTGGCCGACCAGTTCCATCTCGTACAGGGCCTGGTCGAGCGACATCGGTGCGGCCGAGTGGGTCTTCTCGCGGACGATGAGCGGGCCTTCGCCCTGCACCTCGATGGATCCGATCCGGGTGATCGGTACCCCGTCCTTCTTCTCCTCGGACACCGGCTGGCCGCTGCCGTTCAGCGATGCGACGCCCGGCACCACGTCGGCGACCTCCGCCGCCGGGATCCGGCCGCTGCCGCGGCGGGTGTAACGCTTGTCGTGCTGCTTGCGCAGCCGGGCCTCCAGCTTGTCCTGAGCCAGGTCGAGCGCCGCGTACGCGTCGGCGGCGGCGGCCTCGGCACGGATCACCGGGCCCCGCGAACGCAGGGTGATCTCCACGCGGTCGGAACGGTCGGCCTGACGCGGGTTGTGCTCCTTGGACACCTCGACGTCCAAGCTGATCACCTTGGCGTCGAGCTTCTGGATCCGCTCCGGATTCAGCTTCTCGGCCACGTGCTTGCGGAACCGCTCGGGCACCTCGGTCTTGCGGCCCTTGACGACGATGTCCACGCAGAACTCCGTTCCCGGATAGCTCCGCCCGACGGGGCGAAGCGTCTCCCTTTCGCACCAGACTCCGGTGAAGGCCGGAGCCTCGGACTTGGCGACTTTCACCTCCTCCTCCCCCATCGGCAAGATCAACACCCCACCGACTTCGGAGTCGAGAGACAGCCTCCTGAGTTCCTTACAACCGAACATATCCCTCTATGGCGGTTGTCGGCACCCGCTACCGGAATGTACTTCCGACGAAGTGGCTGTTCCCTCTTACTACCTGCAACGATGGGCCTTCCCCGCCAGTTCCGAATCTATTCACAAGATTTTTCTTCTGTACGAGTTGCTCAAACGCGCGACACCCGCTCGATGCGTCTGAACGAGTCCCCGGGCGCGGCCACCACCGCCGCCCGCAGCGCCGCCCGCGGGCCCGTGACCAGCCCCGCGGCACGTACCGCCCGGGCCGCCTCCGCCAGCGTCGCCCCGGTGGTGACGAGGTCGTCCACGAGCACGATCGGGGCCCCGTCCGGCAGGAGCCCGCGCGCGCCCCGGCGCACCGCCAGCGCCCCCGCGAGGTTCTCCCTGCGCTCCCGGGCCCCGAGCCCGGCCTGGTCCGCCACCGCCCGCCGCAGCCCCAGTACGGGCGCCACCCGCGCGCGGACACCGACCCGCCGCAGCCGACCCGCGGCCGCCAGGGCGATCCTGCGCACCGGATCGTGCCCGCGCGCCCGGACCTGTCGCCGCGCCGACGGCACCGGGACCAGCACCACACCTCCCGTACCTCCCGCCCCGGCCGCACCACCGGCACCACCGGACGCGGTGCCACCCAGGACGGCCACCGCCAGGGCGGCACCGAGCACCCCGGCCAGCGGCAGCGCCCCGCGCTCCTTGTGGGCCAGCAGGAGGCTCCGTACGGCTCCCTCGTACACGGCGGCGGCCCGTACCACCGGCAGCCCCGCGGGCCGCGGAGACGGCCGCACCGGCCCCTCCCCGGCCCCGTTCAGCGCGTCCCGGCACTCGACGCACACCAGCACCCGGACCGCCCCGCAGCCGGCGCAGTCCGCCGGCAGGACCAGCCCGGCGAACTCCTGCCACCACTCCCGCATGGCTCCACAGTGACGGCCGCGGCCCCGGCCCGCGACCCCTGTGGACGATCCGTACGCGCGGGCAGGTCAGCCCGGGTACACCGGAGACCGGCCACCCGCCACCGTGCGCCACTGCGCCCCCGGCGGCAGCCACACGATCCCGTCCTCCGAGTAGGCGACCACCGGCTTCGGCTTCGCCTCGTCCTCCGTGGCCGCGACCGCCACCTCCGACAGCCCGGTGGCCCCGGGCAGGCTCGCCGCGACCATCGAGCCGTCGGCCAGCATGTAGCGGGCCTGCTGCACACCACCGTTCTCCCGGCCCACCACCAGCAACCGCCCGCGCGGCGCCCAGCTCATCGCCGTCACGTCGACCATCTGCGGGGCCGCCGGGCGCAGCTCGCGCACCGACACCGCCGAGGAGTCCGTCTTGCCGTCGGGCCGTTCGATCCGCCCCACGTACAGGACCTTGTTGCTGTCGGGCTGCTCCACCAGCAGCGCGATCCGCGCCCCGTCCGCCGACGCCTTCAGCGAGGCGATCCGGCGCCCGTCGAGCCCCGCCACCTGGACCTTCTCCGGCGTCCCGGCACCGCCGGGCACCCGCCACAACCCCGGGGCCTGCGGATCCCGGTCGGCGACCCACAGATCACCCGAGGCGTCCCAGCTCGGCGCGGTCAACAACGCCGACTTGCCGCCCCTGCCGATCGGCAACGGCTGCGGCATCGCCCCGCCCCCGACCAGCGTGGCGACGTACAGCGCGTGCTCGTCCTCGGAGATCACGGCCGCCCGACGCTCGTCGTGGGTGATCGCCGCCGACCTGACCTTGAACCCCGGAGGCGTGGCCAACGGCCCCGGCACCGATTCGAACCGGGCCTGCTGGTCCTCGCTGCTCGTGTCCAACTTCATCCGGACCAGCCGCTTGTCGTTGTCGACGAAGTACTGGTACTCGGGAATCCTGGGCCGGCCCGCGATCGCGGCCGCGCTCACCTCGCTCACCGAACACAGCGAGGTCGGCTTGTCGCCGGCCCGCACCAGCTCGACCTGGTCGAGCCGGGAGCCCGTCAGATCCTTGACGGTGTACAGGAGTTGCGTGGCCATCTTCTTGCACTGCGGCTGCGCGACGTTCTCGGCCTTCTCGTTGAGCGGCACGCGCAGCGTGTTCTGCCCGTCGTACGACAGGGACTTGGTACCCGGACCCAGTTCCGTACCGGTGGGGAAGCTGGACTCCACCACCGGGGCCAGCCACCGCGAGGGCCCGGCCAGCAGCGACTGCACGGTCTGCGTGGTCGGGTCCATCCGCGAGTCCGGATCGGTGCGTTGACGCACGTAGACCGGGTCGGCGACGAGTGTGCCGCCCGCGAAGTAGTACTTGTTGACCGGCATGTAGATGCGCTGGAAGTCCGACTCGCTGAGCACGAGCCCGCTCGGCGGGGTCGAGATCCGCCACTGCTTGTCCTCGTTCTGGACGAGCTGGAGGTACTCCTCGTACTCCCTTGCCCCGGTCTGCGGCTGGTACGCGCTGTGTTCGTCGACGGTCGCCAGCTTCTTGCCGGTCACCTTCCAGCGGGGCCCCTCGGGGTCCTTCTCGCCCCGGTTCGGAACCCGGTTGAGTCCCGAGGAGAGCACCGTGACGGCGGATCCGGGCTTCCAGCTCTTCGCGGCGGCCTCGGTGAGGTACTTGCGGGCGGTCTCCAGCTGCGGGTCGTCGCTGGTCATCGCCTCCAGGAAGCCGTCGACGATCTCCGCCGGGCTGGCCTTGTCCGCGGGCGGTACGCCGAACACCCGGACCTGCGAGTCCACGCCCTGCGAAGCCTGCACCGGGCGGATGTCACCGCTGTCCGGCATGGAGGCACAGCCGGCGAGCAGCAGCCCGGCCGCCCCGAAGGCGTACGCCCGTACGGTACGCAGCCGCCGGCGCCGCACCCGCGCACGCTCCGCCCGCGCGTCCAAGGGCTCAGCGTCCATCGGCTCGGTCCTCCTGTTGTGCCTGGTCGGCCGGGCGGGCCACGACCCTGGCCCCGTTCCCCGGCAGGGCCGTCGGGTCGGCGGGCACCGGCATCGCTCCGGCGACGGGCGAGCGCGGCGGTATCGGCGAACGGTCACCCGCGTCGGCGGGCGTACGCTCCGCCGCGCCCCCCGCGGCCTCGGCCTCGGCCGCGGCCCGGGCACGGTTGGCGCGGTTGGCCCGCGAGTCCTCGGGCTCCAGCGGGATGGGCGAGCCCCGCAGCGGCTCGTCGGCCGTGCGCGGCAGGGTCAGCCGGAACTGCGAGCCGCCGCCCGGCTCGCCCCAGGCCTGCAGCCAGCCACCGTGCAGCCGGGCGTCCTCGACGGCGATGGACAGGCCCAGGCCGGTCCCGCCGGTCGTGCGCGCCCGCGCCGGGTCGGCCCGCCAGAAGCGGTTGAACACGCGGGTGGCCTCGCCGGGCTTCAGCCCGACGCCGTAGTCCCGTACGGCGACGGCGACGGCCCCGCCCGCGGACGCCAGCCGGACCACCACGTCGCGGCCCTCGCCGTGCTCCACGGCGTTGACGACCAGATTGCGCAGCACCCGCTCCACCCGCCGGGCGTCGGCCTCGGCGATGACCGGCTGGGTGTCGCCCAGGACCCGGATCCGGGTGCCCTTGTGCTCGGCGAGCGGCTCGGCTCCGTCGATGACGCGGCGGACGACGTCACGCAGGTCGATGGGCTCGGCCTCCAGGGCCGCGGCCCCGGCGTCGAAGCGGCTGATCTCCAGCAGGTCGGCGAGGAGCGACTCGAACCGGTCGAGCTGCCCCGCGAGCAGCTCGGCGGAGCGTGCCGTGATCGGGTCGAAGTCGACCCGCGCGTCGTGGATGACGTCGGCGGCCATCCGTACGGTCGTCAGCGGGGTGCGCAGCTCGTGCGAGACGTCCGAGACGAAGCGGCGCTGCATCCGGGACAGCTCCTCCAGCTGCTGGATCTTGTTCTGGAGGTTCTGCGCCATCTTGTTGAAGGCCTCGCCGAGGCGCGCGATGTCGTCCTCACCGGTGACCTTCATCCGCTCCTGCAGCCGCCCGGCCGAGAGCCGCTCGGCGATCCCGGCGGCCATCCTGACCGGGGTCACCACCTGGCGTACGACGAGCCAGGCGATGCCGCAGAGCAGGACGACGACGAACAGACCCGCGGTCACGATGGTGACCTTGATCAGGTTGAGGGACTCCTCCTCCTGCGTGAGCGGGAAGAGGTAGTACAGGTCGTACGGGTCGCCGTTGATGTCCGAGAGCCGCTTGCCGATGACCAGCGCCGGCTCGGGCTCCTTCGCCCCGTCCCCGCTGGTGTACCGGATCTCGGAGAAGGTCTTGAAGGCGCCGGTGGCTCGGTTGACGGACCGGCGGAGCCCCAGCGGGACGCTGGCGGTCGGGTCCACGTTGCCGGAGGCCCGGGCGCCCTTGACGCCCTGCGTCCCGGGCAGTGCCTCGTCACCGGTGCCCGCGCCCAGCGCGACGACCTCGAAGGCGGTCTGGCCACCACTGGCCAACTGCTTGACCAGGGAGTTCATCCACGTACTGGCGTCCCGGCCGACCTTGTTGTCGGTGGCGTCGGGCCCGTCCACCGTGGCCGGGGCGTTGGCCTTCTCCTGCGCCACCGCGAACCCGCCCGCGGCCTGGCTCTGCGCCGCCTCCTCCTTGGCCTCCAGGAGACCCCTGCTGACCTGGGCGATGACGACGAACCCCAGGGCGAGGACCACGGCGAGCGAGATCAACAGGGTGGCGGCGATCACCCGGAGCTGGATGTTGCGCCGCCACAACCGGACAGCCGGAAGCAGCGGCCGCCGCGCCAGGCGTACGAACAGCCGCAGTACCCGGCTGCTCGATGCCCGGTCCCGGAACAGCCGCCCGAAGCGCAGCTTCCACGGGCGGGAGCCGCCCGGGGCCCTGCCGGACATGCCGGAGGTGCCGGACTGCACGTCAGCTGGGTCCGGCCTTGTAGCCGACACCGCGCACCGTCACGACGATCTCGGGGCGCTCCGGATCCTTCTCGACCTTGGAGCGCAAGCGCTGCACGTGCACGTTGACCAGGCGGGTGTCCGCCGCGTGCCGGTAGCCCCAGACCTGCTCCAGCAGCACCTCACGGGTGAAGACCTGCCAGGGCTTGCGCGCGAGGGCGACCAGCAGGTCGAACTCGAGCGGGGTCAGGGCGATGGACGCGCCGTCCCGCTTGACCGAGTGCCCGGCCACGTCGATGACCAGGTCACCGATGGTCAGCTGCTCGGGAGCCGGCTCCTCCGACCGGCGCAGACGCGCCCGGATCCGGGCCACCAGCTCCTTCGGCTTGAACGGCTTGACGATGTAGTCGTCGGCCCCGGACTCCAGGCCCACGACGACGTCCACCGTGTCGCTCTTGGCGGTGAGCATGACGATCGGCACGCCGGACTCGGCCCGGATGAGCCTGCACACCTCTATGCCGTCCCTCCCGGGCAGCATGAGGTCGAGCAGCACCAGGTCGGGCTTCGCCTCCCGGAAGGCAGCCAGCGCCTTGTCACCGTCCGCTACGAACGACGGCTCAAAACCTTCTCCACGCAGCACAATGCCGAGCATCTCGGCCAGCGCGGTGTCGTCGTCGACGACAAGGACTCGTCCCTTCATGCTTGACATCATCCCATTAGCTAATCGTTACCCGGCGGTGAGCTGTCCCACAGCCAAAAGGGCTGGAAATCGACCCTCGGACCTGCGTGGAGATCAGCCCCACCAGTCTGCCCCCGATCGGGTCGACTATTGAAGGTACGGGCTGTGAGGACCCCGCAGTACCGCCCAGGATCGACCGACCGGTCGGGATCGCCCCGAACCGCCCCTCCCCACCCCGCCACCACGCCCGATCCGCCGCCCACCCCCTACTCCGTTCGGGCCCCCTACGTGGCACGATGGCAGCGACCAGCGCCCCGCCGCGGCAGGCGCACATGAAGGAGTGACGATGAACGACTCTCCGGGCTGGGCTACGCCCGGATCCTCTCCGTCCGACGGCGAGCGGCCGGGCACCGACGGCGACGCGCAGCAGCCCGCAGCGCCCGCACAGCCCGAACAGCCCGCGCAGCCCGCCGGCGACCCGAAGTGGTCCGCCGAGCAGCCGCCGCCCGGTCAGTGGTCGAGCCCGGGCGCCACGCCCGAGACCCCCCAGGCCCAGCCGCAGCCCACCGGGGGCTGGGGACAGCAGCCAGGCACCCCGCAGACGGGCCACAACGGCGCCCAGTACGGCTACCCGGGCGGCCCCGGCCAGTGGGGCCAACCCCCCGCCGCCAAGCCCGGTGTGATCCCGCTGCGGCCCTTGGGCCTCGGCGAGATCCTCGACGGCGCGGTCGCCACCATGCGCACCCACTGGCGCTCGGTCCTGCCGATCACCCTCGTCGTGGCCACCGTCGTCCAGGTCATCAGCGTGATCGTGCAGAAGTTCATGCTCGACGACATCGCCTTCACCGCGGACCCGGACGCCGGCCCCGAAGAGGTCTTCGACTCGCTCGGGAGCACCATCGGCGCCTCCGTGGTCATCCAGTTCATCCAGGCCCTCGGCACGATCGTGGTCACCGCGATGCTCACGATGGTCTTCAGCCGCGCCGTGCTCGGCCATCAGTCCTCGGTCTCCGGCGCCTGGCGCGAGGCCCGCCCCCAGCTGCTGCGCCTGATCGGGCTCACCCTGCTGCTGGCCCTCGGCGCCGTGCTGCTCGGCGCCGTCCTGATCCTGCCGGGTGCCCTCACCGACAGCGTCGGCCTCGTCATCCTCGGCGTCTTCGTCTGGGTGCCGCTCCTGGTGTGGCTGGGCATCAAGTTCAGCCTGGCCTCGCCCGCCCTGATGCTGGAGAAGAGCAGCGTCATCAAGGCCTTCGCGCGGTCCTCGAAGCTGGTCAAGGACACCTGGTGGAGGATCTTCGGCATCACGGTCCTCACCACCGTCATCGCCTTCTTCATCTCGGCGATGATCGTCGCCCCGTTCCAGATCATCAGCCTCCTCGCCTTCAGCGGTGGCCTCGACTCCTTCGAGGACGGCAGCGGCATGACCAACTGGGGCGTACTGATCGGCCCCGCGATCGGCCTGATCATCGCGCAGACCATCGTGATGCCCTTCCAGTCCGGCGTCACCGTCCTCCTCTACGTCGACCAGCGCATCCGCCGCGAGGGACTCGACCTGGAGCTCGCCCGGGCCGCCGGCCTCGAGAACTACGGCACGACCGGAGGCTGACGCACAGATGATGAGTACGGGGGGCCTCATCACCCGCGCCAGGGCGCTCCTGCCGAACGCCGAGACACCACCGGTGACCACACCGCGCGAACCCGCCAGGGAAGCGGCCGAGCGCGAACTGTCCAAGCCGATGTACCACGAGAACGACCCGAGCCTGTTCGACCGCGCCCTGCGCAAGTTCTTCGACTGGCTCGACGACGTGCTCGGCGCCGCCTCCGGGGCGACCCCCGGAGGCGGCTTCGGCCTCTTCGTGATCCTCGTCCTCGTCCTCCTCGCCGTCGGCGCCCTCTGGTGGCGCCTCGGCACCCCCGGCCGGATCACCACCGGCGCGGGCGTCCTCTTCACCGACGGCGCCCGCAGCGCCGCCGACCACCGCACCGCCGCCGACGCCCACGCCGCCGCCGGCCGCTGGACCGAAGCCGTCCAGGAACGCATGCGCGCCGTGGTCCGCGCCCTGGAGGAGCGCACCCTGCTCGACCCGCGCCCCGGCCGCACCGCCGACGAGGCCGCCGCCGAAGCCGCCGTCACCCTCCCCGACCACGCCGCCGAACTCCGCGCCGCCGCCCGTACCTTCGACGACGTCACCTACGGCGGACGCACCGCCGACGCCGACACGTACGCCCGCCTGCGCGCCCTCGACCTCACCCTGGACCGCGCAAAGCCGCTGCTGACGGGACCCACCGCATGACCGGCCCGACCGACCCGGCCTCACCGACGGCGCTTTCCGCCCCGCCCGCGGACGAGGCGCGGGAGCCCGAGGGCACCGCCCCCCTCCCCGCACCCGCCGACGCCGACGCCGACGCCGACGCGCGCATCCGCCGCGTCCGCCGGATCCGCCGCGCCCTCACCGCCGTTGCCGTCCTCGCCGCCGGCGTCATCGCCACGGCCGCCCTCAACTCCGGCTCCCACCACGGCTACCTCGACCCCCGCACCACCGATCCCTTCGGCAGCCACGCCGTCGCCGAGCTCCTGAAGGAACGCGGCGTCACCACCCGCGTCGTCACCACCGCCCGCGAGGCGGCCGACGCCGCCGGCCCCCGCACCACCCTCCTGGTCACCGACCCCGACCGGCTCGGCGCCACCCAACGCGGCGTCATCCGCTCGGCCATCGACCTCTCCGGCGGCCGCACCGTCCTCCTCGCTCCCAGCAGCCACAGCCTCACCGATCTCTCCCCCGGCGTACGCACCGCGGGCGACGCCGACACGCAACACCCCGATCCGGGCTGCTCCCTGCCCGCCGCCACCTCGGCCGGCCGCGCCGACACCGGCGGCGGCCTCCGCTACACCACCACCCTCCCCAGGGCCACCGCCTGCTACCCCAGCGCCGGCGACCCCACCCTCCTCGTCCTCCCCACCGGCCCCACCGGCGGCGACACCGTCGTCCTCGGCTCCGAGACGATCCTCCTCAACGAGTCCCTCGCCGACGAAGGCAACGCCTCCCTCGCCCTCCAACTCCTCGGCTCCCGCCCCGACCTCGTCTGGTACCTGCCGTCCCTCGCGGACTCCGACCCCGACACCGCGTCCTCCGACGAGAACAAGAGCCTGCTCGAACTCGTCCCGACCGGCTGGTCCTGGGCCCTGCTCCAACTCTTCGTCGCCGCCGTCCTCGCCGCCCTGTGGCGCGCCCGACGCCTGGGCCCCCTCGTCACCGAGAAGCTCCCCGTCGCCATCCGCGCCTCCGAGGCCACCGAGGGCCGCGCCCGCCTCTACCGCAAGGCCGACGCCCGCGACCGCGCCGCCACCGTGCTGCGCGCCGCCACCCGCGAACGCCTCGCCGCACTGGTCGGCGTACCGCACACCCAGGCCCACGACCCCGCGGCACTGGCCCCGGCCGTCTCCGCCCGCCTGACCGGCGAGCCCCGGGACGTGACCGCCCTCCTCTTCGGCACCACGCCTTCCGACGACGCGGCACTCGTCGCGCTCGCCGACCACCTCGACGCCCTCGAAAGAGAGGTCCGTACGTCATGACGTACCCGGCCACCGAGTCCACGGCAGTGACCGCGGACAGCGCCCGCGCTTCCCTCGAAGCGCTCCGCACCGAGATCGGCAAGGCCGTGGTCGGTCAGGACTCCGCCGTCACCGGCCTCGTCGTCGCGCTCCTGTGCCGCGGCCACGTCCTCCTCGAAGGCGTCCCCGGCGTCGCCAAGACCCTCCTCGTGCGAGCCCTGGCCGCCTCTCTCGAACTCGACACCAAGCGCGTCCAGTTCACCCCGGACCTGATGCCCAGCGACGTCACCGGCTCCCTCGTCTACGACGCCCGCACCGCCGAGTTCTCCTTCCAGGACGGCCCGGTCTTCACCAACCTCCTCCTCGCGGACGAGATCAACCGCACCCCACCCAAGACCCAGTCCTCCCTCCTCGAAGCCATGGAGGAACGCCAGGTCACGGTCGACGGCAAACCGCGCAAGCTGCCCGACCCCTTCCTCGTCGCCGCCACCATGAACCCGGTCGAGTACGAGGGCACGTACCCCCTCCCGGAAGCCCAGCTGGACCGCTTCCTCCTCAAGCTCACCGTCCCCCTGCCCTCCCGCGAGGACGAGATCGGGGTCCTGACCCGCCACGCCGCCGGCTTCAACCCCCGCGACCTGCATGCCGCCGGCATCCGCGCCGTCGCCGGCCCGGCCCAGCTCGAAGCCGCCCGCCAGGCCGTCGCCCAGGTATCCGTCTCCCCCGAGATCGCCGGCTACGTCGTCGACATCTGCCGCGCCACCCGCGAATCGCCGTCCCTCACTCTCGGCGTCTCCCCGCGCGGCGCGACCGCCCTGCTGGCCACCGCCCGCGCCTGGGCCTGGCTCACCGGCCGCGACTACGTCACCCCCGATGACGTGAAGGCCCTCTCCCTGCCGACCCTGCGCCACCGCGTCCAACTGCGCCCGGAAGCGGAGATGGAGGGAGTCACCGCCGACGCCGTGATCACGGCGATCCTCTCCCACGTCCCCGTCCCGCGCTGATGGCCCTCACCGGACGCGCCGCCTTGCTGGCGGCCCTCGGCAGCATCCCGGTCGGCCTCCTCGAACCGAGCTGGACCGGCATGCTCGCGGTCAACGGCCCGATCGCACTGGCCTGCGCACTCGACGGCGCCCTCGCGGCGCCCGTACGCGGCCTCGTGCTGGGCCGCTCCGGGGACACCTCGGTCCGCCTCGGCGAACCGGCGGAGGTCCACCTCACCGTCACCAACCCCAGCGGCCGCAAGCTCCGGGCCCGCGTCCGTGACGCCTGGCCCCCGAGCAGTTGGCTCCCGGGCACGGAGAGCGGCGCGTCCCGCCACGAGGTGGTCGTCCCCGCGGGCGAACGCCGCCGGCTGACCACCCGGCTGCTGCCCACCCGCCGCGGCGACCGCCAGGCCGACCGCGTCACGATCCGTTCCTACGGCCCGCTGGGACTGTGGGCCCGCCAGCGCTCCCAGGTCGCCCCCTGGACCGTCCGGGTCCTGCCGCCCTTCACCAGCCGCAAGCACCTCCCGTCCCGACTGGCCCGCCTGCGCGAACTCGACGGCCGTACCAGCGTCCTGACCCGCGGCGAGGGCACCGAGTTCGACAGCCTCCGCGACTACGTCCCCGGCGACGACACCCGTTCCATCGACTGGCGGGCCACCGCCCGCCAGAACAAGGTGGCCGTCCGCACCTGGCGCCCCGAACGCGACCGGCACATCCTCATCTGCCTCGACACCGGCCGCACCTCGGCGGGCCGCGTCGGCGACGCCCCCCGGCTGGACTCCGCGATGGACGCGGCCCTGCTCCTGGCCGCCCTGGCCACCCGCGCCGGTGACCGCGTGGACCTGCTGGCCCACGACCGCCGCCCGCGCGCCCAGGTCCAGGGCCGCTCGGCGGCCGACACGCTCCCGTCGTTCGTCAACGCGATGGCCACCCTGGAACCGGAGCTGGTCGAAACGGACGCCAGGACCCTGGTCTCCACCATCCTCCGCAGCGCCCCGCGCCGGTCCCTGGTGGTTCTCCTGACGAGTCTGGACGCGGCCCCGATCGAGGAGGGCCTGCTCCCGGTGCTCCCCCGTCTCACCCAACGCCACACGGTCCTCCTGGCCTCGGTCGCCGACCCGCACGTAGCGGCGATGACCGCCTCCCGGGGCACCGTGGACGCGGTCTACGAGGCCGCCGCCGGCACCCAGACCCAGTCCCAACGCCGCCGCACGTCCGACCAGCTGTCCCGCCACGGGGTCCACGTGGTCGACGCCACCCCGGACACCCTGGCCCCGGCCCTGGCGGACGCCTACCTCGCCCTGAAGGCCGCGGGCCGCCTCTAGCCCGCAGGGCTGGATACGCTGGCCAAGGCACCCACCAGGAGGACACCATGGCCGACCTCTCCCCCGAGCAGATGCGTCGAATGCACGACTTCGCGGAGCAGCTCGCGGAGCTGGCCGAGCACCAGGAAGACCGGTGGAAGGTGCAGACCACAGACGGTCAGATCTTCCTCACGATGATGAGCCCCACCGCCCCCCACGGCCTCAACGTGGTGCGCATGCGCCGCCAGATCGAGGCGCAGACACCCGAGGTGATGGCTCTCAACGATACGAACATGGGCGACCCCGAGACCGGCTTGACCAAGGTGCCCGACCTCATGGTCATCGCGGAAGAGGATACGGACGACACGGCGAAGGTCGTCAACTCGCGCGACGTCCTGCTGGTCGTGGAAGTCGTCTCCCGTACGAACTCCCTCACTGACATCCGCGACAAGTTGCACGACTACCCAAGGATGGGAGTCCCCCTGTACGTCGTCGTCGATCCGCGCAGGCACAAGAAGTCGGTCACCGTGCACAGCGACCCCTCGGACGGACCCGACGGCACGCGATACCGAAAGACGGTTCCCTACGCCTTCGGAGACACCGTCACCGCCGGCCGTTGGACACTCGACACGAGCACCCTCAAGAGCTATCCCGCCGACTGGTAGGAGCCGGCCCCGGCCGTGTAGGGAACGGTATCGGCCCGTGAACGCAGAAAAGCCCCGCACCATAAGGTGCGGGGCTTTCCCACAATGATTGTTCGGCGGCGTCCTACTCTCCCACAGGGTCCCC
>NZ_JBICYT010000023.1:0-137470 GCF_043201215.1 Streptomyces sp. NPDC048331 | reverse complement strand
TGGGTGGGGGTGACACCGGGCTTGGGGTTGTGGCCGTTGCGCAGCAGCCGGCCGGTCAGCTCTGGCGGCAGCGAACCCTCCACGGTCAGGTCGGTGGCGGAGACCTCCTCGGCGACGGGGGTGAAGTGGCCGGTCAGGTACGGAGGGGTGGTCGTCGTCATGGCGGAAATCTCTTTCGTGGGTGCGTGGATGCGTGGATGCGTGGATGCGTGGGTGCGCGGATGTGTGGATGCGGGACGGCGCAACGTGCGTGGATCCGTGACCGCGTGGACGTGGCGCCTGGTCAGACGGGTTGTTCGGCACGGTCCTTGAGATGCGAGAGCCAGCCTTCGAGGGAGTCGTGGAGGGCCTTGCCGAGTTCGTCGACCTCGGCGTCGACGGGGTCTCCGCTCCAGGACTCCTCGGTGTGGACCACGACGCCGGCATCGGACTCTTCGAAGGCCCAGACGTGGACGCCGACGATGCCCTCGACGGTGCCGCCCCACACGATCCGCTTGCCGGGGACCAGCTCCCGCACGGTGGAGGTGATGTCCAGGCCGTGGGTGAGCCAGCTGAAGGAGCTGCCGGGCAGCAGCGGTCCGTCGACCGTCGTCCGGTCGATGTCCGCGTTCCAGGCAGGCCAGGCCGCGACATCGGTGTGCAGCGCCCACACGGTCGTGAGCGGGGCGTCGATCACGGTGCTCAGGCGGACGATCACGGGTGCGGTCTCGTCGATGGTGACCATGGCTGTACTTCCTGTCGGGATGAGATGGGTCGGTGGTGCGGTTGTGGCTGAGCTACCGGTCCAGCGGGACCGGTGGGAGCGGGGACGTGTGCGGGTCGGCGCCCGCCGGTCCGGCGGTGGTGACCGGCGCGGTACGTGCCCCGGTACGGCGGATCAGGAACAGCGCGAGGAGGGCGGTGGCGGCCAGGATCGCGGCGGAGACGGTGAAGGCGGCCCGGTAGCCGGCGGTGAGGGCGTCCAGGGGTGGCCGGTCGGGGGTTGCCCGGGCGGTGACGGAGCCGGCCAGGGTGGCGAGGGCGGCGAGCCCGATGGCGCCGCCGACCTGTCGGGTGGTGTTCACCAGCCCGCCGGCGAGGCCCGCGTCCTGGCGGGGTACGCCGTCCACGGCGAGCGCGGTCAGCTGTACGAAGGCGATGCTCAGGCCCAGTCCGACCAGGATGCTCGGCCCGAGGACATCGACGAGGTAACTCCCGTCCGGCCGCATCCAGGACAGCCACAACAGACCGGCTGCCTCGGTCGACAGGGCCGCGGTCACGGTCGCGGTGGCCCCGATGGCTCGGGCCACGCGTGGAGCGAGAGCGGAGCCGATCATGTGCGCCAGGGCGAGCGGGAGTTGTCCCACGCCGGTGAGCAAGGGGCCCGTCCCCAGCACCTGTTGCTGGTAGAGCGGCAGGAAGAAGAACAGGGCGATCCAGACCGACCCCAGCAGGGCCATCAGCAGATTGCCCGCGGCGACCCGTCCGGCCGTGAACAGCCTGGGCGGTACGAGCGCGTTCGGCCGGCGGCGCTCGATCACGTAGAAGGTCACCAGCAGTACGGCGGCGGCGCCGAGGGAGCCCAGTACCCGGGCGTCCGTCCAGCCGGCGCCGCGTGCCGTGGTCAGCGCCCACACGAGGCAGGTCAGGGCCGAGGTGATGGCGACGGTGCCCAGCAGGTCGAACTGCCCGCGTCTCGCCACGCCCGGCCGCTTGCCCGGCCGTTCACCCTGCCGTTCACCCTGCCGCTCGCCCGGCCGTTCACCCTGCCGTTCATCCCGCGGGTCGGCCTCCGCCTCGGCGTCCCGTGGCACCAGCGCCACCACGGCGGCCAGTACCACCGCCGATCCGAGGCCCACCGAGTGGAAGATCCAGGGCCAGCCCCACGCCTGGGTCAGCACGCCGCCCAGCAGCACGCCGCCGGCCGCTCCCGCGCCGGAGACCGCTCCCCACACGCCCAAGGCCCTACCGCGCCCGGGACCGGGCGGGAACCGGTCCATCACCAGGGCGAGCGCGGCCGGGGCGATCGCGGCGGCGCCGACACCCTGCAGCGCACGGGTGGTGATCAGCACGCCGGAGGAGGCGGTCAGCCCCGCCGCCACCGAGGCCGACGCGAACAGGGCGAGCCCGCCGACCAGCACCCGGCGGCGGCCGAGGAGGTCGGCGATCCGGCCGCCCGCCAGGAGCAGCGCCCCGAACGCCAGGCCGTAGGCGTTGACCACCCAGGTGGTCCCGCCGTCCGAGAGGCCCGCCCCCGCGCGGATCTGCGGCAGCGCCACATTGACGATCGAGGTGGCGAGCATGACGGTGAACTGGGCCGCGGCGAGCGCGGCGAGCACCGCTCCCGGCCGGGGGGCCCGGCGTGCTGCCCGGCTCGTCTGCGTGAGTGCAACGTTCATGCCGCACAGACTCGACGCGAACGGTGTCCACTATCCAGGCCGGACAGGAGCGGCCACTGTCCACTCCTGTCCGCACCTGTCCACCCGGCCCGGCCCGGGTTCGGCCGTACCTACGGCTCGCGTCCGCCGCCGCTGGACGGCCTACCGCGGATCGTGCAACTCCTCCTGCCACAAGGCCTCGCAGAGCAGGTCCAGGCCCTGGCGCAGATGGCGGCGGTAGGTGCCGTACGGGAGCCCCAGGCGACGGGCGGCGGCCTCCTGGGTGGGCGCCCCCGAGAAGTAGCCGGCCGTCAGGGCCTCGCGGGCGCGCACCCCGCGCGGGTCGAGCCCGAGGTCGTCGACCGCCCCGCGCAGCAGGGCGCGCAACTCCCCGACCGGACTGCCGAAGTCGGCCGCCAGACGGGAACGCAGCAGCGCACAGGCGGCGAACGCGTCCGCATCGCGCCAGTGGACCAGGGCCTCGCGCACGGCCTGGTCGAACGCGTTGCGGGAAACGGGCGACGGCCCGGACGGGGCTGCGGGCGCCTCGGTGGCCGATATGAATCGCATGAGCCAGGTCTCCACCGGCAGTTGACGCCAGTCGACGGCGAACAGCCCGTACGTGTACTCGCCCACCCGTGGCCGTGCCGTCGTGTCCACCAACGTGCCCTCGACGCGCGCGGCCCACGTCTCGGCGTCCTGGAAGACGGCGAACCCGTACGCGCGCCCGCGGGCGCGGGCCGCCTCCGCCTGGGCCCGGGAACTGCTCAGGTCGATGACCCGCGAGGGCACCTGGTACTGCTCGGGGTAGATGGAGAAGCGGCTGATGCCGATGTGCTCACCGGAGCTCACCGGGTCGGTGTCCTGGGTGTACCGCCAGGCCGCGGCCACCACGGGATCGGTGGCCAGATCCTGGGCGTCGGGCGGGGACGGCAGCACCAGTCGCGCCGTGAACGCGACGATCCGGCCCGTGCTCACGAGCCGGTAGACGCTGAACGCCTGCGGCTGACGCAGCGCCCAGTAGCGGACCAGGTCCGCCGAGGCGGCGCCTTCCGTCTCGGTGGCCATCCGCAGGATGACATCGATGTCGTCCAGGTGCAGCGGCCGGTCGTGGACCTCGTCCTCGCGGGACCAGGAACGCAGCCGGGCCAGTGTCGCGCCCTCCCGGAACAGGTAGAAGAGATCGTCGGTGACGGTCCACACCCGCTCCTCGGGAGCCTCGCGCAGGATGCGCAGGTACTCGTCCGCCAGGCGCCGGCGCATCGACTCGAAGGCGTTGGGCGCCCGCCAGCGCAGGTCGGCGGCCAGCGTCTCACGTGCCGCGTCGTGCGGATGCAGTCCCCGCAGAGTCGACTCCATGAAGGGCAGGTCGCGCAGCCAGGAGAAGAGCGGATGGACGTCCTCCCCGGGAAGGACCGCGGCCAGCAGTTCCTCGGACGTCGAATGGGCCTGCGCCGCCACCTCCAGGGCGCGGCGGTGGGCCGCCGTAGGCACCTCCCCGATCAGCCCCGCCAGCAGGGTGCGCAGCACGTCCGCCGTGGGTGCCCAGATCTCCTCCCGGCCGCAGCCCTCCGACCCGGCCGCGGCCGCCAGCGACAGCGCGAGCGGGTTGCCCCCGGCGAAGCGCAGCACCCGGTCCCGCAGTTCGGGCCGGATCTGCGCGGCCACCAGCAGGCTCCGGGCCTGCTCCGCGGAGAACGGCTCCAGCTCGCTCACGTGCAGCAGCCGCGACCAGGCCGGATCGGCGGCCCACTGCGGCTGCGGGGCCCGTCGGCCGCCCAGGACGACCAGGGTGTCGTCCGCGGCACGCGGCAGGAAGTGGTGCCACAGCCAGCTCTCCAGCCACTGGCAGTGCTCGAACGAGTCCACGAACAGGACCGTGCCGGGCACGTCCAGGAAAGGTCCGGCGGCGTGCTCGAACTCGGCCGGGTCCCGACTGACGAACCGGCCGTCGAGTTCGACGAGCAGCCGGCCCGCGTCCCGGGCGTGGTCCGCCAGCCGCCGCAGCAGCGTCGACTTCCCGATACCGCCCGGCCCGTACACGTAGAACGCGAACGGCGCCTGCGGATCACCCGCCAACGCCGCTCCGAATCGGCCGAGTTCCTCGTCCCGGCCGACGAACGCGCGTACGCGCGCTCTGCTCAGTCTTTCCCCCACGGACACCATGGCGGCTCCTTCCCTCTGTTGCGGCGGTGGACAGCGGTCGCGGGGGCCCGGCACTCGCGCGCGGGCCCGCCGACGTCACGTGACGAGACCGAGGTTCTCGTCATCGGCGTGACCGGTGACCAGGAGGGTGGTCTCGTCGACGCGCCGGAACCGGCCGTCGGGGGACAGGTGGGCGAAGAGGTAGACCTCGGTACGGGAGGTGTGGCCGTCCTCGTGGACGAGGGTGACGGTGTGGCGGTCGGCGTAGAGCGTTCCGTCACGGACTTCGTCGTGCACCTCGATGTGCCCGCTGCGGATCAGGGAGCGCAGGCGTGTCATGTGCTGCGTGAAGGAGGCGAGGTCGCTCCACACGCCGTTGGTGCGCTGCCGGTAGTCGGGGGTGAAGTGCCGGTCGACGGCTTCGGTGAGGTCGACGCCCGGGGTGAACAGGAGATCGTTGATGGCACGGGTGATGTCGGTCGATGTCATGGTCGTCTCGCCTGGGAGTGGGGGGTGTACGGGGGAGGGCCGGGCTTCTGGAGCCGCGGAGGTCGGTGCCCCTGGGGGAGCCGGGGAACCGTCAGCGGACGGGGGTGAAGTCCAGCGACAGCGCGACCGGACCCCGGGTGTAGAGGCCGGCCTCCTGGTACGGGAAGCCCGGGCTGTGGCGGACCTGGTCGAGCAGGGGCAGGAGCATCGCGGCGACGGTCTCGAGCTCGGCGCGCGCGAACGCGGTGCCGACGCACTGGTGGAGTCCGGCACCGAACGCCAGGTGCTGGGCGGCGGCGGTGAAGGAGCGGGCGGTGCCCAGGTCCGGGCGGTGGATGTCGAAGGTGTCCGGAGCGGTGAAGGCGTCGGGGTCGCGGTTGGCCGCGCCGATCATGCAGAAGACGATGGCACCCGCCGGGACGGTGGTGCCGGCGAACACGGCGTCCTCCTTCGCCTGGCGGGGAATGAGCTGGACCGGCGGGGTGTAGCGCAAGGTCTCGGCGATCGCGGCGCCCAGCAGCTCGGGATCCCGGCGGACCTGCGCCAACTGCTCGGGATGGTCGATGAGGTGCTTGAAGAGCAGGGCGAGGGTCTTGTCCGTGGGTTCGGCGGAGGCCACGAGCACATTGATGATCAGCGCGGTGACTTCACGATCGCTCATGGCGACACCGTCGAACTCCGCGATGCACAGCTGGGATATCAGGTCGTCGCCGGGGGTGCGGCGCCGCTGTTCGATCACCGGGAGGAGATAGGCCTCCAACCGCACGGCGCAGTCGACGCAGTGGCGGCGGCGCTCGGGGGTGAGGTTCAGGCCGGTGACGAACTCGGCCACACCGTTGTGCCAGGCGGCCACCTGCTCCCAGTCCTTCCGGTCCAGGCCCAGGACGTCGAGCGTCACGTGCATGGCGAACGGCTTGCCGAAGTCGTTGATCAGGTCCACCCGGCCCAAAGGGAGGAACGGGGCGATGAGCGCGGCGGCGTTGGCGTGGATGACGCGTATCTGGTCCTGGAGGGCCGAGCCGGTGAAGGCCCGGACGACGATCCTTCGTCTGGCGGTGTGCTCGGCCCCGGTCATCTGGGCGAGCACCGGCCCACGCATCACCGGCTCGGCGCGGACCTGCAGCATTTCGGTGGTGAACGACTCGTGGTCGCTCAGCACCCGTTTCACGTCCTCGTGACGGGAGATGAAGTAGCTGTCGATCTCCGGTTCGTAATGGACCGGAGCCTGCTCCCGTAGTGCTGCGAAGTAGCGGTCGGGGGCGGCGGCGAACTCCTCGGACAGGATGCTGAAATCGGTATCGACCAAGGGCATGGGGAAGACCTTTCGAACTGCGCGTCGCGCGGAAGCAACAAGACGCCACCTGCGCCCCTCGCGTGCGCGAGAGAACGGGCAGGTGGGCGATCCGGCCTGCAAGACGTGGGAACAGCGGTACGGGTTGCGCCCGTTGGGATTCCTTCACACCCGGCCATTGGGTGAAAACCGGCGCAAGATCCGCAGCTCACGGCACCGCATCGACGGTTCGGCGGGTCGCCGAGCCGGCGGCCGTGGCCGCGCTACCACCAGCGGACCGGGTACCGGGCCGCTCCCCGACGCAACCGGGACGCCGCGAAACCGGCGACGACGAGGACCACACTGGCCACGAGCAGCAGCGGGACGAACCGCGCGGGTGCCGGGGTCTGCAGCACGACGACGACCGCCGTGGCGCAGGCGGGTGAGTGCGGCGTCCGGGCGAGCGTGGTCGCGGCGAACGTCAGCCCCCCGGCCAGCGCCGCGCTCCAGGGGCTGCTCTGCGCCAGAGCGAGGACCGCGTACCCGGCGCCGGCGCCCAGCATGTGCGCGACGACGACACTCCGGGGCTGGGCCATGGGGAGTGTGGGGGCACTGTGCAGGACTCCGGCAGTGGCGGCGAGGGACGGTATGAGGACCGGCTCGCTGATCGCCGCCCCGATGGCCGCGAGCGCCAACAGGACGGTGGTGACCGCGCCGACGCTGTGCAGGGCCGCTGCCGCGCCGCGCCAGGCGGATCGCCGGCCTCCGCGCCCCGTCGGGACCGGTACCTCGCCGTGCGGCGCCTCGGGGCCGGGCACGCGTCGGTGGGACAACACGGAGTCAGCGTTCACGAGGGCGCCTCCTGGCACGGCGGCGGTACCACGGCGGCGGTACACGGGTCGGGGTGCGGTGGGACGGCTCGCGCACCCCGGCCACCCTGCACCGCCGCCCTGTCACCGCCCTACAACGCCTGCGTAGCGACCGCGGCGCGGAAGCCGTACCGCCGCCGTCGGGGAGTCGAGCGGCGTCCGACCGGCGCGTGCCCTTGGATGGGGCCGTACGCGGACGGACCGACCACCAGCTCCCGGAGACCGCTATGAGGAAGATCAAGGCGCAGCTGTTCATCTCGCTCGACGGTGTCGTCGAGGCGCCCGACCGGTGGCACTTCCCCTACTTCGACGAGGAGATGGGGGCGGCCGTCGACGCGACCCTGGGCAGGGCCGACACACTGCTGCTCGGGCGCCGTACCTACGACAGCTTCGCGGGCGCCTGGCCGGAGCGGGAAGCGGCCGGTGGGGAGGACGCCCCGTTCGCCGCGGTGCTCGGCGACGCCCGCAAGATCGTGGTGTCGAACAGCCCGCTCGACTTCACCTGGCGGAACTCCGAACAGCTCGTCGGCGACCTCACGTCGGCGGTCGCCGCGCTCAAGGACGAGCCGGCCGCGGACGCCCCCGTATGGATCAGCGGTTCGGTCTCCGTCGTACGTCAACTGATCGCCGCCGGCCTCCTGGACGAACTGAACCTCCTGCTGCACCCGATCGCCGTACGCAACGGCATGCGCCTGTTCGAGGACGACGCGCCGGCGATCCCGCTGGAGCTGCTCTCCGCCGAGACCTTCCCGTCCGGTGTGCTGAACCTGTCCTACGCCGTGGCCACCGTCCCCGGCGAGGGGACGTACGAGGACGCCAGGACCCACCTGCCCCAGCACCAGTAAGCGACGGAATCGGCTGGTCGGGTCATGACGCAGACTCCACGCGGTGTTCGGTCCGGTCCGTGGCGGTCCGGCCGCTCCTTCGTGGTCGCGGCACTGGCGGGCGCTCTGGTCGGACTGGTCGGCGGCGGATTCCGCTGGTGCCTGCTGCACGCGGACGCGCTGCGCGCCTCGGTGCTGGAGGTGGCCGACGGGCTGGGGCCGGCGGGCCGGCTCCTCCCCGTCGTCCTCACCGCGGTGGGCGCGGCCGTGGCATGCGTGATCGCACAGCGGGTCCCGCACGCCGCGGGCAGCGGGATCCAGCACGTGGAAGCCGTGTGGCGGCAGGAGGCCGAGGCCCGTGTCGCGTGGCTGCTACCGGCGAAGTTCCTGGGCGGACTCATCGCGATCGGCTCGGGCCTGGTCCTGGGAAGGGAAGGGCCGATCGTCCACATGGGAGCCACGATCGGATCCGCGGCCGGTCGGCGTGGCCGCCTGGACACCGAGGACGCCCGCATGCTGCACACCGCGCTCGGCGGGGCGGGCCTGGCGGTGGCGTTCACCGCCCCGCTGGGCGGACTGTTGTTCGTCTGCGAGGAGGTGACCGGCACGGTCCGGCCGCGCCTGGTGCTCCTGACGCTCGTCGGCACCGTCACGGCGGTGGCCGGCTCCCGGATCGTCGTGGGTGATGCGCTCGTCCTTCCCCTGGCGGCCGTCCCGGCCCCGCCGCTGTGGATGCTGCCGGTCTTCCTGCTGTCGGGGGTGACGGCCGGCGCGCTGGGCGCCGCGTACAGCACTCTGGTCGTCGGCACCCTGCGGGTGTGCGACCGGCTGACCCGGATCCCCCTGGTCGCCCGCGCCGCCGTCATCGGCGCCGGGGTCGGCGCTCTGATGTCCTTCGATCCGCTCCTCACGGGCGGCGGCGACCAGCTGAGCGAGCGCCTGCCGGCGGGCGGCGGCCTGACGGTGGCGGCGCTCGTGCTCTGCCTCGCCGTCCGGTGCGTGGCCGGACCGCTGAGCTACGCCGCCGCGACCCCCGGTGGACTGTTCGCCCCGCTGCTGGCCCTGGGAGCCCTCTGGGGAACGCTCACCCACGCCCTCGCCGCCCCCCTGCTACCGGCCGGCTCCGCGAGCGCGGCCGCCTTCGCGGTGGTGGGGATGGCGGCGGTGTTCACCGGCGTCGTACGGGCACCACTCACCGGCGCCGTCCTGGTCCTGGAGATGACAGGGGCCGGCGCGCTCCTGCTGCCCTTGCTGATCGCCTGCTTCGCCGCGACGGTGACCGCGGACCGGCTGGGGAGCGCACCCATCTACGACACCCTGCGCCGCCGGATGTCGGAACGTGCCTGAACGCCACCCCTCACCCGGACAGCTCGGCCCGCCACTGTCGTGGCCACTGCCCCGACGGCGGTGGAGCCCCCTCTATGCCGAGGTCGCGCCGCGCGCTCTCGTAGAAGGCGTCACGCGCCGCACTCGCGAGCCGATGCGCCGTGGTCCACCGCTCGCCGTCGACCACGCCCTCCCGGACGAGCAGCTCGACGGTCCAGATCGTCTCGTGCCAGTGTCGCGCCGCGGCGATCGTCGCCGCGTCACCGACGAGCAGGACGGACTCCCACTCCGTCGCCCGATGGGACTCCGCGTCGGCGAGCATGGGCAGACCCTCGGCCGGCGCCAACGGATCGGCCACGTCCGCGAAACCGAGCGAGGCACCGATGCGCTGAGCGACACGGAGCTGTGCCTTGAGGGCATTGGCGTAACGGCCGTACGTCTCGAAGCGCTTCTCGTCCCACCGTTCCTCCCGCTGTCGCGTCCAGCGCCGACGCTCGGTCAAGGTCTGCACGGCGTAGGAGCCGATCGAACCGACCACGACGCCTATCAGAGCGGGCAGTTGATCGAGCAACGCCACAGTTCCTCCCCCGAACCGGTTCCCTGGTGCCGCACGATAGCCGCGCCAGGGCGGTCAGCCCCAGCCACCTGCCGGACGGTTGGGCGCCCTGGTTCCCGCCGGCCCGGACCGGATTTCCGCAACACGCCGGCGCCGCCCGTAGGGTGGCCGAAACCGACCCAGGAGGACCGGCATGGCGAGCATCGTGATCGCGCAGACGACCGTGGACGACGAATCGAAGGCGTACGAGATCGCGCGGGCCGCGGTGGAGGCCCGGCTGGCGGCCGGCGCGCACATCGACGCCCGGATGACCACCTTCTACTGGTGGAAGGACGCGGTGCAGCACGAGCGGGAGTACCGGATCTCCTTCAAGACGACCGCCGAGAAGGCCGCCGAGTTGCAGGCGTGGGTCCACGAACGGCACCCGTACGAGGTGCCGCAGTGGATCGTGCTGCCGGCCGGCGGAGCCACGGAGGAGTACCTGGCGTGGGTGGTGAAGGAGACCACGACCGGATAGCCCTCGCCCCACCCCCGCCGCCGGCGCGAAAAACACCGCGCACCGGCGGCGGGGGCCGCACTAAGGTGGGCCGCATGAACGTCACCGGCCTCAGCACCACCGCGACCGCGCGAGCGACCAGCTCGCCGGTTGCCGCCGCCTGACCTTCCCCCTCTCCCCGGCGACCGGACAACGGTCCGTCGGTTGTGCCGTGGCGCCCTTGCCCCCGGTCGGAGACCGAACGGTCCCGTTCTCCGGTGCCTCCCCCCGCTCCATGCGAAGGAGTCACCCCATGAAGCACCTCACCCACCACCTGATGAGTACCGAACTGCTGGTCAACACGTTCGTCGAGTACTTCGAAGAGCGCGAGCACCGCCGAATCGTCGGCTCGACGCTGCTGCCACCGCCCGGCGACCCCGTGCTCTTCACCACCTCCGGCATGCACCCGCTCACCCCCTACCTGGTGGGCCGCCCCCACCCGCTGGGCCGCCGCCTGGTCAACGTCCAGCGCTGTCTGCGCACCACGGACCTGGAGGAGGTCGGCGACGCCACCCACCTGACGGTCTTCGAGATGCTGGGCACCTGGTCGCTGGGTGACTACGACGGCCCCCGCAGCCTCGACTGGGGGTACGGGCTCCTCACCGAGGGCCTGGGCGTCGATCCCGGCCTGCTGTACGCCACCGTGCACGCCGGCGACGACCGGACCGGGCCCGACACCGCCTCCCTGGAACTCTGGCAGGACCGCGGCGTCCCCGTCGAACTCACCGTGGAGGACAACTGGTGGTCCAACGGGCCCGTCGGACCGTGCGGTCCCGACTCGGAGATCTTCCTGTGGAACGGCGACGGCCCGCCCGAGTCCACCCCCACCCGCGACGACCGCTGGGTGGAGGTGTGGAACCACGTGACGATGACCCACCGCCGGCTCGACGACGGTTCCCTGGTGCCCCTGCCCCAGCGCAACGTGGACACCGGCCTCGGCCTGGAGCGACTCACCTCCCTGCTCCAGGGCAAGTCGTCCGTGTTCGAGTGCGACGTCTTCGACCCCTGGCGCAGCCTCGTACCGGGCCTGTGGCCCCTGGACGAACGGTCGCTGCGCGTGGTCTGCGACCACCTGCGCTCGGCCGTCGTGGTCATCGGCGACGGCGTGCGCCCGGCCCACACGGGCCAGGGGTACGTACTGCGCCGCCTGGTACGACGGCTGCTCACGCTGCTGTGGCGCGACGACCCCTCGCGCGGCCTCGGGGACCTGCCGCTCGAACTGGTTCGGCACACCCTGGACCACTTCCGGCAGGTCATGGATCCCGGCGACGTCCTCCCGATCCTGTGCGAGGAGGAGCGTCGGTTCCGGCGACTGCTGGAACGCGGGCGGCAGGTGCTCGCCCGGCCCCGGTTCCGCGGCCCGCTGACCGAGGAGGACCTCCACCACCTCCACGACACCCATGGGCTGCCGCGCGAGCTGGTCACGAGCCTGCGGGAGGAGTGACCGCACGCGTGCGGTCCGCGTTCCCGCGAGGACGCGCCGGAGCGGTGGGCTTCGCGGGGACACCGCGCCGGATGCGGCGTACGCTCGTCGACGGGGGAGCGTACGTCGTGCACCGACGGGACCGCGGGAGGACCGATGACCGCGCTCGGTGATGTGATCGAGATCGACGAACGGACCCTGCTGGTCCGAGGGCAGGAACTGGATGTCGAACGCGATCGCCCGGACGTCGCCAACGCCCTCGTCCACCGGGCCGGCGACACCCTGGTGCTGGTCGACACCGGCGTCACCACGGTCTTCCGCACGGCCCTGCGGGAGGCCGCCGGCCGGGTCGGGCCCTGGTCCCGGGCCCTGGTGCTGACCACGCACGGTCACCCCGACCACGTCGGCAACGACGACCTGGCCGACGAGCTGGGCGTGCCGGTCGAGCACTACGTTCCCGCCCTCGACCTCGACCAGATGCGGGACCCGGTGGCGTACTGGACGCGGACCCTCGAGCGCGTCGCCGGGGCGATGCCGGCGGCCCCGCCCGCACTGGCGACCCGGCTGGTGTCGCTGTTCGAGCCCATGCGCCCGTTCGGCGCCACCACCCGCACCTACGAGCAACGGGCCCCGGAACGGATCCGGATCGGCTCGTCACGGTTCACCGGCTGGACCTTCGCGGACTGCGCGGTACGCGTGCTGCGCAGCCAGGGCCACTGCGCCGGGCACGTCGTCGTCCACCTCCGGGACCCGGGCGTCCTGCACCTCTCCGACGAGGGGAACGGACCCTGCGGGGCCATGGCCGACGCCGACCAGCTCAAGATCCAGACCGTACTCGGCGCGGTCGCCCTCCTCTTCGAGGAGGGGCAGGCCGAACTCCTCACCGACGGCCACACCTTCGCCCTGCGCCGTGGCGCCGAGGTGGTGCCCTACCTGGACGGGCTGCTGGAACGGGCCACCGCCCTGCAGGCGGCGGCGCTCGGGCTGATCGGGGAGAGCGGACCGGTACGGCCGAGCGAGTTCGGCGCACGCTACGGGGAGGCCGTCACCGCGCTCGGGGGCGGCGGCGCCAACCCGAACGCGATGTTCCTCGCGATGACGGCGGTCAACCAGCTCCGCGAGCTCGGGCTGCGGCCCGAGTCGGCCGATCCGGACGCGCCCTGGTCCCGGCCTCCGCTCCGTAACCCCACGGCGCCGGCTCCGCAGCGACAGCCCGGTTCCTAACCGGCGCTGATCACCGTCACGTGCGTGGAGCCGTCCCGCAAGGCGGTGATGCGGACCTGTCCCGCGGGGAACGGGTCCCTCCCGTTCGGGCCGGGTATCTGCGCGAAGGGGGTCCAGGAGCCGTCCGGCCTCCTGACGTTGTGCCAGACCCGTCCGTCGAGCCCGACCGCCACGACCTGGGCGGAGCCGTCGGGTGTCCCGGCGATGCCGATGGCGCTGGCCCCCATGGTGGCGGTGGTGACGCCCCGCAGGGGCCGGAAGCCGGTCCAGGAGCCGTCCGGCCGCCGCAACTGGTGGTACACCATCCCGTCGAGCCCGATCGCGAGGACCTGGGCGGAGCCGTCGGGCATCCCGGTGATCGCCAGGGCCGGACCGGAGAACGTCGGGGCCCCGTTGTAGCCGGCCGGACGACCCCAGGCCGTCCACGTACCGTCCCGCCCGCGCACGCAGTGGTACAGGGCACCGTCCGTGCCGTAAGAGATCACCTGGGCCGACCCGTCGGGCATCGCGGCGATCGACACCTTCCCCGCGCCCCAGCGGCTCTTCGCGGTGAGGCCGGACAGGGCCCGGAACCCGGTCAGTCCGCCGTCGGCACGGCGTTGCTGGTGGAAGGTGGTGCCGTCCATGGCCGTCACAACGATCTGGCAGGTGCCGTCGGGGAAGGCCGCGATGTCCGCCTCCCGCACGGTGAATCCGGTCGCGCCGTCCGGCCCCGCGACGCGTTGCCAGGGCCGCGGCGTCGCCGAACCCCGCACGGTGGTCAGCCACAGACCGTTGTCGGGCGCGATGCCCAGCACCACGACCGAGCCGTCCGGCATACCGGCCACGGCGCTCTGCACCCCAGTGAACGAGCCGGCGCCCGAGCCGGATCCGGCGGCGGCACCCGGCAGCGGACGCATGCCGCTCCACGACCCGTCCGGCCGGCGCTCGGTGTGGAAGAGCACCCGCCGCTCCACGTCGTACGGGGGCAGTTGCGCGGAGTAGAACCACACCGGGTTGGTGATGGCCACCAGTTGGTCCAAGGTGGTGGAGGCGGGCTTGAGCCGGCGCACCTCGGCCCGGGCGAACAGCGAGGCCTTGCCCCAGCCACGCCAGCGCAGTTGCCCCCTGCCGCTGCCGTCGATGCGGGTGGCGGCCATGATGCCCCACTCGGTGTAGAGCGTGGCGACGCTGTCCGGGGCGCCCGTCACGTCCAAGGTCACGTCGACGGCGTCGAAGAACGACAGCGGCAGTTCCTCACCGGGTCCCGCGACCGCTCCGCCGGTGCGGGCGGTGAAGTCCAGCGTCACGGCGGCGGATTCGACGGCGTACGACCGGCCGAGCCGCAGCGCGTCCAGGACGGCGGGCGTCGACAGGTCGGTGGCGTACACGACGTTGTGGGGGCGGCCGACGGCGTCCGCGGGGCTGTGCGCGTCGCTGTTGCCGACGGCGGCCACCCGTTTGCCGAGGCAGAGCATGACGTGCCAGGCGGCGATGTTGGCCGCGTCGTCCAGCGTCCAGGGTCCGTTCCACACCTCCAGCGCGTCCACGCGGTCGAGGCCGAACTCCCAGAAGGAGCCCGCCGCCGGAGTGAGCGGATGGGCGGCGATCGTGAGTCCGCCCAGACTGTGCACGCGCCGGGCCTGCTCCTCGAACGCCCCCTGGTTCGCGGGGCCGTAGCGCCAGTCCACCCACTCGCCCTGCGGTAGACCGACGGCCAGCCAGTGGCCGTGGCGGGTGGTGACCTCCTCGGCGTTGACGACCAGCAGGTCGGTCGGGATGTTGCCGCGCCACGTCACGCCGGTGGAACTGGTGTTGTGGTCGGAGGTGGCGATGAAGTGCAGCCCCTCCTGGCGGGCCGCCGCGACGATCTCGTCCACCGTGCGCTGCCCGTCGGAGTGGACGCTGTGCAGGTGCAGGTCGCCCCGGTACCAGCCGGGGCCCCGGCCGGCCACCGAGGTCGGCAGGATGTCGTACGGCGTCCGGGGGAGCGGATCTCCGTGGTGGAGGGTGACGTCGACCTGCCAGGCCATGCCGCCGGCGCTGCCGACCATCGGCCCCAGGATGATCGACCAGCCGCCGGGGTCGACGGGGCCCGGCACGTAGCCGGGGGTGGCGTCCGAGGCGGAGAGGGTGAAGCCGGTCCGGGCGCCGCCCGACCAGCCGCGGAAGCCGGACGGGCCGAAGACGCCGAGGTCCAGGATGCCGGCGGCGGCGTCGTGGGTGGTGGCGACGGAGATCCGGTGGACTCCGGCGGGGACATCGAAGGGGACGTACGCCCACTGGTCGTTGCCGTAGGGGGAGTGGCCGCGGTAGGTGGTGGTCACCGTGTCGGAGCCCTGGCCCCTCGTCGCGGCGTACGCGATCGGCGCGGGAACCAGCGCGGCGGCTCCGCCCGCGGCGAGCAGGGCCCCTAACCGGAGCAGGGACCGGCGCTCGACATACGAGCCGGAGCCGGAGCCGGGGCCAGGGGCGGAGCCGGAGCGGGGGGCCGGGTCGGGCGCATCGCTCAGGAGGTGTTCACTCGGCACAGCTGTGCTCTCCGTTCACGTGGGGTGGCGGGGAAGGCGTGCGTGCTGGTGCGAGGGTGCGCCCGATCGGCCGGGCCCGGCAAGATCCGGAAGAGACGGCCTAGCGGCTGGAGCGCTGGGCCTCCACGATCTGTCGTACGGACCCGTCGACGTCCGTACGGGCCTGGACGCGCTCGGCGAACCCGGGGAACTGCCCGGCGACGGCGCTGAGCAGCCGCAGCTCCAGTGGCGCGACGTTGACCTCGCACCGGTCGCGGTGGACGGCCCGTTCGACGCCGTCGGCGACCTGGCCGGGCGTGACGGTCCTGATGCCCTTCGGCGTGGTGGCACCGGTGGCCGCGAACATCCCGGCATCGCGGACGAAGCCGGGCTGGACCAGGGACACCCCGACCCCCGTGCCCCTGAGTTCCTGGCGCAGCGCGAGGGCGAATCCGCGCAGCCCGAACTTCGTGGCGTTGTACAGGGAGGTCGACTTGGTCGCCGCCTTGCCGGAGAGGGAGCCGACCAGCACGATGTGCCCTCGGCCGCGGCCCACCATGTGCTCCGCGAGCAGCCGGGACAACAGCAGGGGCGCGCGGAGGTTGACGTCGAGGGCGCGGTCGAGCTGGTCCTCGGTGTAGTCCAGCAGGTCGCCGCTGGCCGGCAGGGCGGCGTTCGCGACGAGGATGTCCGCCTCCGCACAGCTCTCGGCGAGCCGGACGACGTCGGCCCGCACGGCCAGATCGGCGACCACGGTACGGGCTCCACAGGCGTCGGCGGTGGCCTTGAGGGCCTCCTCCCGCCGACCGCTGACCGTGAGGCGGGCCCCCCGCGCGGTCAGTCGCTCGGCCAGGGCGGCGCCGATGCCACCGGTGGCGCCGGTGAGGAGAACGTTCGATCCGGATATGTCCACGAGCACTCCCGTGCGGCTGGCGTAGTCCCTCAACTGTTCGTTCGAACGAACAGTATGGACGGCTCGGCTCCTTGTCCACACGTCGTCCTCCACCGACCGCCCCGCCCCAACTGGGCGGCCCAGCGGGCCGATGGGGCAGAATTGCGCCATGTCCCAGGCATCCGACACCCGCCAGAGCATCATCGACGCCGTACTGCGGATCATCGGGCAGGACGGCATCGCGGCCGTCACCAACCGGCGGATCGCCAAGGAGGCCGGAGTTTCCCTCGGTTCCGTCACCTACCACTTCGCAACCCAGCACGAGCTGCTGCGCGAGAGCCTGTTGCACTTCGTGGCCGAGGAGACCCGGCACTTCACGGAACTCGCCGACACGTGCTCCGACGAGCACTTCGACATCGGGCAGGCGGCCGAGGTGGTGGCACAGGTGGCGGGCGGCAACGCCTTCGACAGCCGCCACATCGCGCCGTTCGAGCTGTACGTCCAGGCCGGCCGCGACGAACGGCTGCGCGCCGCCGCGGCCGACTGCTTCGCCGCCTACGACCTGTTGGCCACCCGGATCCTGACCCACCTCGGCGTCCAGGACCCCGAACGCCTGGCAGGGGTGGCCGTCGCTCTGGTCTTCGGGCAGCAACTACGGCGCCTGGCCACCGGTGCCCCGGCCGAGGACCTCGTCGACACCCTGCTGATCCTCACGAAGTTCACGCCGACGCAGGCCTCGTAGCCGGGGTCGCCGGAGTCGGGTGCGGTGTCGCGCACCGCGCGGGGACTTCAGTACGTGTACCCCACGTGCGCCAAAGCCTGCTTGAGCAGGGCCGCGTGCCCACCCGGCATCTCGCCCTGCACGGCCGCGGAGAGCGCTTCCTGCGGGCTGAACCAGACCAGGTCCAGGGCGTCCTGACGCGGCCGGCAGTCACCGGTGACCGGCACGATGTAGGCCAGGGACACCGCGTGCTGGCGGGGGTCGTGGTACGGGGTGACCCCCGCCGTGGGGAAGTACTCGGCGACGGTGAAGGGCTGGAGGGACGAGGGAATGCGGGGCAGGGCCACGGGCCCCAGGTCCTTCTCCAGGTGGCGCAGCAACGCGTCACGGATCCGCTCGTGGTGCATGACACGGCCGGACACCAGGGTCCGACTGATCGCCCCGTCCGTGCCGATCCGCAGGAGCAGTCCGATGGTGGTGACTTCGCCGGTGTCGTCCACGCGTACGGGGACGGCCTCGACATACAGGATCGGCATCTGGGCCCGGGCCATCTGCAGCTCGTCGTCGCTCAGCCAGCCGGGCGTGGTTTCGGTCGTGTCAGACATTCCTTGATCCTACTTTCCAGGGTGGGCTCCGGCCCAGATCACACGTCCGCTCGACCCGGGAAGAGTGGACCCGCGGGGCCCGTCCCCGCGACCCGGACCCGCGACATTCTGCCCCGCGAGGGGCTGACGTACCGTTTGAGCATGAGCATGCCCCCGCCCCAGCAACCCCCCGGCCCCTACGGGCCCCCGCAGCCCCCGAGCCCCCACGGCGGACAGCCGTACGCCGCACAGCCCGTACCGCAGCAGGTGTACCCGGGCCAGCCGTACCCGGGGCAGCCGTATTCCGGGCAGCCGTACCCGGGCGGGCCGTATCCGCCGCAGCAGTACCCCGGTCGAGGAGCGTGGGGGCAGCCTCCGACGGGACTGCCGCCGCGCAAGAACCGGACGGGCCTGGTCATCGGGATCGTCGTCGGATCGGTGGTGGTGCTCGGCGTGCTCGGCGTGATCGGAGCCGCTCTGAGCGGATCCGGCTTTCCCGAGGCCCGGTACCGGCTCACCGTTCCCAAGACCCTGGTGGACGGCAAGTACCAGCTGGTCCAGGACCATTCGGACACCGAGGGCAAGAAGGCGCTGAAGGGCACCTACGACTCGAAGATCCGCGATCCGAAGCCGGTGGTCGGCCAGTACGCCTTCGAGTCCTCGAAGGAGTCGGGCGCCCTTGTCGTCTCGGGGATGTACGGCCGGTTCAAGGACCCCGCGCAGGCCCGCGAGAAGATGCTGCGCGGTGCCGCGGACTCCGAGGGCTCGTCCCTGGGTGCCGCCGCTCGGGACATCACGCCCGCGGGATCCGACGTCACCCTGTCCTGCCAGGTGCTGACGGTGCGACAGGGCGGCATCGAGAGCTCCCTGCCGATGTGCGCCTGGGCCGACGAGAACACCGGCGCCTCGGTCGGGATCGTCGGCCAGGAGACCGCGCTGCAGAAGCCCGGGTCCGTCGACCTCGCCAAGACCGCCGAGACGACCCTGAAGGTGCGCGCCGAGATGCGGCAGCCGATCGGCTGACAGGAGAGGCCGGGGGTGGGGCAGGGGTGGCGGCTCCAAACCGCCGTGCACTTATGCCCAAAAGGTGACTTTCCGGAGCGTGAAGCGGTCGGATAGCAATGAGGCGGCGCCCGCTGAGGCCTGCCGACCGTCGGCAGCGATCCCCGGTGCGCCGAGGAAGGAACGTCTCGTGATCCGCATCCGTCACGCCGCCGCTCTGGCCACCATGGCCGTCACCGCCCTCGCCATCGCCGTGAGCCCCGCCTCGGCGGCACCCGGCGACACGCTCACCATGTGCTCCAGCACGCTCACCCCGGACGGCTGGGTGGACGCCCAGTGGTGGAACAGCGGCGGCTGTGGCTCCGGCTTCACGCCCAACACCAAGCAGATCAAGGACCTGAGAGGCTACCCGGTCGGCACCCAGGTCAACGCCTGCGCGTCCACGTGGCCGCCCGCCGGCTGGACCATCACCAACACCTACTACTCGAGTGGCTGTCGCTACTCCGCCGTCCCCAGCTTCAACCCCAACACCTGGACCCTGAAGCGCACCTCCTGACCTCACGCGGTCGAGCGGGTGGCTCGTACGGCGTGTCCCGCACCGTGGGGCCGCCCCGGCCCGGCACCCCTGCCTACCGTGGGCCCATGAGCGCACCTTCAGCACTGCCGTCGGCGGGGTACGGGATCCGGTTCGCCCGGCCCGCCGAGTCCGGGGCGGTCGCCGCGCTCCTGGCCCGCGCCTTCGTCGACGATCCGGTCATGTCATGGATGATTCCCGCCGCCGACCGGGAACGCGGCATCGCCCGCTACTTCCGGCTGGCCCAGCGGCAGCAGCGACCGCGCGCCGGTGCCGTCCGGGTCGCGGCGACGCGGGACGGGCGGTTGCTGGGGGCCGCGTTGTGGTCGGGCCCCGGGTGCTGGAAGCCCTCCGCGGCTGCGGAGTTGGCGGCGCTGCCCGGGTACGCGCGCGTCTTCGGCTTCCGTGGGCTGCCGCGGGCCGGGGAGGTCCAGAACGCCATGCACGAGGTCCATCCGCCGACGCCGCACTGGTACCTGCCGTCCGTGGGGACGGACCGGGGGCTCCAGGGGATGGGCGTCGGGTCGGCGCTGCTCGGCCAGCAGCTGGCCGACTGCGACCGGCGCGGGCACCCCGCGTACCTGGAGTCCAGCAACGTCACCAACATCCCCTTCTACGAGAAGTTGGGCTTCCGGATCACCGGAGAGATCCGGATCCCGGACGGCGGGCCGACCCTCTGGCCGATGTGGCGGGACCCCGATCCGGCCGGCGGTCGCATGCCGTGAGGTGAACGACGCGGCCCGTGGACACGGCTCACGGATCGGTCCGTTGTCGTCAAATGCCGCCAACCACAGCTCTCGCCAAGGTTGTTGTCGAAACGATCACGCTTGCGTTTCGGACAAGTGTTCTGGAACCCTCCGCTTGACTCCCCTGTCACACGAGCAACGGAGGCTACTCCCGCATGCCCTCAAGCCGAATACGCCGTGCCTGGCTCGCGGCCGCCACCGCCGCCACGGCGGCGCTCACGTTCACCGGTCTCGCGGCACCGGCGCAGGCGCAGGACCCCGCGTCCGACGCGCCGGGGACCTGGATCCAGGAGCCCCGCACGAGCGAGGGCACCCCCGCGCCGCTCGCCGCCGGTGCCTGGGCCGGTCCCGGCGGCGCGGCCTCGCCCGCCGACTTCACCCTGCAGCCCGGTGAGATGAACGCGGAGACCACCCGGCGGGTGACCCGCCTGGGCTCGGTGCTGCCCGACTCGGGCGGCGTGCAGAAGCTACTGGCCGGGGCGAACCGCACCGTCGATCCATGGTGTTCCCGCGACCCCTTCGGTACGGCCCCCGACCCCGACATCAAGTACTGCCTGCAGAAGGACGACTCCATCTCGCAGGAGTGGGTCCCGCAAGGCATCACCGGGGTCTCCGACGCCAAGGACAACGAGCTGTGGGGCGCCGCCGGGAACATCCAGCTGTTCGCCTCCTACGACGGCTGGGACCCGGGCCGGGAGAACGACCCGAACCCGTCGGCCGGCGACTGCACCGCGGCCGAGTTGGAGGCGGACGACGCCTGCAACCAGAAGGGTGTCCGGATCACCTTCGTACAGAGCAGGAACAATCCGGCCACCGGCAGCCCCGAGGTCAAGTACCGCCATGTCCTGCTGGGTTGGACCTACGAGAACTCCGCCGACCACATCTCCTTCGACGGACTGCACGCGGGCGAGTACCCGATCCAGAAGGGAGTCCACGCCGGTGGGATCGTCTGGTACGGCAACTACCTCTACGTCGCGGACACCCGTAACGGCCTGCGTGTCTTCGACATGCGCTCCATCCTGGACCTGGACCCGGACGGCGACCCCAGCACGCACGACGTGATGGGGACCGACACCGACGGGGTCAGGACCACCTCGAACGTGGAGGTCAAGACGAAGGTGGGGCGGCACGACAACGTCTGGTACAGCTTCGGCTACCGCTACGTCATGCCGCAGGTCGCCGCGTGGAAGTTCAAGGCGGCGCAGAGCAACCCCAAGGGCTCCTTCGCCTGCGTCTCCACCGGCGCCCCGAAGAGCTCCTACATCTCCCTGGACCGCAGCACCGGACCGGACCGGCTGATCATGGGTGAGTACTGCCGTCCGGAGAGCGGCTACCCCTCCACCGGACGCATCGCCTCCTACCCGGTCGCGGCCCTGGAGGGCCGCTCCGCCGACGTCACCGCCCAAGGCTGGGCGAACTACCTGCCGCTCGCGGGCGGCGGAGCCCAGGGCGCGGCGGCGTACGACGGCACGCTGTACGTGAACGAGTCCAAGGGCACGGACGAGCCCGGAAACCTGTGGCGCTACAAGTGGAGCGACGGCCGGCTGGTCCAGGACGGCCAGGCCGTCAAGACCGCCCGGGGCGCCGAGGACCTCTACATCGAGCGCGGCACGGGACGCCTGTGGTCCCTCTCGGAGCACCGCCCGGGATCGGCGACGGACTGCACGGCGACCAAGGACCCGGCGGACCCGGCCGGGACCGACTACTGCCAGCGCGTGCTGTACGCGCACAAGCTGAGCACCCTCGGAGGCTAGGCCCTTTCTTCCCGACCGGCGAAGCGGGGTCCCCGGGCCCGCCCCGTACGCCGTGTCGGACAAGGCGACGGGCGGGGGCTCGGGCAGGATGACGGTGACAGAGTCGGTCGACCGGCCGGCCTCCGGTGGTGGGGACGAGGATCGGAGCGATGTGCTGGAGGACGCGCCCGAGGCCGCACTGGTCCACGTCCTGGCCCGCGCCCACCTGGCCACAGCCCATCAGATGCCGTCCGTCATCGCCGAGGCCGCACGGCGTCTGGGTGCCGACGGTGCCCGCATCTACGTGGCCGATCTGCAGCAGGCCCGGCTCGTGGCACTGCCCCAGCCCGACCTCGCCGCCGAGGACGAGGCACTGGACATCGATACGTCCCTGGCCGGTCTGGCCTACCGCACCCAGCAGATCCAGCAGGCACGTGACGGCACGGTCGCCTACATCCCCATGATCGACGGGGTCGAGCGGGTCGGGGTCCTGCGGGTCAGTGCCTCCCACCTCGCCACCGGCGTGCTGCGGGCCTGCGCGGCACTGGCGGACCTGTTGGCCCTCCTCGTGGTCACCAAGTCCCTGCACAGTGAGCTCCTGATCACCCGGGAGCGGACACAGCCGATGAGCGTGCAGTCGGAATTGCTGTGGGCGTTCCTGCCACCGCGGACGATCGGCACCACCAGCGTCACCTCGTCCGCGGTGCTGGAGCCCGCCTACGAGGTCGGCGGCGACGCCTTCGACCACAGCCTGGACCACGGCACCCTGCACCTGACCCTGCTGGACGCGATGGGGCACGACCTGGCCTCCGGCGGAGCCAGTGCCATCGGACTGGCCACCTGCCGTGCGACCCGCCGCTCCCACGGCACCCTGCCCGACATCGCCACCGCCATCGACCGGACGCTGGGGCAGTGGATCCCGGGCCGCCTCATGACCGGGATCATCGCCGACCTCGACACCGACACCGGCCGGCTCACGTGGATCAACTGCGGCCATCCGCCGCCGCTCCTCGTCCGCGAGGGCCGTGTCCTGCCCCACGTCCTGGAACGAACCCCACAACTTCCGCTCGGGCTGGGCTTCCACACCGAGCGGCCGCCCGCTCCGCACCACGAACGCCTCCAGCCGGGCGATCGCATCCTCATCTACAGCGACGGCGTCACCGAGGCCCGCTCACCCGGCGGTGACCTGTTCGGCGAGAAGCGCCTCGCCGACGCCGTCATCCGTTCCGCGACCGAGGGCGACACCTCTCCCGAGGCCCTGCGCCGCCTGATCCAGAACCTCCTCGCGCACCAGAGGAACAGGCTTCGCGACGACGCCACCCTCATGCTCGCGGAATGGCACCCCACGCCCGGCTGACGCCGTACACGGGGCAGGGGAACGAGCCGGGCATCGATCAGTCGATGACCGCGATGGCTTCCACTTCGACGAGGAGGCCCGGCTCGGCCAGTGCCGCGACCCCGATCCCGGTGAGCGGCGGGGCGGGGAGGGGGCCGAGCTTCGCGGCCGCCCGCGCGACACCGTCGACGAACAGGGGCATCTTGTCAGGGGCCCAGTCGACCGCGTAGACGGTCAGCTTCACGACGTGGTCGAACGAGGCACCGGCCTCGGCGAGGGCGGTGGCGACGTTGAGGTAGCACTGCTCGACCTGGGCCACGAGGTCGCCCTCGCCGACGAGTGCGCCGTCGGCGTCCCAGGCGACCTGCCCTGCGACGAAGACCAGCTTCGAGCCGGTCGCCACCGCCGTCTGCCGGTAGAGGTCCACCTTCACCAGGCCCGCCGGGTCCACCAGGTTGATGGTCATGTCTGCTCCCTGTCACGAGGATTCGGGGCGCGCTGCCGCAGAAGCGGGCGGAGCACACGCTCCCTTGTGGTTACTCGGTAACCGTAGGAGAGTGGCCGCTGACGTGGAAGAACGCACTTTTTGGTGAGAGGGGAACCTCACGGTGACCAAGCAGCTCAACGACGGTTCCGCCCACGCGGACCTGAGGCGCGCGGACTCCCTGGCACGCGAGATCTTCTCGGACGTCGCCAACAAGTGGGCCCTCCTGATCATCGAGGCCCTGGGGGAGCGCACCCTGCGCTTCACGGAACTGCGGAGCGAGGTGGAAGGCATCAGCCACAAGATGCTCACCCAGAACCTGAGGATGTTGGAGCGCAACGGCCTCGTCGTCCGCGTCGTGTATCCCACGGTGCCGCCGCGGGTGGAGTACTCCCTGACGGAGTCGGGCCAGGCCCTGCGCAAGACCGTGGACGTCATGTGCGACTGGACCCATCGGTACCTCGACCACATCGAGGCATCACGCCAGCGCTTCGACACCTGACCGCCGCGTGGTGAGCGCCTTCGTCCGCGGCGGCTACGCCGCACTCCAACAGCACGGCCCCTGGATGGACGACGTCGCCGAGTTCGAGAGCGCGCGCCGGCGGCGCAACGCCCCGTAGTCCCAGCGTCGTATCGGATCCGGATCCTGCCGACCGGGTTCGCCCGGCTCGGCAGGATCCGAAGGAAGCGCGCCCTAGCGGATGCCGGAGCGTACGCGGACCTCGCGGACCTTGGGGACCGCAGGGCTCCGAGGAGCCTCACGGACCGCGCGGGCCTCGCGAACCACGGGGACCACAGGGGCCTCGCGGACCCCGGAGGCCTCTCGACCCTCGGGGACCTCAGGGACCCCGGGTGCCTCGACCGCCGGGTCCGGCACCACCGCGGGGCGGTCCTGCTCGAAGGTACGGAGCAGGTCCGCCGCCACGCTCACCGCGATCGTGGCCGGCTCCTTGCCGGTGATCTCGGTCATCCCGATCGGAGTCTTGATCCGGTCGATGGTGGCGGCGTCGTGACCCCCCTCGGTGGCCAGGCGCTTGCGGAACCGCACCCACTTGGCGGCCGAGCCGATCAGTCCGATCGAGCCGAGACCCGTGGTGCGCAGGGCGGCATCGCACAGCGCGGCGTCCTCGGCGTGATCATGGGTCATGATCAGCACGTGGGCGCCGGGCGGCAGCTCCGCGAGCACCTCCTCCGGAAGCAGCGGCGTGTGGTGCACATGGATCTGCGCCACCGCGTCCGACAGCACGACGAGCCGTTCGTCGGTGAGCATGTCGGACCGGGTGTCGATCAGGTGCAGATCGATGTTGTGGCGCGCCAGGATGCGAGCCAGCTCCAGTCCGACGTGCCCGACGCCGAACACGGCCACCGCCTGGACCACCGGCAGCGGTTCGAGGAGCAGGCTGACGGCACCGCCGCAGCACTGCACACCGTGGGGTCCGACGACCTTGTCGTTGAGGGCGAACTCCATCAGTTCCGGCTCCGGATCGGGCTCGACGTTGAGCTGGCGGGCCCGGTCGATGGCGACGGCCTCGATGTTGCCGCCGCCGATCGAACCCCAGGTCTCGGTCTGTCCCACGACGAGCTTGGCACCGGCCCCACGGGGCGCATGGCCGCGCACGGTCGCGACGGTCACGAGCACGCCGGGCTCCCGGCGTGCTCGCAACCGCGTGACCGCGGCGATCCAGGTCATGTCAGGCATTGCTCAAAGCGCTGTCGGTACGGATCACGCTGTCGCCCTGAGCGCGGTCGTCCCCGCTCGGCACGTCCGCCTTCTCGCGGACCGACTCGATCGCCCAGAACACCGCCTCCGGCGTCGCGGGTGCGGCGAGTTCCACACTGACCCCGGCGGGACCGAACGACGCGGCCGCCTGACGCAGCGCCTCGCGCACGCAGAACGCCAGCATCAGCGGAGGCTCACCGACCGCCTTGGAGCCGTACACCGCGCCCTCTTCGGTGGCGTTCTCCATCAGCGTGACGTTGAACTCCTCGGGCATCTCCGAGAAGCTCGGCAGCTTGTAGGTGCTGGCCGCCTGGGTCAGCAGCCGGCCGCGGTTCGGTCCGTCACTGGTGTCCCAGCGCATGTCCTCGAGCGTCAGCCAGCCCGCGCCCTGGACGAAACCGCCCTCGACCTGGCCGATGTCGATCATCGGGGACAGGCTGTCGCCGACGTCGTGCACGATGTCCACCCGACGGATGCGGTATCCGCCGGTGAAGCCGTCCACCTCCACCTCGGCAGCGGCCGCGCCGTAGGAGAAGTACTTGAACGGGGAGCCCCTGAAGCTCTTCGCGTCCCAGTGCAGCCCCTCGGTCCGGTAGTAGCCGGACGCCGACAGCTGAACGCGCTGGAAGTACGCGGTGTGCACCAGGTCGTCCCAGGCCAGCTCCTTGTCGCTGCCCAGGGTGCGGGCGACACCGTCGACGATGCGCACGTCCGAGGCATTCGAACCGAGCTGGCTCGCGGCCACCTGCAGGAGCCGCGTGCGCAGCTGCTCACAGGCGTTCTTCACCGCACCACCGTTGAGGTCCGCACCGGAACTCGCGGCAGTGGCAGAGGTGTTGGGCACCTTGTCGGTCCGCGTGGGCGCCAGCCGTACCTTGTGCAGCGGGATACCCAGCGTGGTCGCGGCCACCTGCAGCATCTTGGTGTGCAGGCCCTGACCCATCTCGGTACCGCCGTGGTTGATCAGGACGGAGCCGTCCTTGTAGATCAGCACCAGCGCGCCGGCCTGGTTGAAGGCCGTGAGGTTGAACGAGATGCCGAACTTGATCCCGGTGATCGCGAGCGCCCGCTTGGTGTGCGGGTGCGCGGCGTTGAACGCCGCGATCTCACGCTTGCGGTCGGCGATGCCACCGTCGTTCTCGACCTGCTCCCAGACGGCGGCGATCCGTTCGGCCTGCGGGACGGGCTGACCGTACGGCGTGGCCTGACCGAGTCCCGGCTGGTAGAAGTTGCGCTTGCGCAGCTCCATCGCGTCCATGCCGAGCAGTGGCGCGACCCGGCCCAGGATGTCCTCGATCACCAGCATGCCCTGCGGTCCGCCGAAGCCCCGGAAGGCCGTGTTGGAGACCTTGTTGGTCTTGGCGATGCGACCGGCGACGCGGGCGTTGGGGATCCAGTACGTGTTGTCGATGTGGCACAGCGCGCGGGCGCACACCGGCTCGGACAGGTCCAGGCTCCAGCCGCCGTCCGCGGTCAGGGTCGCATCCAGTGCCTGGATGCGACCGTCGGCGTCGAAACCGATCTTCCAGTCGGCGTGGAACCCGTGCCGCTTGCCGGACATGGTGAGGTCCTGGGTGCGGTTGAGTCGCACGCGGACCGGCCGGCCGGTCAGCTTGGCGCCGAGCGCTGCGATGGCCGCGAAGCCGTGCGGCTGCATCTCCTTGCCGCCGAAGCCACCACCCATCCGCAGGCACTGCACGGTCACCTCGTGGCTGTGCAGACCGAGGACGTGAGCGACGATCTCCTGCGTCTCCGAGGGGTGCTGGGTGCTGCTCTGGATGAACACCTGCTCGGCCTCGTCGATGTAGGCCAGCGCGGCGTGCGTCTCCAGGTAGAAGTGCTCCTGGTCGGAGAACTGGAACTCGCCGCTGAACACGTGCGCGGAGTCGGCGAAGCCGGCGTCGATGTCACCGGTCACCATCAGGGGCCGGGCGCCGTGGAAGCTCTCGGCCGCGATCGCTTCCTTCAGCGTGATGACGGACGGCAGTTCGTCGAGTTCCACCTCGACGGCCGCCGCACCGAGCCGGGCCGCCTCCAGGGTCTCACCGAGCACCCAGGCGACCGCGTGGCCGTGGAACATGACCTCGTCGGGGAAGAGCGGCTCGTCGTGCTTCATGCCGGCGTCGTTGACGCCGGGCACGTCGGCGACCGTCAGTACGCGGACCACACCGGGCACGGCGAGCGCGGGCTCGGTGCGCAGCGCGGTGATCCGGCCCCGGGTCTTCATGACCTGGACGGGGTACGCGTGCAGGGTTTCCTTGGTGCGGTACACCAGGTCATCGGTGTAGAGCGCGGTGCCGGTGACGTGCAGTACGGCGCTCTCGTGCGGCATGGAGATGCCGACGACCGGCTTCTCGGGACGCTCGGACAAATGGCTCATGAAGACACCGCCTCGGTGGTTTGCGCGTGCAGCTTCAACAGGCTCTGGCCGAGCATCGCGGAACGGTAGATGGAGCTGGCACGGTGATCGCTCATCGGCGTGCCCTCGCCCCGCAGGACCCGGGCCGCGGCCTCGACGGTCTCCGCCGACCACGGCTTGCCCTCCAGGGCCGCCTCGGTGGCGAGCGCACGGATCGGGGTGGCGGCCACGCCGCCCAGACCGATGCGCGCCTTGCGGACGATTCCGCCCTCGATGTCGAGCGCGAATCCGATCGCCACGCTGGAGATGTCGTCGAAGCGGCGCTTGGCGATCTTGTGGAAGGCCGTGACCGGGGACAACGGCAGCGGGATGCGCACCGCGCGGATCAGCTCGTCGGGGCGGCGCACGCTCTGCCGGTAGCCGGTGAAGTACTCCGCCAGCGGGACCACGCGCTCACCGTCGGCGTCGGCGAGCACCAGCGAGGCCTCCAGGGCGAGCAGTACCGGCGGGCTGTCACCGATGGGGGAGCCGGTACCCAGATTGCCGCCGAGGGTGCCGCTGTTGCGGATGAGTCGGGAGGCGAACTGCGGGAACAGCTCGGCCAGCAGCGGGACGTCGCCGTCGAGGCGACGCTCGATCTCGGTGAGCGTCACCGCCGCGCCGATCTCGATGTGGTCGGACTCGACCCGCAGTTCCCGGAGTTCGGGCAGCCGGTCGATGGCGACCACGCACTCGGCCCGGCGGGAGCGGATGTTCACCTCGACGCCGTAGTCGGTGGAGCCGGCGACCACGACCGCGTCGGGCCGCTCGCGCAGCAGCCGCAGCGTTTCGGCCAGGGTGTCCTTCCGCAGGAACGTGGCGCCGTCCTGGGTGTATTCGGTGGCGACCGGCGCGGGCGGGTCCTGCTCGCGCCGCTGAGCCAGCGGGTCGTCCTCGGTGGGCTCGCCGACCGCGAAGGCGGCATCGCGGATCGGGCGGTAGCCGGTGCAGCGGCACAGGTTGCCGCTCAGCGAGTGCAGGTCGAAGCCGTTCGGACCGTGCTCGGCGTCGCCGCCGTCGGCAGGCTCGTCGTGCGCGCAGCGGTCGGGCCGGTAGTACTCGGAGGCCATGCTGCAGATGAACCCGGGGGTGCAGTAACCGCATTGGGAACCGCCGCGGACCGCCATCTCCTCCTGGACCGGGTGGAGAGTGGGTCGCGTACCGGGTTCGCCGACCGTGGCGAGACCCTCGGAGGTGATGATCTCCTGGCCGTCCAGTGCCGCGGCCGGCACCAGACATGCGTTGACGGCCACCCAGTCGGTGGGCTTGTTCACGCCGGGACGGGCCACCAGGACCGAACAGGCGCCGCACTCACCCTCGGCGCAGCCCTCCTTGGTACCGGTGAGGCCACGCTCGCGAAGGAGATCCAGCACAGTGGTGTGGGGTGCAGCAGGGGAAAGCGGTGTCTCTTTCCCGTTGACGGTGATCCGCGCCGCTACCATGGCACATCCTCATTTCCGCGCATGGTCGAGCTGATTATGCTAGTAGCCATTTCAGGGGCTTTCTATTTCGCTGGCGCAGCCCGGGAAGGAACCCGGAGCGCGACTCGGCACGCGACGACGTGCCGCAGGCGGTGTGAGAAATCGAAAGATGCCGGGGCCACGAAAAGGGCACACCGGAGAAGAGGGCTGGTCAGCAGCCGTGTGCTACGAGACCCGGGGTCCAGGCGATCTGATGCGCGGGGCGGTGCAGGTCGGAGATGATCGACATCCGACTTCGCCTCCTCCATCAGTTCACGGGCCGGTCGGCTCGAAGTTACGTCGTCGCAGGTCCATCGGTCAAGTAACCGTGCGGAGAGCATGTGGATCCGCGGAGAAAAGAGCCGACGGAGCGTGGCCGCGCAAGGCCGGATCCGGCAGATGGAGATGTTGACCGGAATTCGACGTATGGGCCGGTCGAGGGGGTGAGCGGAGTGGGGCCGAGCGGCGTGGGGCTGCCGCCGCGCTCGTGTCAAGGAAGACTTGACAGGGGGAGTCGCGTCAAGGTTCTCTTGACGCATGTCGATCTTGAAGCTGACGGCGCCCTCCGAGGAGGACGTCCCGCGCTCCACCACGGCCCCCAACATGGCCGGCCTGCTGCCGATCACGGTGATCCTGCCCGCCGTGACCACCGTGTTCCACGACCGGCTCGGGGCCGCCGCCTCGGTCGCCCTGGTCGTCGCGTCCCTCGTCCTCGTCGCAGCCGCGGGGGCTCTGGTGGCCCGTAGCGCGGCACGGGTCGATGTCGCCGCGGTCCGCGCCCGCCGCGCCGCGGACGTGCTCGACGCGCCGGAGCCTCTCGCCGGCGCACGGCGATGAGCGACGTACCCCTGCTCGGCCCCCAGGAGGCCGCCCGGATCCGCGAGGGCATCGCGGCGGCCGTCATCGGTACCCCCGAGGGCCTCGCCGACGCACTCGAACACGACGCGGACGGCTACCTGCGCCTGGTGGACGCCTCGCGCGTCGGGGCCGAGGAGGCGAGCCGGCTCCTGCGCGAGGCCGTACAGGGTGCCAGGGCCGCCGGACACAGCTGGGAAACGGTGGGCCGGGTCCTCGGAGTGAGCCGGCAGGCCGCCCAGCAGAGGTTCGCCGGCGGCTCCGCACCCGAAGTGCCGACCGGCGGCGTTCCGGGCGCCGCGGAGCGCCGCATCCTCAGTCCGCTGACCGCGTTCAACGAGATGGCCGCCCTGGAGGAGGCCGGACGCGACGGATGGCACCTGGTCGGCTACGGAGCCTTCTTCCATGAGGTGGAGGCCTCCGCGTACCCATGGGAGCACTGCCGCGTGACGCTCTCCGCCGGCGGTCGCCACCGGCGGATGGAGGCGGAGGGCTGGATCCCCGTCGGTGCGGGCTGGTTCCCTTGGCGCTACTACAAGCGGCCGCTCGGTCCCGCCAAGGAACACTGACGACAGCACGGGCCGGTGACCGTCCCGGCCCGCCGGTCAGGCGGATACGGGACGGTCACCGTCACGGCATCGGGCCGGAAGCCGGAAGCCGGAAGCCAGAAGCCAGGGGCCAGGGGCCGCGGGGCTATGCGGCGGAGGGCGCCGGTCAGGGAGTCTGGAGCTTGTCCAGGATCCACCGGCCGAGTTCCACGGTGATGACCGTGTGCCCCTGGTTGTCGCTCGCGCACATGAAGTGGTCGAGCTCGCTGTCGGCGGGGTCGATCTTGCTGTAGAGCGCGTCGCGGTCGTCGATCGCGCCGGCCGCCACCGCGCTGACGCTCGGCACGAACGTGGTCGCGTTGTACGTGAGTTCCGCCGGCGCGCCTTCGAGGAGCCCGGCCAGCATCGCGGCGGTGCCGAAGTTGGCGGGGCGGCCCGGCAGGTTCAGGGCCTCGGGGAACAGTCCACCGGGAGCGCCGTCCATGTCGGGCAGGCCGCTGACGCTGATCGGGATCTCGGGGGATCCGGTCTTCTTCAGGATGGCGACGATCTGCTCGCCCGTGTCCTGGGTGTCCAGCCGGGTGCCCGTCAGCTCCGCACCGGTGGTGCGCATCGCCGTCACGCCGGCCGGGATGTTGTTCCCGGCACCGGTGCCCGTGCCGTTGGCGACCCCGAGCCGTCGCACGCCGGGGGGCCAGCTGCCCACCCGCTCCAGTTCCGCGAGGAAGTCGGTGCGGGCCTGGTCCTGCCGGGCCTCCGCGGTGACGCTCTCGATGTGCCAGCGCAGCAGCTGTCGGGCGGCCGGGCTGTTGATCATCCGCGAGAAGCTGCTGAGGAGTTCGCCGAATCCGGGGAGGGCGCCCCAGTTGTCCTTCACGAAGTGCGCGAAGGCCTGGACCGAGATGGGCAGCCAGGCTCCGCTGTGCGGGGTGTCGTAGGAGAGGAAGGTCGCGGTCTGGTGGTCGCCGCCGTCGTGGTGCATCTTGGCCAGGGCGTAGCGGGTGACCAGCCCTCCCATGCTGAAGCCGCCGACCGTCAGCCTGGCGGACCCTTCGCGGTCCTCGATCACCTTCTCGATGCAACGGATCGCCACGTCGGCGTTGTCGGTGATGGATGCCGACCGCTCGTCGAAGCCCAGGAGCACCAGGTCGAAGCCCGCCTCCCGCAGCTTGGAGATGAAGGGGTACTCGCCGTTCTCCAGGCCGTTCCACAGGGCGTCGGGATCGCTCTTGCCGGAGGAGAATCCGTCGGCGAGGATCACCGGCTTCCTGACGCGGGTCTGGCCCGGGCTGCTGTAGAACACCCACGCCGTGCCCCCTTCGAGAGGCCACTCGGTGTCCCACGCGGATGCCCTCGGGTGGTGGGGCTGGGCGCCCGGGAAGGTGTTGTCCCAGATGCTCACAACAGGCATGGACATGTAGTCCGGCTCCTCTGTCTCGTGGTGCGGTTCAGCCCGCCCCCGGGGCGGGGGGCGCGGCGGATGCCGTCCCGGTCACGGCGCGGAATACGCGCGGGGACGGATTGCACATGCCAACGGCCTTGTGCCGGTGTCATGTGCGGAACCGGAACCATGATCCCGAAGCGAGTGGCCCAAAACCACCGAATCCTGACCATGTCACCCGTACGTGGAATATGGTTTTGTCGCAGGTCACAGGCCTGCAAGGGAAGAAACGATGTTGCGGGCCCGACACGCGGCCGCCGCCCGCGCAGACGGTGGTCGTCCCCTCCGCGCGGCCTTGTGGTGAGCACCTCGCGAGGGTTAAGGGCAGATCAACTGGACCTTAAACGTGCCTGTGGTCTCCCTGCTCCGCGGCGATCAAGACCATCGGTACGCGTGCCGCGCACCCGTCGACCACCCTGAGCCTCGGGGCTGTGACCTGCTTCTTCGGACGTACTTCCGAGAGTTGCGAGCCTCGCGATGGCTCGCGACGCGGCGATCCAAACCTCCTCCCGGCCGGATTCGTAAAAAGGCAACAGGACTGAACTCCCTTGCGAGGTCGGCCGTATGCAGGACGTCAGGGGGGCAACGTCAACGTCCATCGGATCGAGGAGTGCCAAGTGTCCAGAAAACGGACCATGAGTCTCAAGAAGAAGCTCGTGTTCTCTGCCGTCGCGGGAGCCCTGGTGATCGGCGGGGTCGCCGCCACGGTGGCGATCGGCAACGCCGCAGAACCCGACGTCGTGTGCCAGGGGTCGACGGTGACGTTGTCGGGTGAGGCGGGTGCGCCGGCGGCGTCGAGCGGGACGTTCCCGGTGGGGACGAAGTTGAAGGTGACGAACCTCGACAACGGTCAGGCGACGACCGTGACGGTCAACGGTCCGTCGGGTAGTTGTGTGCTGTTGAACAATGCGGCGTTCGAGAAGGTGCGGGAGCCGGGGAAGAACTTGATCCGGCGGGCGCGTATCGAGCGGGTGGGTGGTGGCGGCGAGGCGGCAGCCCCGGCAGCCCCGGCGGCTCCTGTGGCGGGTGGTGCGGGTGCGTCCGGTGGGGCGGCTGCGCAGGTGCCCCCGGCGACCGGTGAGGTGGTGTGTCAGGGGTCGACGGTGACGTTGTCGGGTGAGGCGGGTGCGCCGGCGGCGTCGAGCGGGACGTTCCCGGTGGGGACGAAGTTGAAGGTGACGAACCTCGACAACGGTCAGGCGACGACCGTGACGGTCAACGGTCCGTCGGGAAGTTGCGTGTTGCTGAACAATGCGGCGTTCGAGAAGGTGCGGGAGCCGGGGAAGAACTTGATCCGGCGGGCGCGTATCGAGCGGGTGGGTGGTGGCGGCGAGGCGGCAGCCCCGGCGGCGCCTGCGGCTCCTGCGGCGGGTGGCGCGGGTGCGTCCGGTGGGGCGGCTGCGCAGGTGCCCCCGGCGACCGGTGAGGTGGTGTGTCAGGGGTCGACGGTGACGTTGTCGGGTGAGGCGGGTGCGCCGGCGGCGTCGAGCGGGACGTTCCCGGTGGGGACGAAGTTGAAGGTGACGAACCTCGACAACGGTCAGGCGACGACCGTGACGGTCAACGGTCCGTCGGGTAGTTGTGTCCTGCTGAACAACGCCGCCTTCGAGACCGTACGGGAGCCGGGCAAGAACCTGATCCGGCGGGCGCGCATCGAACGCGTCGGCTGAGCCACCGAGCTACGGCGGGCCACGGGGCATGCCGTCCCCGCCGTAGCACCGGCCCCGCCGACTCCCTCCGCGGTCGGCCGTGCTGTGTGGCCGAGTGGACAGGGACGGACAGGACTGGACCGTCATCGCCGCCGCCGGCCCTGGAAAGTGGACACCGTCCGCGTCGAGTCTGTGCGCCATGAACCTCGGACGCACGAAGCGCGGGCCCGCGGGCCCACCTCGCCAAGGGCCCGCACTCGCGGCCCTGGCCGTCGCGCAGTTCACCCTGAGTCCGGCCCCCGCGATCGTGAACGGGGCGCAGCCGCGGGTCCGTTCCGGAGTTGCTGCTGTCCAGTCGGACGGCGGCACCACCCGGGTGGTCACCCCACACGGCCTCGCGGTGCTCGTGGGGCCCTCGCCTGCGGCCTGGTCGGCCGGCTCGCCGGCCCTGCTGGTCGCCGCCCGCGCCGTGCGGGGCACCGCCCCCGGCGCCGGGGGAGCGGGCGGCGTACTACGCCGCGGATCCGGGCGGCTCGATCCGCTGGGCACCGCGACCATCACCATGGACCAGACCGGCCGGGTCCGGGCACTGACCAACGCTCCCGCCACCGGCCGGGCTGTTCAGAACCGGCCGGGCCGCCGCGGGCCATCTGCTGATGGCGCTGCCGGGGCCGGTACGGGTCGTGCTCGTCCTGGTCCTGCCGCCCCACCGGCAACAGGTCGTCGACATGAGCCCACCGTCCCCAGGGGCCGCTCGACTCCCGCGCATGGCGGCCAACTTGCTGTGCGCGATCGTGGCCCCCCGCATCACGCGCCGCGTCGGACCCGCGACGCGACCCTGACCGCGGGGCTGCCCGTGCGCCCGCGCGCCCGCGTCCTGCCCCGTCACCCCCCGCCTCGACCGCCCCACTTCCGCGACGCCCTGCCGTCACAGAGGGAGGACCCCACCATGTCCAGCTCCGCCACCGTTTCGCCGCCCGTCGTCCATGCCCACCCCACCGGTCGCCCGCGTGAGGTCGACAACCGAGCGGCCTATCTCAGCTTCGGACTCGCCTACGTACTCGGCCACGGCGCCGCCGCGGTGTCCCAGGGCACCCGCCCCGTGCTCGACCTGCCCGGGTGGCTGCCCATGACGCTCCTCGGCGGCGGGCTCGTGGTCGGCATCGTGCTGACCACCCTGGCCGCCCAGCGCGCCCAGCTCGGGGCCGCGCCGGCGGAGATCCTGTCCGGCCGACTGCTCGGCGCCGCCTGGATCGCCGCCTTCACCGCCCTGTTCCTCGCCATCACCGGGCTCACGTCCGTCCTCGAACAGCCGGAGCTCCAGTCCGTCCTCTGGCCCGCCGGCTCCGGTCTGATCGTCGGCCTGCTCTACCTCGCCGAAGGCACCGTACGCCGCAACCTGTTGCACTACGGCCTCGGCATCTGGCTCGCCCTGACCTCCACCGCCGCCCTCTGGCTCCCCACCCCCGGCCTCTACTGGGTCCTCGCCGTCGCGGGTGGCGGCGCCTACTTCCTCGCCGCGGTTCTCGAACGCCGCCGCCTCCACTCCTTCACGGGACGCCCCCGGCTGTGACGGCGACACCTGTTCCGCCCGTCAGGGGCGCAGGCCGGCCCGCCTGAGGGCGATCGCGGAGAGATCGGCGATGACCTGTGGGTCCCCGCGCCGCCAGGCGTCAGCGAGACCGCCTTCGGGCGCGGGAAGCGCGGCGAGGTCGCCCAGCCGGCCGGTGAGGGCGCGCAGGGCGAGCAGGTCGGCACCTCCGGGCGCGTCGAGAAGACGCCGCATGGTCATGCTGCGCCGGATCCAGCGCAGGCGGGCAGGGAGCCACAACAGCAGTACGACCGCCACCGGGACGACGATCAGCGCCAGTGTGGTCAGGGTGGCCACCTGGCTGACGGCATCTTGGAGCGACTGTCCGGCGTCGGCGATCCCGGTACCGGCGTCGGCGGCGGACTGCAGCGGTTTCTGCAGGAGATCGCCGACGAACGGCACGTTCGAGGCCGCGTCGCCGGCTTTGCCGAGCTCGGTGGCGAGGCTGTCGCCCGAGCTTTCGACCCTGCGCCCAGGCTCGGCCAACAGCATGATGGCATCGTGGACGGTCAGGGCGAACCACACGGCGGCGGCGATCAGGCCCACGGCGATCAGGTCCGCGAGGATCTGGCGGTTCCGACGTGCTGGAGTCTGTGCGTAGAGGCGCATCGGCGGGCTCCCGTTCGGGTCAGACGTCGAGGAGGACCGGCCCCGCCGGGTGAGGCTCGGCCGGTCGTTCGACCGTACGCCGGACTTCCCTTCCGCACCGGGTTCTGTGGACGAACGTCCGCGCCACGACGCCTGGTCGGCGCACCGGGAGCCAGGGGAAGCGGAACTGAGGCTCCGTCCGGGCCGGCCATCCCGGGCCCGGCATGGGGACCGGACGACGCGGGCTCGGCCGACAAGGTCCGCAGGAGACGGCCGAGGCCGTGCCGCCCGGATCTCCTGCCCGTTGGTCCCGCCGTGCCCTCGACTGACGAGCGGTGGGCGCGGACCGAGCCGTTGTCACCTGTGATTCGGAACGGCGCCGAGGCCCGCAGACGGGGCCCCAGCTCACGAGACTGTCGACCAAGATCTCGAATCGAGGCCCTGCCCGGCAACCGTACCGGCGCCGGCCAGGGCCCGTGCCGGCTCTCCATCCAGCCGCCCCATGGACCTGGACCGGCGGTGGCAAACGCGCTGCTCGATCATGGACAGCTCTTCGGCCCGTTGGCGGAACCGCCGTCTCACGGCCGGAGGCATTCCCCCTGTGGATCGAAGCAGACGAGTCCGTGCTCGCGGGCCAGGTGAGCCGCGTACTCGGACACTTCCTCGGCCTGACCGTAGGACATGAGTAGGTACACGATCGGGCCCGACGCCTCCTCGATGACCGGTGGCGACGCCCACACCACGCTGCGGTCGACATCGTCCGGATACCTCGCGACGAGGGCTTCCACGTACGCCGTGATGCGCGGTGCCGGAGGCACGACGACATCGTCCGACTCCAGGTAGTGCTCGTAGAGCTCGTCATAAGTGGAGCCCGCGCGGTCGTCGTCGAGTGGGCGGTAGCCATCCCACACAGCAAGGTCGTAGCTCACCACCGCATCGTCGCAGGCAGCGGTTCCGCCGGCACCGGCAGGTGCCGGGATCGCGCATCCAGCTCTGTCGGCGAGCAACGGACGCGGAACAGATCGGAGCAGACTGGAGACAGCACCCCACGACGGAGCAGTACACCCTCGACCTCTGGCTCGTGGAGTCACTGCCGGCGCCTGACCGGGTCCCCGAGGAGGTCGGTCAGATCCGCCTCCACGGCGGAGAGCAGCGGCGCACCCCAGACGGTCAGAGTCCCCTCCCAGGGATGCCCGAAGGTGCCCAGGCGCATGTCATCGGTGAGGTGGAGGTAGTAGTCGCCGTCGGGGTAGGTGCCCAGGCCCGGGACCGGGGGCCGGCCGGGGATGCCGACGCGGCGGGGGTCGTAGCGGTAGCCGTCGTGCTGCCAGTCCAGCCAGTACACGAACTCCCCGGGCTCGGTGGCGGTGAGCAGTCCGCGCCGGACGATCGCGTCGAGCTCCGCGGGGAGGTCCGGGACGAGCCGGTGGTGGGAGTGCAGGTCCCAGACGGCGGAGGGGGACGGTTCGGTGATCGCAGGCCGGTGCCTCATGCTCGGTGCGAAGTCGAAGTCCGCGTAGAAGCGGTCCCAGAGCGGCCCGTCGTCGTGGAGCCAGTCGAGGAACTGCGCGGGCCGGCTCGGCTCCGGGGTCGCGGGCGGGCTCCAGTGGTAGGAGCGCACGGTGGTGGCCTCGCTGAAACCGGCCTCCAGGAGCTGCTCGCGCAGGGGGCCATGGGCCTCGGCGAGCAGCGGGCAGCCGAGCCAGCTGCTGTGGCGCCACCCGTCGGTGCAGGTCCGGACGAAGTCCTCGTCGTGACCGGTCAGACCGCCGACGACGGTGAAGGGCTGCGCGTCGCCGTGTGCCCAGCCGACCGCGGTGACCACGCCGTCTTCGAGGAGAACCTCGATCAAGACGTCCCCCTCGTCCGAGGAGCCGTTCGCGATCATCTCGGCGTACGGCATCGCGTGCGGGCCAGGGGATCCGACGGCCACCGCCCACGCTCGAGCCGCCTGCCCCCGTACCCGGTACAGATCGTGCACACCGTCCCGAGGTTCCAGCACGTCTTCGCGCTCCGCTCCTGACAACGTGGCGGCGATCAGCACGGAGCGCTCCCAGCCGGCGGTGAAACCCGCCGCCATCAGTGCGGGACCCAGATCCGGGGAATCGTGTGCGTAGACCTTCCATTCCACCGGCTCACCGCGCTTCGCGAAGGCCTCCTGCTGCCGACGCACCAGCACGCCGAGGTCGGTGCCCGGTGCGAGGGGAGCGTGCTCGACGCTCCCGCGGTTCCCGTGGTGCCGGCGCACGACCGGCCCGTCGACCTCGACCACCACTCCCACGGGATGCCATGCCGGCATACGCCCCCGCAGCCCGTTCCACTGCGCCCACTGTTCATCGACACCCATGATCGGGAGCTTAGGTGGGTCGACGGACGGCCAGGTGCCGGGCCCCGAAGCAAGCCGTCCCGTGCCGGAGGACCTTCACCGCCCCTGCGTCGAGCGCCGGTCCTACCTGGCCGAACCGGCCGAACCGGCCTGGAGTGTGGAGCCGATGCGGGGATGGCGCCGGCCGTCAACGCCCGAACGTCAGGGCGATGGCACGTAAGTGGTTCGAGGAAAAGGCGGAAGCACCTGTTACAGAACTCGGTACCCGTTCGGCGCAGAGTCCAGGGCAGGCGTGAATGAGCTTCTTATCTGGCCGAAACCCGCTCGTTCCGGAACCGGCGGGGCTTTCCCCGCTGCCCGTTCCGATCCGGTCAACGGGGTCTTGACGCTTGCAACTTGCAAGGGAGAGTTACGGACATGTCCGCATTGAGCAACGTGCGTCGTGAGTTGTGGTGGTTGACGGCGGTCGCGGGCCACAGTGTGGGTCCCCGGCAGGACGCCGGGAACCGCACAGGGCCCGTCCGGCTCGCACGAGACCGGGCCGGCCGACTTCGAAGGAGCCTTCGGCATGTCTGCTTCTCTCGCCACCCGCCGCGCCGTCACCACGGTCCTGGCCGCCGGCGCACTGATCGGCGCGGCCGCCCTGCCGGCGGCCGCCGCCCACGATGACGACCGGCGCGATCACCGAGGCTCCCACTCGGTCGTCATCAGTGACGTCCAGTACGGGACCGCCGGCCGCGACCGCTCCGCCCGTGCGCTGAACCGGGAGTGGGTCGAGGTCAAGAACACCGGGCGCAAGAGCGTCAACCTGCGCGGCTTCACCCTCACCGACCGGCAGGGCAACCGCTACCGCTTCGCCGACTTCCGCCTGGACGGCCGCTCCAGCGTCAAGGTCCACACCGGCCAGGGCCGCGACACCCGCCACGACGTCTACCAGGACCGCCGCCACCAGATCTGGGACGAGCGCGACACCGCCACCCTGCGCGACAACCGCGGCAACGTCATCGACACCGAGACCTGGGGCCGCCACGGATCACGCTGATCAGGCCCGGCAGCCACACCATCAGGAACCGTGAACTGCCGGCCACCGACGACAACGGCGTGCCGCGGCCTGCCGCCGCGGCACGCGACACCCCGAAAGCAGCAGCGACGCATCCGAAGCAGGGAAGTTCTCCGTGGAGTTCTGGCAGCACGCCCCGTCCGAGGTCTCGGTCCCGCAGCTGGATCTGGACCCCTACCGTTTCCCCGGCGCATCGGCTCACGACGCCTGGCCGCAGGACCACCCGGGCGACACGGATCGGTACGTGCCTCCTCTCGGCGAAGCGCATCCGACGGCACCGGGTCCGGCTTCCGACCCACGCCTCGCCTGGCCCTTGACCCACATGGACCGGCGCAGGCTGGACCTGCAGGCGGCACTGACCGCCATCGGCGTCCCTCCACTTCCCGGCGACCTGGAATCCATCAACATCCTCTCGTCGCTCGACGACACCACCCACGCAGCCGTCGTGCGGTGGATCACCACCAACCGCTGAGCACCTCGCTCTCCCCGCCTCAGGGTTGGACGCGTGGACGGGAACGGACGACGAGCCGGCCGACGGGCTCGCCGACGTCACCTACGGGGTCGCTACGCGGACGACGCCTACGCGAAGTTCGGCGGGGAGCGGATCGCGCGGTGCGGTGTCGACGGACCACACTGGCTCGACCTCCCGCTCGCCGAGGCGACCGCCCGCGCCGCCGAGCTCACCGCCTGGCGGGACCGACTCCATGGCACGGGCCTCATGGTCTCGATAGGCCGGCGCGGCGGTGATCGGGCCCACGGCCAGGCCTATCCGGTCACACTCGACGCCGACGAGGCGGGAGAGAGGGTGATGCGAGGGACCATCCCGCCCTACGACTTCGACCACGAAGCTGAGTGACGAGCCCAGCTCCGGGGGTCCGCCGGTCCTCACGCGTCGAGCTGCGGCCCTCGCCGCGATGTGTAGCCTGCGAACGGTTCGAACGGTTCGAACGGTTCGAACGGGATGGGGGTCGGGTGTGGATACGCTCGTGGAGGAAGCCGTCGTGGAGGCGCTGCGCGGCGGGAGCGGCGAAGAGATCCGCCTGTTCGTCGCCGCCTGCACCGAACGCGTGGCGCCGCTGTTCGTGGGACTGCGGGCGGGCGTGCCGGGGCGTGAAAGCGACCTGGACCTCTACGTGGAGTCCGTACGCGACCTCTGGTACGCCGACCGGCCGCTCGCCGACGCCGCCGAGCGCGTGCGTCTGCTGGAGCGGTTCCCGGAGCTCCGGCCGACCGAGGAGGGGATCACGGGCGTTGCCGACACCTACGCCTTCTTCGCCGCCCTCTGTCTGCGCTACGCCCTGCCGGCCCACGGCTCGGGAAGCGTTGACGACGCGGTGTCCTGCGGTCATGTGGCGCTCACCGCGATGGGCATGCTGGACCAGAACGTGCCGGGTGCCGGCTTCCTTGCCGAGGAACAACGGCTCCAGTCCCTCTCGCTGAGCGGTGACGCCGCAGGCCTGTGGGATGCGAGCGTCACGGCAGGGCGGGAGAGGTTCCGTGCGGTGGTGGGCCGCTTGCCCCGCCTGCCACGCTAGGGCCTGTGTGATGTCGTGATCATTGGGCGGTCTTGATCAGGTCGTCGATCCAGATCATTGCGGCGCGGAGGTGGAGGCCGGCGAGGTAGCTTTCCGGGGTTTTGTCGTATCGGGTGGCGATGCCGCGCCAGGCTTTCAGCTTGTTGATCAGGCGTTCGACCGTGTTCCGTTCCTTGTAGAGGTCGGCGTCGTGGCGGATGGGCCGGCCGCCTCGTGCGCCCTCCTTCCTGCGGTTGGCGGCCTGGTCCTTCTTCTCAGGGATGACGGCCTTGATTCCGCGTTTGCGCAGGTAGGCGCGGTTGCCGCGGGACGAGTAGGCCTTGTCCGCGGCGACCGCACCGGGCCTCGTGCGGGGACGGCCGACGGGCAGGCGGACTTTCACTCTCGCGAGCACGGGGATGAACTGCGGGCTGTCCCCGGCCTGCCCGGCGGTCAGCACCATTGCGAGCGGACGGCACCTGCGGTCCGCGGCGAGGTGAATCTTGCTGGTCAGGCCTCCCCGGGACCTGCCGAGGAGGGCTTCCTTCAGGCGGAGCCTGCGTCTGCGCCGGATGCCCCGGCGCTCGTCCTGTCCGTTCTGTTCCTGCGGTCCGCCCCCTTTTGCCGGGCTGCTTCCTGCTCCTGCGCGGCTTCTTCCAGCGCCTTCATGAGGTGCTTGCTGACGCGCATCCCCGCAGCGTCGTGGTGGGCACGGACCGTGGCGGAATCCACGCTGACCAGTGACAAGTCCGTTCTGCCCGTGCGGGCTGCCTCGGCGATCAGGCCTTCCAGCAGCGCGGTGAAGACGCCGGCGTCCCGCCAGACGCGGAAGCGTCCGTAGACGGTGGCCCACGGACCGAACTCGGCAGGCATCTCCCGCCACTGACCGCTGGACCTAAACCGCCAGATCACACCCTCGAACTGCTCCCGCAACCGCTCCGGATACGGCCCGTACCTGCCAATCGGCAGGTACGGCTCGATGAACTTCCACTGGGCATTGGTCAGTTGCCTGCGCGTCACGACCAAAGTCCTACAGGACTCCGCCTCACGAAGAGGGCAGAACCCAAGAGTTGATCACGACATCACACAGGCCCTAGTGCCGTGACCGGAAAGGTTCACCGGGTCGCGCTGCCCGGCACGGCACCTCGCCGCGTTGTCGGACCACGGCGGTACGTCCGGTACGAGCCGTGGCCCTCCGCCTTGCGATGCACCGCACCGGACAACGCGACCCGGCAAACCTTTCCGGTCACGGCACTAGGCACGTAGGTCAACCCTGCCGCTCCGCCGCCGGCGCCGACGTGAGTGCCCTGCGGATCTCACTGACCGGGTCGGTCTCGTGGTACGGCCGCTCGCTGGTCTCGATGTGGTCCAGAAACTCCTGATACCGCACCGCGTACGCGAGGTGGAACAGCGGCGCGACCAGCTCCAGCGCGCGTTCCGGTGCCGATCCGGGCGCGTGCTCCCGCCATGCCAGAGCCCACACCTCGGCGATCTGCGTCCACCGCTCCTCGGTCACGAACTGGCGAGGGCGCAGCCCGTCCAGGGCCGGGTGGCCGAACGCGGAGTCGGCGTAGTCCACGACCACGGCCCGGGTGCCGTCGGAGCGCCAGTTGCCGGGGTGGAAGTCGCCGTGGACCAGGGTGTCCGGCAGCCCGCAGGCCGTCAGCTCCGCGACCAGTGCGGGCAGGCGCCCGGCGAGCGCCCGGGCGGCCGCCAGCTCCGCCGCCGTCAGCCGCCCCTCGAGCTGTTCTTCAGGCCCGTCGGCCGCAGGTGAAACCGCCCACTCCTCCTCGAGCCGGTCGAGCAGCGCGTCCACGTGGACGACCAGGGTGGGGAGGGTGCGGTCCCGGAGCCCGGCCGTGGCGGCCCGCCCGTCGGCGGCCAAGGCCGCCTGGGCGGCGACCAACCGGGGCACCACGGCGACGACGTCCTCGGCCGACGGGGCCCAGAGGTCCTCCCCGGCCACCCGGTCGAGCAGCAGCCGGCCACGCTCCGCGTCGGAGCCGAGGAGGGTCGGTACCAGTGTGGCGTCGACGGAGCCGAGCAGCGCGATCACCTGCCCCTCGCGGGCGTTGAAGGCAGGGTTGATCGCCTTCAACCAGGCTTCGCCGCCGTCGGCGGTCCGGTAGCGGAAGAGACCGGAAAGGTTCCACGTCCGGACCTGTTCGGGCCTCCCGACAGCCGGCCTGCCCGCTCGCGCCAGCTGCTCCTCGGCCCAGCCGAGTGCCTCACGTAGCCCACCGGTGGTGGCCCAACCGGCGCGGCGCTCGGCCGGTCCGAGCAGCGTGGCCACGTCCGCGGACACCTGACACGGTGTCGTCCCGCCCGGTCGTTCCCACGCCTCCACGTGGTACACCACATGCCCGCCGTGCCCGCTGCTGCCGTCGTTCGGCGCGTAGGCGAGCCGGAGTACCACCACCGGCACCCCCAGCTCCTGCGACACCCGCTCGACGACCGGCGGGGCGGAGGACCACCAGCCCCCGTCCACCGCGTAAGGGCCCAACAGCCCGAAGTATTCGCCCCCGTGGGTGACGTGGACGCTGACCGTACGACCGCTCGCCTCTTGCACCCGGGCAAGGTCTCGCATCCCGCCCCGCCCGCGCGACCCATTTTTTTGCGGGACTCAGGAGTGTCGGAAACCCTGCTGCCCAGGAGGTCGGTCCGACGGCGGCCAGGAACCGGCGAGCAGTCGCTCGGCCTCCGCCACGATCGCTTGCTCACGCGTTCTACGCCGGATCGCGTCCCCTCCACCGTACACATCGGCCTTGTCGACAAGCGGCTTGAGGGACCGGGGCCGGGCCAACGCGCCCCAGCCCTCATATGTGATCAGGTCACCGCCGGCTCCGGGGGCCAGACTCCCGTTCACGATCAGTCGGAGCCACCAGCGAACGAGCTCCCAGCGTGCCGTCTCCCAGGGGATATCGGTGTCATCTCCGGGGAGACCCTCGGACAGACCGAGTTCGGCCACCACCTGGTCGTAGAGCGCATCGGCGCTCTCGTGCTCGGTGTGCCACAGGCCGGCGAGCAGCGGAAGCGACTCCGTCTCGACGCCGAGGACCAATGCCGTCAGCCCTGCTTCGATCAATTGATGGGGGTGGTGCCGTCGGCCGATCAGGCGCTCCAGGGCCAGCATCCGCAGGTACTCGATCGCCTCCTGCGCGCTGACGGCATAAGGAGTGTGCGGCGTGGGCGCGGTGACGTCGATGCCGGGACCGCCGTTGACGAAGTACGACCAGAAACCGACCGTCGAGTGGGCCGGGACGCGGCTCGCCCGGCCGGTGAACTCGTGCCGCACGTAGTCGGAGAGGTCGTTCCCGTAGATGATGACGTCGGTCTGGTGGACGGACAGCACGGGGTGCCCGCATTCGCCTGCTGTGCCAGGCAGGTAACGGTGGCTGTAGACGGGCACCAACTGCGGTACGGTCGCCAACTCGGACCGTGCGATCTGCAGCGCGTCGGGCATCCCGGTGGGCCTCGGGCGCCAGGCGGGGTGCCAGAAGTCGTTGTGCTCGACGTCGAACAGCACACCCTCGACCGGGTGGGAGAGCCGCTCGGCCAGGTCTTCGGGGTCGCCGTTGCGCCAGTCCGGCCATCTTCGTGACCCGTGGGGGAGCCCGGCGGCGAGGAAGACCCTGTGGTCCGCCGAGAAGGTGAAGCCGAACCTTGCTTCGACCGCGTCGAGCTCCCGCTCGGTGAGGCCCGGTCCGATCTCGGCCCGGAGCATGGTCTGAAGTTCCCTGGCAGCTTCCAGGGTCAGCGGAGGGGGCGACTGGGCGGTCATCCCGGAAGCATAGTGACCGGTACGACCGCAGCCCTTCCGACCAGCGGCCAACCCCTGCTTCGGCAGGGATGACGCACCACTGCCGGCCCATGGACGGACCGACCGGGCCTCACGCGTCGGCGGATTCGCCGGCGTGGGGCCTCGACCGGCTCTTCGCGGTGTGCGGAGGGGATGCGGCCCCTGGATGGAAACAGGCGGTGATCGTCTTGCCGCCGTGGAAGGAATGAGCGTCCCACTCGTCGGCGAGGGCATCGATGATGGCGAGCCCCCGTCCGGAGGTCGCCTCACGTGAGGGGTCGCGCGGGGCCGGTAGGTACGGGTCGCCGTCGGCGACGCTGACGTGCAGGCACCGACCGTCCCAGGTGAGCACCAGCCCGGCGTCGCTGTGTGCGTGGACGTGTGCGTTGGTGACGAGCTCCGAAACAGTCAGCAGGACGGAGTGCGCCGTGTCGGGGGCCTCCGTCGTCCACTGCAGGGAGTCCAGACGTTCCGCCGTCCACCGGCGGGCCTCGCGCACCCCTCGGTGTACGGGAAAGGACGTGGCCCAACCCTTGGCACGCATGGACACCGCGTTCACCTCGCTTGCGCTCTCGTGTGACGCCGGACCGGACGGGCCGGAACGCTTGTCAGAACCGGCCCGCCCGGTGCCGGGCGCGGTGCCCGCCCTTGCGGTGGACGAGCAGCAGGGCCAACGCCATCGGCGCGATCAGCAGGACCATCGTCGTCACGAGGGGCTCCTTCCCTTGTACGTCCGTTCCTCCTGCGCGTGTAGCCGCTATGAAGCCCCCGAAACCCCCGATGTGCGCGGCCCCGCCCCCGCGGCTCTGCGGGCGCCGGCGGTGGAACCGGAAGCGAGAGAGCCATGGGAACCCTAGGAGCTTCTGCGATTCCTGCATGCCCGGCAGTTTGCGACCACCAGGGCGACACCCATGGGAACCAGCACGAAGAGGAAGAGGAGAACCGCGGCCAGGTCGACAACCGAAAACATGGACACCCCTTGGCGTGAAAAATCTGAACGTGTTCAAGATAGACGCTTCGTGGACTTCTCGGAAGGTGCTTCGCGGTGGCGGCGCCCTGCCCCCCGGCCTATCGGCCGCAGTCGACGTCGGCCCGGGCGAGGGCTGCGAGCCGGACGGCCCCGAGCCTGTCGCGGCGGGCTTTCCGGTGTCCGATGCCCGGTGTCCGATGCCCGGTGTCCGATGCGGTGACCGCGGAAGGACCGGCGGGCCGCCACACATCGCCCGCGCCGCCCCGGATTCACGGATGCGTCCGGCGCACGGGACTTCGTATGCTGCTCCCCGCAACGACCCCCGACGTTTCTGGAGGACCGTGAATGCCTCGCAACCCGAGAAAGGCCCGGCGCCTCGTCGTGGACGGGGGCACCTACACGCGGTCGGTGCGCCACTCCCACAGCAGGCCGGGCGGCGGCGCCGGGGACTGCTGCGAGTCGTTGACCGTCCACCTGGCCGGGGCACGGGGGCACCTGCGCATCGTCTTCCGGGAAGGGACCGGCAGGTTGGTCCCGACCGGGTATCCGATGGTCTCGGGAGAGGTGTCCTTCACCACTGGCGAGTCCCTGTACCTGCACGAACCCGGCACCGTACGGGCCCTGATGGAGGAGGCCCGAGCCCGCGGGTGGCGTCCCGACGGGCCGTCGGGCATGGAGATCGACGGCTGGACCCTGTTCGAGGGCGCCCTGCGCAGACGGACGGCCGGCACCGTTCACCCGCCCGCCCCGCAGGGCTGACTCCGTCAGCGCCCCGGGCCGGGGATCATCAGGCGGCCTCGGGGTAGGGTCGGTGACCGCGGACCGGGCCTCGGGGAAGGGCTCTATGCGCGTGGGCTCCATCGGGCGCTGGAACTCGGTGCCAGGTCGATCGAGACCGTCGTGCTCATCCCGTGGATCGACCTGCGGCTTCCCCGGTCCGCGCGGGCCTGGCCGGCGTCGACCGGACGTGACGTGGGGGTGGTGTGAAGTGAGCGATCGGCGGACCGATCCGACGTTCGCGATGTGCCGGGCGCCGGCGGACGGGGCGGATCTCTCCTCGTTCGCGGGCGGGCCGTTCGACGTGCGGGCAGTGGTGGGCGGGCTCCGGATCGAGGCGAAGAACGGGTTCCTGCTGGACGAGGTCCCTTGGCAGAGCTTCCCGCAAGGGGGTCGGGTCAGGGAGGCCGTTCACCTGCTGCGTACCGGTGACTCGGCCGGTCGCAGCGGAGCGGGCGTGGTGGGCGGGATGTGCGCGGACGACATGCGGGCCGCCGCCGCACTTGCCGTGCCGTTCCTGATCCGGATCGCCGCCGACACCCGCCACCCCCACCGCGTCCACCCCCGCCTGCGGCAAAGCTCCGTGCCCGCTGTGAGATCCTCTCCACCATGTTCACGAGCCGGCGCAGAGAGCAGGCGATAGCCGACGTCGAGACCCACGTCCGCGGCTTTTTCGCCGGCCACGTGGTCACCGTCGATGACTACGACCTCGGCGTCGGCCGCAGGGGAGCAGTCCCAGATCTGCGGATCCTCACGGTCGGTCCAGGGCCCCGCGCCGACAGTTGGACCTACGTCACCGCCGGCTGCTGGTCCGCGTCCGCGGCCAACGGCCATGGCCTCGAATTCGTCCTCTCCGGACCCGTCCGTGACGAGCGGTTGGCCGATCTCCTGGCCATGACCTCGTATTACCACGCGAGCCATCACCTCGACATCGGCCACAGTTTGCCCATAGGCGAGCCGTGGCTGCCCGGGTCACCATGTGACCACCTCATGATCAGCCTCCCCTACCTGCACGGCCCGGACCTGGAACAGTGCCCGCTGCCGGACGGCCATGCCCGCATCCTCTGGCTTCTGCCGGTTACCGCCGCCGAGATGGCGTACCGCCGGGAGCACGGCCACGAAGCCCTTGAGCAGCTCTTCGACGAGCAGGCGATCATCCCGACCGATCCGCTGCGCGCATCCGTCGCCTGAGGGCGATGTCATCAGCGCGCCTCTGGAGGTACCTTCGTCCACGGGCGTGAGCACCTGGGCGATTTCTGGGGCTACTTCGTCGCCCGGGCGGCCTCAGGCGGCGAACGGGTTGGCGTGGCCGGGCAACTGCTGCCCGGGGCGCAGGAACCGCTGGTCCCCTCGTTCGTCGCGCACCGCGAAGAATCCGGCCGCGGTCAGCCGTTGTGCGATCTTCCTGCGGCGGTAGGCGCCCACGTTGAACGCCACGGTGGAGAGCACGGCAGCCGCCCCGCCGGAGGTGAGCGCTTCGACCGGCGATTTGTCGATGAGCAGGAGTGCGGTCAGCACCGCGCAGGCGAGATAGACCACGACCTTCTGGCTCCGATCGGCCACGTACAGAGCCATGACGTCGAAGGTGATGAGGTCCTTCAGCACAGCCACGGCACCGACCGCATCGGGGAGCGGCGTCAGCGAATTGTGCCCCAACCCGGGCACCGTCCCGCCGTTGCCCGCCTGCGGATGGGCGGTGAGGGTGGCCGCCTCGCGGACGCGCGCGTCGGGCCGCGGGTCCCGGTACATCCGGACCTGGACGAGGGAGTTCTTGAACCCGGTCCTGTACGCCATCCCGTACGTGTAGCCGTACTGTTCCGCCACGTATGCCAGGGCGGCCGCCTTCGGCGCGGTGCCCTGGGGGGCGATCTCGACGATGTCCTGCTGACGGGCGATCTGCTGGAGCATCCCCGCTATGTGACGTTCTACGGACATCCTGTTCCCCGCCCCCTGGGCCCCGCGCGGTGGGGCCGATCGGCGCACAGCCTAGGGGGTGTGCCGACGATCGGAAGACACACGGCCGGGCCATGCACCGGAAGACCGCGTATCCGGCGGGCCGTGACGACGCGCTGGACCTGGGTCGTGCCCGATCACCGAGCGAAGACCTGACGCCGCCCCGGACCGATACGGGACGCCCTCAGGCCTCCAGATACCGCAGCACCGCGAGGATCCGGGGGCTGTGGCCCTCGGTCCCGCGCAACTCCAGCTTGTCGAAAACCGAGTTGAGGTGCTTCTCCACCGCGCTCAGCGAGAGGTGCAGCCGCCGCGCGATGGCCGTGTTCGTGCACCCCTCCGCGAGCACCTGGAGCACCTCCCGCTCGCGTGGGGTCAGCCGGGCCAACGGGTCGGCGTGCGCGCTGCGCATCACCAGCTGCCGGACGACCTCCGGGTCGATCGCCGCGCCGCCCGCGTGGATCCGCTCCAGCGCGTCGAGGAACTCCTCGACCTGTGCCACCCGGTCCTTCAGCAGGTAGCCGACCCGCTCCGCGCCGGCCGCGAGCAGCCGGGCCGCGTAGCTCCGTTCGACGTGCTGGGAGAGGACCAGGACGCCGGTCCCCGGCAGCCGTTCGCGGATCTCGACGGCCGCCCGCAGCCCCTCGTCGGTGTGGGTCGGCGGCATCCGGATGTCCACGACGGCCACGTCGGGGCGGAGCGTCTCCGTCTCGGCGACCAGCGTCACCGCGTCGCCGTACGCCCCGACGACCTCGTGCCCCTCTTCCACGAGGAGTCGGGCCAGGCCCTCCCGCAGCAGGGTCGAGTCCTCGGCCAGGATCACACGCACGGCAGCTCCGCGACGATGGTGGTGGGTCCCCCGAGGGGGCTGTCGATGCGCAGGGCGCCGTCGAGCGCGGCGACCCGTCCGCGCAGCCCGGTCAGGCCGCTGCCCGCCGGATCCGCGCCGCCCCGGCCGTCGTCCTCGATCCGCACGGTGAGCGGGCCGCCGGGCGGCCCCGCGACCCGCACCGAGACGGCCGAGGCGGCGGAGTGCTTGGCCGCGTTCGTGACGGCCTCGGAGACGACGAAGTACGCGGCCGTCACCACCGGGCGGGGGAGCGGGCCCGCCACCTCGTACGCGATCCGCAGCGGCAGCCCGCACCGCTGCGCCACCCCGCCGAGCGCCTCTTCCAGGCCGAGGCTGTCCAGCGCCGACGGGTACACCCGCCAGGCCACCTCCCGCAGTTCGGCCAGCACCTCCTGGGCCTCGCGGTGCGCCTGCCCCAGCAGCTCCGCCGCCCGCTCCGGATCCCGCCCGCCGCCCCGGCGCGCCCGTCCGATGAGCATCGCGAGCGCCACGAGCCGCTGCTGCACCCCGTCGTGGAGGTCCCGTTCGATCCGCCGCCGCTCCACGTCCACCGCCCGCACGACGGCGGCGCGGCTGACCGAGAGTTCGTCGATCCGGCGCCGCAGCAGCTCCCGCTCCGACGGCCCGAAGTACTCCCGGGCCAGCCGGGCGTCGAGCGCGGTCAGCGCGAACAGCCCCTGAAGACCGAGGAACAGCAGGACGCCCCCGAGGACCAGCTGCGTCAGCAGCTCCGCGGCCCCGATGGTCCCGCGCACCACCCCGCCGGCCAGCAGCCCCGCCAGCGCCAGGCCGAAGCCGAGCAGCGCCAGGACCACCCCGCACATGAGCCCCGACCAGGACCGGACCGCCAGATACCGGACCACGCCCTCGCCCCCGTACGTCTCGTACGTCTCGTACGTCCCGCACATCCCGTACGTCTCTGGGAACCGGTCGCCGAAGAAAAAGGTCCGCCGCCTGCGCTCCACCTCGACGAGCCGCCGGGCGCCGGAGCCGAAGACCCTGAGGGCGTACGGTCGCGTGCGCGGCCACAGGAGGAAGGCGCCGAGCGGCACCCCGGCGAGCAGCAGGTACAGCAGGCCGGTCGGCGCCGTCAGGCATCCGGCGAGCACCCCCACCGTCCGCCGGACCGCCGACCGCGTTCCCGCGCCGACCCGTTCGCCCCGTTCGCCCCCGCTCACGACCCCACCCTATGCGCGCCGGTGACGGGCGGCCGCCCCGCGGGACCGGAGCCGTACCGTCAGCCAGGTCGCGCCGGCCGCGAGGACCAGGACGACGACGGCCTTGGAGGCCAGGCCCACGTACGACTCGACCAACTCCCAGCGGTCTCCGAGGGCGTAGCCGGCGAGGACCAGGACGCTGTTCCAGGCCAGGCTGCCCACGGTGGTGAGCAGGAGGAAGAGAGGGACCGGCATCCGCTCCACCCCGGCCGGCACCGAGATCAGGCTGCGGAAGATCGGCACCATCCGGCCCAGGAGCACCGCCTTCGTGCCGTGCCGCCCGAACCACGCCTCGGTCCGCTCCAGGTCCGAGACCTTCACCAGCGGCAGCCGCGCCCACAGCGCGTGCATCCGCTCCCGACCGAAGAGCGCCCCGATCCCGTACAGCGCCAGCGCGCCCACGACCGAACCCAGCGTCGTCCAGAACAGGGCGGAGGCGAGGCTCAGCACGCCCTGCCCGGCGGCGAAGCCGGTCAACGGCAGGATCACCTCGCTCGGCAGCGGCGGGAACAGATTCTCCAGGGCGATGGCGAGGCCCGCGCCCGGCCCGCCGAGCGTGTCGACGAGGTCGGCCGCCCAACCGGCGATGCCGCCGGCGGGCTCCTGGGCGAGAGTGGTCGAGAACGGGGTCATGAGCCCTCCAGGTCTCAGGGGAAGGTCCCCCGGCGGACCCGCCGGACGACCCTCCCCAACCTAGGAACCGCAGCTCGCGGCCGGTATGCGCGTTCCCGCCCGGCGCCCCTGCGGAAAACCGCAGGGGCGCGGTGAGGAGCGGTGAGGAGCGGTGAGGAGCGGTGAGGAGCGGCGGGGCGCGGCGACCATCGGCCTGCCGGCGGGGGCCCCGGGTGCCGGGCGGCTGCTGGAGCGACCGGAGCCCAGGCAGCCCTCCGACTCCGCCGATGCGGTCCGGAGCCCTACCGACCATGATCGGTTCCTGCGGCTGAGCGCAGGATCCGCGGGATCCGGGCTCGCTGCGGCCTCCAACTGCCGTGGCCCGAGCAGCAGTTCCCGTACGGCGGTAGCGGCCCCAGTAGGCCTCTGCCTCTCGCCTGAGGGGGGCGCCCTGCGCCCTTTCGGCGAGGCCGGTCGGATCGGACCACCACCACCGCCGCGTTGCGCAGTGGGAAGGCGGCCCGGCCTCTACCGGCGGGAGGGGGTCAGTTCGACGGTGTACCGATCCCTCGGAGGGTCTCGGGTTCGGTGCGGTCCGGCATCGGCGAGCGGCGGACGGAGTCCGCATCGAGGTGGACGACCCGCTCCGCCGGTTCGCTCTCGCCCCTGTCGAAATGTTTCGGTGTCCCTGGTGGGAGCGCTGGGGCCAGCGCGTGGAACACGGCCGTGTAGGCATCGGGGCCGTAGTCTCGGTAGTGTTCCGTCGCCTGGAGCCACAAGGCGCCCGACGGCAGCTGGACCACTTCGTGGAAGGCGCCGCCGGCGCGCAGGGCGTCGGCACCGCCGACGGCGTCGACCAGTTCCTTCGGGCAGATCGTCCACCACTCGTATCCGCGCAGTGCCTGACGGCTGGTCGGGATCGTCTCCCTGGGGAACTTCCACGGCGGACCGAGGGTCCGCTCGAGGCCCGTCTTTCCCAGCCCGTCGTGGTAGGTGATGTGGGCGAACGAGGGGTCCAGACCTTCACCGACGTTGCGGAGGAAGCTCATCACGACCTCCTGCCGCGCAGGGTCCACCAGATCCCTCTCGGGAATCTCGCACGACAACACCGCCCAATCGATGGCCTCGGGCCAGTCCTGGGCCTCCGGCCGGTCGACCTTGAGCCGCAGCACGTTGGTGCCCGGGTAGCCGCGTTCATCCAGCACGGAGAGGTCGATCGTGGCGGTACGCGGGGGATCGGCCAGTTGGTTCAGGAACCACGACATGCTCCGGGGGGAGATGACCCGGGCCGACCTGCGCAGCTGCCGACCGTCGTGCCGGGCTATCGAGACGAACCCCCAGGCGGCGTGGGGCGGCCCGCAGGGGATGTTGCTGCGCATCGCCTCCGGGGGCAGTTTCGGTTCGGTCTCCAGCGCCCGTCGGTGCCCGCCCGCCAAGGCGGTGAACCCGCCGTCCAGCCACGCGCGCGTAACCTCCTGATAGACGGCCGGCTCGGGCCACTCCACATCGATCTCGGCATACAGAAGTCCCCTCATGCTCGTATCCCAGCACACGCCACCGCTTCTCCCGGGTGTCGGGTCGCTCGGGCCGACGCCTTCAGCTCCCTGCCGGCCGCGCCTCGGCGACGAGGCCACGGCCACTTCGGCGCGGGGGCCCTGGTAGAACAGTGATGTGGGGATCCAGGAGCGCGAACGCAAGATGTACCGGCCACTGCGGCGGGCCGGCCTCGAGGTGATCCCGGACGCGGTGCCGGCAGGCACGATGCCGATCGTCCTCGGGTACGGCCGCGAGGACGTCGTCGGCGGTTTCTCGCACCCGTACACCACCCCGCGGCTCGTCAAGCGCCTCAACGAGGACTGGTACGACCTGGCGGTCTCGACGGGGCTGCTCGACCACCGGCGAGAGTTCCTCGTCATGCTCCCTCGCGACACCATGACGAGCGCGTTCTGGCTGCACGACATGCACTGGAGCCACCGCCCCCCGCCGACGGCCTGGACCCGGGTCCGCCTCTTGGACCGCTGGGACATCATGGGCCGGGGCGCGGCGTCGTTTCTCGGTGTCCACGCGGGGCACCCGGGCTTCGGCATGATGGCGCTCGACAGCAGCGTGTACCTCAGTTGCTCGACGGGCGAGATCGGTGTCGATGTGACCGCGGTGAGCCGTCCGGATCGCTCGGAGAACGTCCTGCGGGACCTGGAGTGGTACGCGCAGTGGGACCACCCCCGCAACGAGGAGTTGCGGGAGCGGATCGCCGTCTGGCTCGCCGGCCGCAGCCCCGCGAACTCATCCGGCGGCCCGCGTCCAGCCGCACCGGACCAGCAGCCTCGGTGAGCGTGGCGGGCCCGTCCGGGCCAGGGCGCGGCCCGAACGCGCCAAGGTGCTTCCCCTTCACGTCTCGTATCCAGAGCATGGACGGTCGGGACCTGGACCCAGTGACGTCCAGGTCCCGACCGTCCGCCCGCCGCTAAAGGTCGAGTTGGTACTGGTGTGTCGTGTGAGTGGGGGTGTAGCCGAGACTGTCGTTGATCTGTCTCATGTGCGTGTTGCCGGCGGCGGTGTCGGTCAGGAGGCCGCCGAGCTCCGGATAGCGCTCATGGGCGTGTCGGATCGACTCGGCCTTCATCCACCGACCGAGGCCGTGTCCACGGTGCTCGGGCAATACGCCGGTGCCGTAGTGCTGGCCATCACCTCTGCCATCGCCGGGGACGACCAGCTCGGTGAACCCGACGATCGACTCGTCGGAGGCGGCGAGGGCGACGACGGTGTGCAGGTGGTCGCCACGCTCTTCGACAGCCTTCGCCGCGGCTCGGACACGGTCCACGTCCCAAGCCACCGTGCCGTAGTCGGTGTCGTCCATGGGCATGTCGTCCATGGCGCGACGCGAGTCGGCGAACGTCTCGGCGAGGTCGTCGGGCACGGTTCCGTGCCATGACATCAGCCGGTAGCCGGCATGCGGACGCTCGACGATGCGGGCGAGGGCGGTGGTGTCCACGTCGGCCAGCGGCAAGCGGGAGAACCTGAGGGTGAGGACCTTCCGGAAACCGCGCGTCGGCAGGAAGTGGTCGCCTGGAGAGTCGGCCTCGGCCTGCGCGATGACACAACGTCGGGCATCGGCCCGGGCGGCGGCCACGGCGGCGTCGAGGAGCCGGGAACCGACGCGCTTGCGTCGTTCCGCGGGATGGACACCGAGGGTCAGCTCGGCCAGGTGCTCCTGTTCGGGACTGTTGAACAGGCGCAGGAAGGCTGTTCCGATGGGGATGGAATCGGCATCGGACGCCAGCCATGCAAGACGCCGGCTGTTCGGGCCGTGAGCGGGGTCGGTCAGTGGGGTGATGCGAGACGACAAGGTGTCTCCGTCGTGAGGAAGTGGCCAAGGTCAGTACGCGGACTCAACTGCTGGGCAATCCTGCGCATGTGCTCCACACCTCCTCGTCGACCGCTCCGAACGGCATCGGGCGGCGGGGAGAACCTATCCGGCCCATCGGCTCCTCGGCAAAGGGTTAACGAGGACACGCTGCGGCGTGATCGAATAGGGGATGACATCGTTCTGGACCGGCGACCGGGTACGCCTGCGCGGTATCGAGCCCGACGACTGGACGGCGTTCATGCGCTTCGCCGTCGACGAGGAGCGGTTGGGAGACGTGCTGCACCCACCACGTTCCGCCGAGAGCTTCCGTGACTGGGCGAAGGAGCAGGCCGCGGCCAAGTCCGACGGCGACTGCTTCGGGTTGGCCATCGAAGCCGTCGACACGGGGGAGACGGTCGGTGCTGTCGGCTCGCACCACGCTGATCCACGTGCGGGCTGGTTCGAGTACGGCGTCACGATGGGGGCCGACCATCGACGCAAGGGATACGCGGCGGAAGCCGTGGTGATGTTGCTGCGCTTCATGTTCGCCGAGCGGCGCTATCACAAGTGCGGGGCGCGAATCTTCGCCCACAACGAGGCGTCGTTGGCACTTCATCGACGGCTCGGTTTCGTCGAAGAGGGTCGCCTCCGTGATCACGTGTTCTTCGCCGGTCGACACCACGACCTCGTCCTGATGGGCATGCTCGCCGACGAGTTCGCACGACTGCACGCGATGGGCGAACTCGACTGAGGAACTCGACGAGCGCTGGTCTGCTCAGTGCGCTGTTGTCCGGGTGCGTGCTGGGCTGCATTCGACGATCTCTCGTGCAGCCTTCAGTCTGCTGGGGTGGTCGCCGATCAGTCTGGTGGTGATGAGCACTGCGATCATGAGGGGGACACCCTGGTCTTTCAGGTGCTGCTGGACCGCGTCCATGTCGGTGTCTGCCTCGAGCAGTGCTCTGCATTCATCGATGCGGTCGGCGGCCCGCTGCGCCAGCTCGGGGGACAATCCTCCGATGGAGGAGAGCAGCTCTTCTGCGGTGGGACTCGGCATGGTGGGGATCTTCTCAAAAGATCGTCCGCGGGCTCCACGAGTTTCAGCTCCCTCACCTGTCCCGCCCGGTCGACGCCGAGATCGACGAGCGCGGCGAGTCGCGCCTGGTCGAGCGTGTCGCGGCGGGTTTCCCGGTGGCCGATCCTGCCCGGTGTGTTGGTCGCCCGCCGTCGAGCCACTGACGACGGGCGCGCACAGCCTCAGTTCGCCGTCGGCCACACTTGACGAGAACTCGCCGTCCGCTACGACACCACCGCCCTCGTTGCGGTCCTCAACGAGGCGCTGTGACCGGCACTTTCGCAACCGGCTGCGCGGCCGGTGCGAGAAAACGGCTCGCGAGCTCATGGGGCGGATGGCAGGGTGCGGCGCATGGCGCCCCAGTATCAGATTCGTGCCGACTACGATGCTCGCACGATCGTGGTCTACCAGGCGTACGCACCTGCCATCGCCGATGCGGCACTGCGGGCAGGCCGCTTCGTTGCGCCGTTCTCATTCCACAGGATGACGTGGATCAAGCCGTCGTTCATGTGGCTGATGCACCGCAGCAACTGGGCCCGCAAACCCGGTCAGGAGCGCGTTCTCGCCGTGCGGATGACGCGGGAGGGCTGGGAGGAGGCCCTGTCCCAGGCGGTGCTCACGACCGCAGACCCCGCGACCCTCGCCGAGGCGGCCGTGCATGTCCAGTGGGACCCGGAGCGCTCGCCGCGCGGGGCGGCGCTCAACCACTACAGCATCCAGGTCGGCATCGGCCGCCATCGGATTCGCACGTTCACCGACGACTGGATCGTGAGTCTCACCGACCTCACCCCGCAGGTCCGCAAGGCTGCTTCCCTGATACAGGCTGGGCATTCCGCGAAAGCCCAGCGGCTGCTTCCCGCCGAGCGCGCCTATACGCTGCCCCGCGCACTGGAGGACCGCCTCTCCTCAGGGGGGTGACTGCCGCCTCCGGAGATCGGAGGCAGCAGCCCTGGGTGGACAGGCTCGCCCGCTGTTGCGGGAAGAGACGGCCTGGGGGCGTCACCGTGAAGCTGTCGGCTGGTCACGGCGCTCGTGGGGGAGTCGCGCGAGGGTGACCGTGCGGAGCAGCCATTCGACCGGGGCGTACCGGTACCGCGCCGTCAGCCATCTGCTGAAGGCGAGTTGACCGGCATAGAGCACGAGTGAACCGAGGACGACGACGGCCGGGCTGAGGCGGTCGTACAAGGCCAGCCCGTAACCGGTGAAGACAAGGGCCATGATCAGGGACTGGCTCAGGTAGTTCGTCAGGGCCATCCGGCCCGCAGGGACGAAGACCGCTGCGATCCGCGCGCCCCGGGCGGTTTGCATGAGCAGGAGCATTCCGCAGATGTATGAGGCGGTGAGGGCGGGGGCCGTGACCGTTCCCACCATGGTGCCGAAGATCGACCATCGCGGACCGAGCGGGCCGCTGACGGCCATCGCCATGAAAAGGCTGCCGGGCAGGCCGACGGCCGCACCGAGGCGGAAGATGCGGCGCATCTGTGCACGGCGGGTCCCCGTGTCGGCGAGCAGACGCCGCTTGCCGCAGTGCAGCCCGACCAGGAAGGCGGTCATCACGAATCCGCTCATCAGCAGCGCGGCGAGGAGTTGGCCGGGCAGCAGGCCGAGGTTGGCCCGCACGACGGACGATGCGTCGCCGCGGTAGGCGGCGACGAGTTCGGTCAAGCCTCCCGCGAGTTCGGCGTCCGCTTCGGCATCCGGCATGAGCACGGTCCCCAGGCCGACGAGGAGAAGGAAGGCGCTGAAGCATCCGTACAGGATTCGGGCGGCGCGGAGTGCCGCGCCGGGCGTGCGGTTGCGTGCCGCGATGAGGATCAGGCCGAGCACCGCGTACGTGATGAGGATGTCGCCGGTGTACAGGAGTACGGCGTGCGCGACGCCCAGGACGAACAGTCCGAGTGAGCGGCGCAGCAACCGGGGAACGGCGCTCGCTCCGACGCGTTCCGCGGAAGCCAGCTGAAGGGTGAAGCTGTAGCCGAAGAGGAACGAGAACATCAGGTAGAACTTGCCGACCGCGAGGGTCAGGACGACACCCTCGACGGTCCGGTCAAGTGAAGTGGCCCCCGGATCGATGACGGCTCCGAGGCCGTACGGATCGGCCATCATCAGCGCGTTGACCAGGAGAATGCCCATGAGTGCGAAGCCACGCAGGGCGTCGACCTCCGGTATTCGTGCCGGTCGGTCTCCTTGTGTACGCGCAGCCGTTGTAGGCACTACTTCTTCCCCCGGGTGGTCATGGGTGCGGGGACACGGGGCTCCTGCCCCTTTCCCCCGGCCCCTCTGAGTGAGCAGCGTGGTCGAGCGGTTCTCGGGCGGAATTCGGGCGGCGTTCCTCCGAAGAGGCCGTCGCGTACTGCCCGCATCAGGGGGACTGCGGTTGGCGTAGTCCCTGGAGGAGCAGTTCGATCAATCGGCGGGGGTCGTAGCGGGGATCGCTGTCGTGTCCGATACAGAGGTTGCCGATGCCGCGCATCAGCTCGTAGGCGTGCGTGCCGGCCCGGATCTCGCCGGCGTCGACCGCGGCCTCGAGGAGTTGCGCACAGACGGGGACCAGGCGGTCGAGGAAGTAGGCGTGGAGTGCCTCGAAGCCGCTGCCTTCCGATTGCAGCGCGCCCGCGAGTCCGTGCTTGGTGACCAGAAAGTCGACGAAGAGGTCCACCCACTGGCGGAGTGCCTCGATCGGCGAGCCGGCGGCGGCCAGCAGGTTCGGGCCGGCCTCGGCGCACGCCTCCACCTGGTGGCGGTAGACGGCGACGACGAGATCCGCCCGGGTGGGGAAGTGGCGGTAGATCGTCCCCATCCCGACGCCCGCGCGGGCGGCGATCTGGCGGATCGGTGCGTCTACTCCCGAGGTCACGAACACCTCGGCTGCGGCATCGAGCAGCGTCTGCTGATTGCGCACCGCGTCGGCCCGCTTGCTGCGCGCTGACGATCCTCTGGGCTCGCCGGCAGTGGGCACGGCGCTCTCCTTCCCGGCATCTTCCGACGACCGTTGACGAAACGGAACGTTGCTCCGTATCGTTGAAGCGGAACCGCGCTCCGTTTTCAGGATAGCTGAAGCCGCGGCCCACTCCTGCCCCGCCTCGCCCGCGCCCGGCTCCACGAGTCCGGTCGCCGAGGCCATCGAAGGGAAACGCGTGTGATGACCGCATCGACTCACATGGCAGACATAGCCGACATGGCCGACATCCTGGGCTCGCCCACTCCCGTCATCTCCGTCAGTCCGGTCGTGCTGCCGGCTCCCGGCCGAGTTGTGGACCTTCAGGTGCGCATCTCCGCCCCGGTGTCCGGGACCGAGCTGCCCGTCATTCTCCTCTCCCACGGTCTCGGCTTCTCCAACAACCTCTCCTCGCTGAAGGGTTACGCCCCCCTCGCCGACTTCTGGGCGGCGTACGGCTTCGTCGTGATCCAGCCCACCCACCTGGACTCCCGGACGCTGAGCCTGGGCCCCGCCACCCCCGGGGCGATCCCTCACTGGCGCAGCCGGGCCGAGGACATGACCCGTATCCTCGACCAGCTCGACGCCGTCGAGGCGGCCGTCCCGCAGCTCGCCGGACGTCTGGAGCGGAACAAGGTCGCCGTGGCCGGGCACTCGATGGGCGGGCACACCGCGAGCCTGCTCCTGGGCGCCCGGCTCACCGATCCCCACGACGGGACGACGGTGGACCTGGCCGATCCCCGGATCAAGGCGGGCGTGCTGCTGGCCGCGCCGGGCCGAGGCGGCGACGCCCTCACCGAGTTCACGGTCGAGAACTACTCCTTCTTCCTGACCACGGACTTCTCCTCGATGACGACGCCCGCCCTCGTCGTCGCCGGCGACAAGGACGAATCCGCCTTCCTGACCGTCCGAGGCCCGGACTGGCACACCGATCCCTACACCCTCGCCCCGGGCCCCAAGTCCCTGCTCACCCTCTTCGAGGCGGAGCACGGGCTCGGCGGGGTCTCCGGCTACGACGTCGCCGAGACCACGGACGAGAACCCCGAACGAGTCGCCGCCGTCGCGCGACTCACCCTGGCCTACCTCCGCACGGCGCTCTGGCCCGGTGACCCCTCCTGGCAAGCGGCTCGAGAGGCACTGACGGGCGGCCCTGAACCGATCGGCCGGGTCGAATCCAAGGAGGCGGCTTGACCAGCACGGCGCGCCGCGGCCGACTGCGCCGGTTTGCCCGAGGTCCCTCCCCACGACCACTGGAGCGACGGAGTCGAAGGTGCCGATCCGGCTCGGGCGGTCGACCGCGAGGGCGTCGGCAGGGCAGACTCTGAGGAGAAGGAAAGGGGCGGGCGATGACCGCACAGCCGATTCGCCGACACGAGCCGGAGCGAGTGCCGCGCAATGCCAGGGGCATCGCCGACGCGCTGACGCCGGAGACCGCGAAGGAGTTCTACGCCGAGCTCCTGGCCGCCCGGCCGGAGGAGGCCAAGGGCGTGCTGTTGCGCTGGTGGGGTCGCGCCATGCTCGAATCCGATCCGGGCCGGCAGCGCCGGGTCGCGTCCGCGCTCGCGGGCACGATGGCGACGATCGCCGTGCAGGACATGCTGGACCGGCGGCGGGCTGCGGGACTGCCCGTTGAGTGAGCCCTTCGCCGACGGCTCCGACGGCTCCGACGGCCTGCCGTGCGTGCTGTCGGAGGACGTCACCGCCTTCATGACCGACCCGGCACTGCCCCCGTGGGCGATGGGGCCGGTCGTGACCGCGCTGGTGGAGATCGGCGAGACCCGAGGGCTCGTCGCCGGAAGCACCGTGGTGGAGGACTGGCCGGAATGCCGGCTTCTGCCGCTCGGTGAGGATGGGTCCTTGGGCATCGTCGAGTATGTGATCGCCAAGGACGCCGTCCCGCCGCAGGTGATCGTGACCCGCGTCCTGCTGTACTGAACGCATCAGGTTCCACGCTGCACCAGTGAGCGCGGCACGCCCCTCAGGATTGACGGCTAACGCTCTTAGCCATACGGCGACCGAATCGGCAGCACCATGTCCGCCGCCGTATCGAACCTTTCCTCAAGGGAGTTGGCGGTCGTCACCGCACGACGCCGTGACGGGCCGCCGCACCGGCCGCCGATGGCTCGACCGTATGGCCGGCGGGACGGAAAGCCGCGCCCTGGCCCTCACCTCGCCGCGGCTCCCGCACATCCGTGCGCGTGCCGCCGGGAGTTGAAGTCGAACTACCCTTCGGATCATGGCTTTACGACCTGAAGAGTTCTACGACCACGCCCGTGCCGCCGCGGATGACGAGCGTCGGCTCCCGCTCGCGCGCATGACCGGGTGGGACATCAGTCCGTTCGAGCAGGACGGATTGCGCGTCGCACCGCTGCGCCCTCCGGTCCTGCCCGAGCCTCCGCGACACGGCGAGGACCCATCGGACTGCGGGTCGTGCCGTGACCGGGACGAAGGGATCTGGCTCAACGACAGTTGGCGGCTCACCCGGATCACGGGAGTCGGTGTGCCGCTGGTACTCATGTTGCATCCACGGGAGCACCATGACATGGCTGACCTCCCCGACACCCTGGCAGCCGAACTGGGGGTCCTGTCCACGCACATCGTCCGCCACGTACAGGCCCTTCCGCACATCGCGCGGGCCCACGTCTACCGCATCGGAGACGGGGGCGCCCACCTGCACATCTGGTTCTTCGCCCGCCCCGTGGGACAGGCCCAGCTCTACGGATCTTGGCTGCCGGTCTGGGACGATCTGCTGCCGGAATACCCGACGGACGTCGCCGATGCGGATGCGTCGATCGTGGCGGACGCCCTGGTCGCCTCCCTCGGCGGTCGCCGCTCGGCTGCGGGCGAAGCGTCGCCCGGCTGATCTTTACCAAACGGTCGGCCGACGATCGTCCCTGCTCAGATAGCTTCTTGGCATCCGTTGAAGGTGATGTGTGCTGGCTGCTTGCGCCATGGCGGGAGCAGCCCGAGGGGAGGCATGAGATGGGTTCGATCAACGTCCTGGAGACGGCCGCCGCACTGCCGGCCGCATGGAGCTCCTACTCCTTGGGTGAGGTCGGGGCGGCCCGCGTGAAAGTCCTGCGCATGGACGGCAGCCCGGTCCAGGAAGAGGCACACGGGGCCGACGAGGTGCTGTTGGTGCTCGACGGGCGGATGGAACTGCTGGTCGAGGGCATCGAGGTCGCCGTGGAGACAGGCGAGATGTACCGCGTGCCGGCGGGCGCCCGACATGCTGTCGGTCCCGGTAGCCACGGCACGTTGGTGATCGTGGAGCAGCCCGGGGCGTGACCGCGTTCCACCTCGATCGGCAGTCGATGGCTCAGCGCGCGTCCGCCCTGGCTGTGTAGTGTCCACCCGGTGGACAACTACCCCGCTCATGCGCCTGACGGGCTCTCTCGGCGGGCCGAGTATTTCGTCAGGGTCCACGGGCTGCGGCTCGAAGGCTTGGGGGCCGCACAGTACCGGGAGGGCTGGTCGGAGCGCGGGATCCCTGACACCGTCGTCGACAGGGTCATGGCGTTCGAGGAGCGTTGGGGTGGCGTGGTCCTGCCGCCGGCTCCGACGTACAACGGCGGTCCGACCCTGTTCCGCCCCGACACTCCGGAGGCGGCGCCATCGGACGGATGGTGGTTCTGGGCGGGAGATCAGCGGGCCGCGGTCCCGTACTCCTTCATGATCGGCCCCCGTGGCGAGTTCGGTCTCGGCACATGGCGATGGGTGCCCCTGCACGCGAGCGTCGACGGATGGGTCGAGTCGGTCGCGCTCGCCCATCACGCGACCATGTGGGCCGAGCAGATCACCAAGGTGACCGGGGATGACGTCGACGCCCTGGAGCTCGGGTCCTACGAGCCGGTTCCGGAAGTGGAAGGGCTGGCCGATCGATGGTGGCGAGGCACGGACTCGCTGATCGCGGTCTACACCGGCCAGGCCGAGTTCTTTTCCCGACCTGACTATCGGACCGCCGTCATCTACTCCGGCCTCGACAGCTGGGGCCTGCACGGCTGAGCGCCCACTCCTGACGCGGAGCCGCACGCGTCGGCCGGACGGCCGAGTCCATCCGGTCGGCTGCGCCGTACGGATGGACTCGGTCCGTCCGGCGCCGGGTTCGGGGACCCTTAGGACGCTGCGGCCTACGTTCGCACTGCTCGACCATCCCTCCACGAAAGGCAGTACCCGTGCGATCGATCCGTTGCGCCCTGACCGCTCTCGCCGCTGGTGGCATCCTCCTGGCGGGTGCGTCCGCCGCCTCCGCCGACGACGCCTTCACCATCTACGCACCGGTCAGCAACACGTACTCCATCGTCTTCGGTGACCTGAGCCAGGTGGCCGGTGACGACGTCTTCAACGCCGGCCGCGACAACACCGTCGGCTCGAACAACGGCGCGGCGCCGGCCGGCGACATCGGTATGGCGGCCATGCCCGGCACCCAGGTCATGAGCAACGACGCCCTGATGCGCGCCGCCGGACAGTGGACCGGCAGCATCAAGAGCAAGTAACTCCCGCTGGGTGGACGAGAATGTGAGGGCCGCCACCTCCGGGCGAGGTGGCGGCCCCTCGGCGGTCGGGACGTGTCGGTCCGCCGGGTGTTCCTCGGAGCAGGTGCGGCCGGTAGCGCGCTGGTCACGATCGAACTGCTCACGCCGGGGCGCGCCGCGGCCGTCACCGGGGCGTCGGAGTAACGACATCCTCCACCGCCGTGTCTCCCGTACGGGCCGGGCCACCGCGCTGTCCGTCCAGTCGCTCGTCGCGCAGTCGGTGGGGGCCCTCACCGGCCTGGTCGTCGGCGTGCTCCGGCCAGGCCCGGTGCCTTGGCTGCTGGGAGGTTTCGTACTGCTGGCGGGTGCCCTTGCGTGGTTCCGCCGCAGCGGGACCACACCGTCCACCCGGGTGGCGACACCTCGGCCACCCCTGGCGTGCCCCACCGCGGCACGGGAGGGCGCCGCCTCCGAGGGCCGACCGGTATCCGACAGGGACCTGACCGTCCCGCCGCCGAAGTGCTCGCCCGGTCCTGGCGAGGCGGTGTGGTCAGGGCACCGGCCCGGCGGCACACTGGAACTCCACGCCCCGCAGCGCCAGGAGTGACGTGCCCGTCCCGATCATCATCGACTGCGATCCCGGACATGACGACGCCCTCGCCATCATGCTGGCCGCCGCCGACCCGGCGGTGGACCTGCTCGCCATCACCACGGTCGCGGGAAACCAGACCCTCGACAAGACCACGCTCAACGCCCGCCGGGTCTGCACGGTCGCGGGGATCACGGACGTACCCGTCGCGGCAGGTTGCGACCGGCCGCTCGTCCAGCCGCTCGGCGTGGCCGCCGACGTGCACGGGGTCAGCGGACTGGACGGGCCGATGTTCCCGGCCCCCACGGTGGACGTCGTCCCGGAGCACGCGGTGGACCTCATCCACCGGCTGCTGGCCGAACACCCCCAGCCGGTCACCCTCGTTCCCACCGCGCCGCTGACCAACATCGCCCTGCTTCTGAGGCGGTATCCGGAGGACGTCTCCCGCATCCACGAGATCGTCCTGATGGGTGGTTCGACGGAGCGGGGAAACCGGACCCCGGCGGCCGAGTTCAACATCCTCACCGATCCGGAGGCCGCCGACATCGTCTTCCGCTCGGGTGTGCCGGTCACCATGTGCGGGCTCAACGTCACCCACCAGGCGCTGGCCACACCCGAGGTGGTGGCCCGCTTCGTGGCCCTGGGCACACCCCTCGGGCAGACCTGCGCGGACCTGCTGACCTACTTCGGGTCCACGTACCGCGAGTTGTGGGGGTTCCCCAGCCCGCCGCTGCACGACCCCGTGGCGGTGGCCCGGGTCATCGATCCCGGGCTGGTGCACTGCGTGGACGCCGAGGTGGCGGTGGAGTTGCACGGCCGGTACACGCGCGGCGCCACCGTGGTGGACCTGCACCGTTCCACGGGCCGCCCGGTCAACGCGCGCGTGGCCGTGACCTTGGAGACCGACGCGTTCTGGGACCGCATGGTCGCCGCCGTCGAGGCACTCGGCGCGCGCACCCACGGACCGACATCCCCCTGACGACCGCCGCCGTCACCGGGGCCGGTACCGGGATCGGCCTTCCTGCCGGCGACGGACCGTCCACCGCCCGGCGACCGTGCCCCGGGCCGCCGCCGAGGCCGCCACGCGGCTTGACGGGCGGCGCCCGAAAGGTGGTTCACTCGTCGCGGTCCCATCGCAGCGCGGCGTACGTGGTGGGGACCGCGACCAGTGCCGAGATGACCACCGCCATGGCCGCCGCCGCCCAGGCGTCCCACAGTGTGAGGGAAAGGAACGACACGGCGAGCGGGACGACGACCACCGCCCCCGCCCCCGCCACCGCCTTCGGCCGGCCGAAGCCGACCCGCGGAGTGACGGGGCGGCCCAACGCGTGGCAGCGGGCCCGGCGGGCACTGCCGAACGCGGCGATGAAGGCCAAGGCCGCCGTCCAGACGATGACGAGCGTGAGCCCGACGTACATGGTGGACTCGTCGGGCAGTCCGGGGAGCGTCTCGGCGACCCCGTCCTGGCGCACGGACACCTGGACGTCTCGCCACGTGGTGACCTCCACCTCTTCACCGGGCTCGACGAGGTACGCCAGATCGCCGTTCGAATCAAGGTTGAACGGCTGATCGGCGGGCGCGGGAACGGGGGCCCGCAGCCGTACCTGGAAGACGTCCACGGCCTTGGGGCCGCTCTTCGCGTTCTGGGCGGAGAGGACGGTGGCACGGATCGTCCGCAGGCAGTCCTCCGTCCCCCGGGAGGCCGAGGCCTCCGTCTCGACGCACGGCCTGGCCGCCAGGAACGCCTCCTCGTCGGCTATCGCACCGCTGATCAGGCTGCCCGCCCCAGCGGAGAGCACCAGCAGCACCAGGCCCAGCATCGCCCAGGCCACGGCGCGCAGCCGCTCGTCGCGGGCTCGCCCCAAGGCCATCGCCTGTTGTACCGCCATGTCCGTGTCCCCCTTCGCTGTGGATCGATCGACCCACTTCCCCCCGCCCGAACCCTGTTCGACGGCAGCACCCCGTACGTCGAGCATTTCGCCCTCGGTTCGGCGGGCCGACCGCGGCCCTCCTCGTCGCCATCGGCCAACATCGCGGGTGAGCGCGGGAGTTGCCCCGCGCCCCGTGATGCGGTCGCCCGTGCACTGGTCGGCCGCTCAGCCGAGATTGATCGTGCGGGCCACGAACGCCTGCGACAACGGTGTTTGCTCCGGCTCTCCGAGGGGTTCCTCGGCCGGGAAGAGGGATCCGGTTTTGGTCGGATCGTAGAGCCGGACCAGGTCCATGGCCGCCTCGACGGAAGCCTGTTGTTGCCCCTCGTGCCGGTCGCACGGACCGCCGCCCGTCGAGATCACGCATGGCTTGCCCTTGGCGTTCGGGACCCGGCATCGCACCACCGGATCATGTACGTGGCACAAGCCCGACGGTCGCGCGTCGACCTGGCACCGTTCGCCCTTCTTCGTCGCCGCACGGCACTGATTCATGATCATGACCCGGAAGGCTACTCGGCCCGTACCCGCAGCCGCCCCCTCGGGGGAGCGCGTCCGCATCCGGTGCCGTCGGGACCTCGGAGGGCGGGCCGTCGCGCACCTGGGCCGGTGAGGTGAACCTGTACGTCGGATGGCGGCGGGGCGGGTGGCAGCAGTGGCAGTCCGCCCCGGGGGACCCGAGGCTCGTTTCCGCAGACGAGCCCACGAGGAAAGGTCAGCCGCCCATGCCGCATACCAACGAGGAGGGCGTCGCCACGCGCCCGATCGCTACGGACGATCCGCATCGGAGCCGAGCCGGTCACCTGCGGACCGCGATCAGGCGAACCCATCTGATCCCGGCGTTCTTGGTGCTCACGGTCATGATGGTGGCCCTGTGGCTGATGGGTATGCCGTTCCTCCAAGCCCTGACGATTTCCACCGCGGTGAAGATCTCGGTGGCTCTGCTCGAACTCAGGCGGCTGCCCGACCCTGTCGACGACTGACACGAGCTCGGCCCCCCGCACCCGCGCCGCGGCCGCCCGGTAAAATTGCCGCGCCGTGCCCGCTCCCGCACTGGCAGGATGCCCGGACAGGGGTCGGACGCTCGGCAGTGAGGCGGGGGACATGGGGGACGCTCTGCACGCTCTGGACGCGGTGGACTGGCGGGCGTTGGGGGCGGTGAGCCCGGACCGTCCGGCCACCGACGTGCCGAAGGTGCTGCGCCGGATCGCCCGGGCGAGCTCCACCACCCGCCCGGAGGCCGTGCGGCGCGCGTACGGGGAACTGCAGGACCTCCTTCTGGGGAGCGCGGCGGTGGGCACGGCCGCGCTGCCGTTCGTGGTCGATCTGGCGCTCGACCCGAAAACGGTCACGGTCCTCCGGCCGGACCTGGTCGACCTGCTGACCTACCTGACCGGAGACGGTACGGCCGGGGACGATGCGACCCGGGACGGTGCGGCCGGACAGGCCGACTCCGAACGGTCGGCGGTGTGGTGGCAACAGTGGCCCCGCATGCTGAAGTTGCTCGACGACGGGGACCCGGTGGTACGGCGGGCCGCGCTCGGGTTGATCAGCGACCGGACCGGGCCCCTGCTCGAACGGTGGCATCAGGAGACGGCACCGTCGGTCCAGGTGCCCCTGTTGCTGGCGCTGGGCCGGGCCGCGGCCGACGAGGACCTCACGAAGGAGACGGACGCGGAGGTACGCGCCGTGCTGGACGGGCTCCTCCACGGCGAGGATCCGGTGCTGCGGGTGGCGGCCGTGGTCGCCTCCGCACCGCTCGACCCGCAGGCGGTGTCGCGCGCCCGCCCCATGCTGCTGGAACTCCTCACCGATCCGGTACTCGCCCCGAGGTTCGGGGAGGTCTGGTACACCGTGGACTGCGAGCTCCCGTACGAGCGCGACGACGTCGCGGCCTGGGTCGTGGAACTGCTGGACCCGGACATGACGGCGGCGACCTCGTTCCTGGCCGCGCTGGTCGACATCGGCAGTCGCATCGGCGACGCGGAGCTGCGCCGATGCGTGGTGGACCAGGCATGGCGACTCCTGGTGACCCGGCCCTCCGCGGCAGCGGCCGTGCTGCCGCTCGCGGCCGGACTGCTGACCGACCCGGACGACGACGTGCGCTACAAGGCCGCACATCTGCTGGCGATGCTCGGCCGCGCGGCGGCCCCGCACGCCGACCGGCTGGCCGCCCTCCTCGACGACCCCGGGGAGTCACGGTTCTTCGACGGCACCGTCGGTGACCACGCGCGGTGGGCCCTGACGCGGATCGGGGACCCCCGCGCCCTACCCGATCTGGTCGAGCGGCTGGTGGCGCCCTACCGGGACATGCAGGGTCGGGGCTATGCCCTGAGCGACCCCCGGCAGCCGGACGTCGCCGACGTCCTGCGGCCGCTGCGCGCGCACGCCGAAGTCCTACTGCCCGCGGTACGAGAGGCACTTCGGGACGAGGTCTCCCGCGCGGGATGGCTGGTCCGGGACCTTCGGGACGTGCTTCACGCGTGGGGCGAGAACCCGCTGCTGCCCGGCGAGCTCACACCGTACCGGCCGCCGGCGGGACCACCGTTGCCGGAACCGGCGCAGGCGGCGGCGGAGGTGCTGACCTATGCCGCCGAGGGGGAGTGGCACGGGACGTTCGCCGCCGCCCTCGACGCGCTCACCCGCCACGGACACCTCACCCCGCCGGTCCGGGAGGCCCTCACGGCACTGCGCGCCGCGGACCGCCGGTTCTCGGAGTACGGCGACTACCGGGCGGTCCTCCAGGACGAGCGGATCCGCGCCCGGATCGACCGGGCGCTCGCGCTCCCGTACGCCGCCCACGACCCCCTCGGCGCCTCCTGAGCCGCCCATTCCGGATCTTGCCGGGCCCGGAAGGATCCGGAAGAGACGGCTCAGGCGGACCTGCGGCGCAGAGCCCGGCGGACCAGGTACAGGGCGACGAACAGCACGACGGCGACGATCAGGACGATCAGGAGCGTCTTGAACAGCCCGCCCTTCTTCTTCTTGCTCTTCTTGCCCTTCTTGGTCCCGGTGGTCGCCCGGACCGGCGAGGACATCGGCGCTTGGAGGGCGGTCGCCACGCCGGCACCGGCGAGAGCACCGCTCTGCGGGAGAGCCGCGGCGGCGGGTGCCTGCCGGGCGGCCGGAGCGGCCGTCGAGGCGCCTGCCGCGGGCCCCAGGAGCAGCCCGGCCACCACGAAGAGCGGGATGAGTGCCGCCGCGACCGTCGAGCGCTTCTTCGGATTGCTGTTCGTTGTCACTGTTTCCCCTGTTCTCCCCTGCCCCGGCCGGGCCCGATGGGATCCGGAAGGCCGTGGCTAGGGAGCATCGTCGACGAGTTCGACCGTCCCGGCAAGCACTTGGCGGCGGCGGGCGCCCGCCCCCGCACTTTCCGGGGGCGGCGGCTCGGGCTCTGGCAGGCTGGGCGCATGGGGACGGGTGGCGGTCAGGTGCGGGGCGTGGGGCGGGAGTTGGGCTCGCGGTTCGGGGTGGAGGAGGGGTACGCGTGGTACCGGGGGGAGTCGCACGGAGGGTCCGTCCATCGGCACGCCGCCTTCCAGCTGGTCCTGGCACGCCGGGGCGAGGCGGCGCTCGCCGGCGCGGACGGCACGGTCGTGCGGGGAGCGGCGTTGCTCGTCCCGCCCATGACCGCGCACCGGATGCTGTCGGCGGGGGATCTGCTCACCGTCTTCGTGGAGCCGCATTCGGTCTTGGCGGACCGGCTGCGCGGGCGCTGTGGATCCGGTTCGGGGATCGTGGCGGTGCCCGAGCTGGGTCGCCTCGACGAGGCCGAGCTCGGTAGGGCGGCCGCGCTGCCGTCGGCCGGGCTCGACCCGCGACTGCTCGCCGCGGCGGCCCTGCTGGAGGGGCTGGAGGAGTCGGTTTCGATGGAGGTGGTCGCGGCCCGGGTGGGTCTGTCGCCGCAGCGGCTACGGGCGTTGGCCCGGCAGCAGCTGGGCATGCCGCTGGCGCGTCGGCGGATCTGGCTGAAGCTGCGCCGGAGCGCGGAAGCCCTGGGGGAGGGGCAGAGCCCGGCCGAGGCGGCGGCCGCCGGAGGTTTCGCCGATCAGGCCCACCTCACCCACCGGATGCGGGAGATGATCGGGATGACACCGGCGGCCGTGGTGCGGGCGCTGCGGGCGCCGGCGGGGTCAGCCGCCGGCGCGCCGGGCGACGTACACCGAGATCGATCCGGTGACGGTTGAGACGACCTCGGCCTCGCGGACCTGGTCGAATCCGGCCTCGGCGATGAGCGAGGGCAGGATGCCGTCGGCGTTGGGCTGGGTGTCGGCCCGGCCGTCGGCGAGCTGGACGACGCGGAACGCGGTGCGCATCAGGCGGGTGCGCTGGAGCCCGTAGTCGGCCAGGACCAGTCGGCCGCCGGGCCGCAGCACGGTGTGCAGGCCGGCCAGGATCGCCCGTTTCATCGGGAGGGGGCACTGGTGGAGTACGAGGCTGGAGACGGCGGTGTCGGCGCTGCCCGCCCCGAGCACGTCCACCAGGTCGTCACCCATGCCCTGGAGCCAGTCGACGGACGCGCCCGCGACCCGGGCCTTGCGTCGGGCGACGGTCAGGATGCGGGGATCCGGGTCGATGCCGACGACGCGGGCCGCGGGTTCGATGCGCTGCAGCAGCAGGGCCTGTGAGCCGGTTCCGCAGCCGACGTCGACGATCACCTCTGCCGGCCGGGGTGCCACGTGCATGGCCAGCAGGCCGCGCCAGAGCCGCTCGCGGATCAGGGCGGCCACGGGGTCGTAGAGGCTGGTGGGGGCGAACCGGCCCGCCGCGGGTGTGAACGCGCGGGCAGTACGTGGGGGTTGAAGGCGAGTGCCGGGTGTTTCGCTGGTCGGGGTCATGGCGGCAGTGTCCGGCGCCCGAGCGGCACCGGTCTTGTACGAACCGCTCGCCCCGGAGCCGCTGCCGGAGCGGAGGCCCTGAGGGCCCGGTCCGTGAGGTCGGCCGAGGCCGACGCGGGGCGCGCACAGCGCGAGCCCCGCGTTCGGCGGGCTCAGATCCGTCGGTGCGCGACCGCCGCCAGGGTGTCCTTGACCTCCTGCACCACGCGGGCCGCGTCCTCGGGGTTGTTCACCACATCCGTGTGGTTCATGTCGATGACGAGGACCTCGCTGGCCGAGTAGTGCTTGTGCACCCAGTCGTCGTAGCCGGACCACAGTGTCCGGTAGTACTCGACGAGGCTCTCGTCCTGCTCGAAACCGCGGCCCCGCAGCCCGATCCGGTGCAGCACCGTCTCGAAGTCCGCCTTGAGGTAGACCATGAGATCGGGAGCCTTGCGGTACGGCAGGCCGTCGATCTCGCGCATCATCTCGTTGAGCAGCCCCTCGTACACCTGCATCTCGAGGGTGCTGATCCGGCCCAGATCGTGATTGACCTTGGCGAAGTACCAGTCCTCGTAGATGGACCGGTCGAGGACGTTGTCCCCCTGCTTGTACGCCTCCTTGATCGAGGCGAACCGGGTCTGCAGGAAGTAGAGCTGCAGCAGGAACGGGTAGCGCTTGGCCTGGATCTCTTCGGGGCTCGCCGTGTAGAAGAGCGGAAGGATCGGATTGTCGTCCACGCTCTCGTAGAAGACTTCGCTGCCCAGCTCCTTGGCGAGCAGCTCGGCCACACTCGTCTTGCCGATGCCGATCATGCCTCCGACGCAGATCACTGCCATACCTCACTTCTCCCTGGGGGTCTTCTGTCCGTGGGCGGGTGGGCTGTGGGCCCCACACCACTGAGACGCACGCCGGCGGTCTCGCGATTCCCCGGGATCTTCATGATCAGCGTCATCTGGTCGCCGTCCGGACCAAGGCGCTGCCTGACTCAGGCTGCGCTCCTCGACCGGTCGGCCCGACCGTTCCGCAGTCGCCGCACACAGCGACGAGCCGCAGCCCAGCGGCCACCTTGAATCTTAAGTGATGATCGGCCTCCCGCTGTCCCGGGCGGGGACGCCGTCGTGGGCGTCGAGGTGGTCCGCGTGGGGTGTCGCCACCGACTCGGCCCGTCTCTGTCGGACATGCCCACCCGTATGCGCCCGCACGCTCGGGGACCCCCTCGGTAGCTCCGTCTAGGCATGCCTATAGTTAGGTCACCCTAAGCAAGGTGTCGCGCGTGCTCGCCGCTCCGCCGGTCCTTGCCGAACGAGCAGAAACGGAACCTGTATGAGACCCGAGTCCTCTTCCCTCCCGTCCCCGCGCGCGGATGTCCTGACCGAGACCGTCGAAGGCTTCGGCACCGTCCGTTTCACCCCGGTCGACCCGGTTGCGGACTCCGCCGTGTTGCACTCCTGGGTCGTCGAGGAGCGCGCGCAGTTCTGGGGCATGAACGGCGCCGGTCGGGAACTGGTCCAGGAGATCTACGAGGACGTGGACCGCCGCGACACGCACCACGCGTACATGGTCCGGCTGGACGACGAGCCCGTGGCGCTCTACCAGACGTACGAGCCCACCGAGGACCGGGTCAGCGAGTGCTACACGGTGCGGGAGGGCGACATCGGCGTCCATCTGATGCTCGCCCCGGCGACCGGCCGGCCCCGGCCCGGATTCAGCAGGACCCTGATCGGGTCGCTCATGCGGTTCACCTTCCGCGACCCGGCCGTCCTGCGCGCGGTGGCCGAGCCCGACGCCTCCAACGCCAAGGCGCTCGCCCTGCTGAACCGGCTCGGCTTCGTCCGCCAGGGCGAGATCACCCTCCCGGAGATCGACCTGCCCGAGGTGTACCTGCCGGAGAAGCGGGCCGTGCTCGCGTTCCTCGACCGCCCGGCCGTACTTCCGGCCGCGGTGGCGGTCGTCCAGCCCGCCTAGGCCTGTCCTCCGGATCAGGCCGGATCCGAAGGGCAGGCCCTGGAGGCGCCGCCGCGCGTCCCTACCGGCCAGGGGCGCGCAGCAGGCTCGTCGGCAGGTATCCGGAGCGCACGTCCAGTTCCCAGCCGTGGGCGTGTACGGCGAGGGCCGCCAGGGCCACGACGGTGACCGGCAGCAGCGTTCTCGGTTCGGCATCCTGACCGGCACGGTCGCGGTGTTCCAGGAGACGGTCGGCCAAGGCCCGCTCGAACGCGGACCGGTCGTCGTCGAGGAGTACGCGGAGCAGGCGCTGGTCGGGGGTGAGCGGGCCCGCCGCGTCGAGCCGCGCGGCGGCCGCGGTGCGCTCCTGCTCCGCCGGCGTGCGCAGGGGCGGCACCCCGGACGCGACCCACGGCGAACGGGGTGTCTCCACCAGGTGGAGGTAGCCGCACAGCGCGTCCATCTCGGCGAGCTCGGCCGGATCGGACACCGAGCTCAGGGACGAGTGCGGCAGGCCCGTGTGGAACATGGGAGCGTAGTCCTTCCTCAGCAGCGGGCCGATCACCCGGTCCTGCTCCCACAGCAGCCCGGTGATCACGCTCAGGGCGAAGGCGTCCACCCAGACCCGTGCCGTGGGCGCCTGGTCGACCGCGTCGCCGAAGGAGAGGTCCTCGCTGCTGAGTTCCTCGTCGACGAGGGGAAAGAACACCTCGAAGTCCCCGTCGGGGCACGTGCCGAGCGTCAGAACACCGAGCGAGCACTCCGCCGCCGTCCGCAGGGCCAGCCGGCCCGGCGCGCCCGCCAGCTGCGGATCCCGGAGGGTGAGGGCGCCGACGTGGTCCAGGAGTTCGTCGCCCGTCTCCTGAATTCCCTTGAGGGACAGGCTGTTGTAGCGCAGTCCGTGCCAGCGACCGAAGGTCCGCCCCCTGATGTCCTCCAGGGCTCGATTCGTCCGGTCCTCGCCGACCTCGTGACGCGTCACTTCCCGCACGGTTGTCGTCCTCCCCGTAGGACGAGGCCGGGAACGATCCCGTCGACCTCGTCGCCGATCTTCAGGGAGCCATCCTCTCCGATCCCACCGACAAGACCCTTCCCGCAGGGAGGGCCCGGACGGGGGCTTGCCGCGTCAGGCAACGTTCGCCCTGTTGGCGAGGGCTGAGCCGTCAATGCAGACTGCACCGCATGGAGTTGATCGCGCAGGGCCGGGATGCTGATGTGTATGCCCTGGATGAGTCCAAGGTGCTGCGGCGGTACCGGAGCGGGGGGCCCACCGGTCTGGAGTCACGCTTGATGACGCACCTTGCGGCCTGTGGGTATCCGGTGCCGCGGGTGTACGAGATCACCGACACGGACATGGTTCTTGAGCGGCTCGCCGGGCCGACGATGCTGGATGTCCTGGCCCGGCGTCCGTGGCGGGTGGGTTCTCTCGGCCGGGAGCTGGGCCGCCTGCACGATCGGCTGCATGCGCTGCCGGCACCGGAGTGGCTGCCCAAGCGGTTCGGCATGGCGGATGGTGACCGGGTGCTGCATCTGGACCTGCATCCGGGCAACGTCATTCTGACCCGGCGGGGACCGGTAGTGATCGACTGGTGCAATGCGGGTGCTGGTGATCCGGCTGCCGATGTGGCGATGACCATGGTGACCGTGGGCAGTGCGGACGTGCCGGGATTCGCCGCCCGCCTCGGGCGGGGGCTGTTGCTGCGCGGTGTCCGCAGCGGTTGCCGGACCGACCCGGCCGGGCGGATGCAGGAGGTGGTCCGGGTGAAGCTGGATGACCCGAATCTGACGCCCAAGGAGGCGGCGTGGTTGCGGCGGCATGCCGGTGTCGGCGATGGACCTGGTGTGGGCTGGACGGATCGGTCAGGCTGCTGAGCTGTGGCGGATCGGGTGCGGGTACGCGAGATCGATGATGACGAGGGCAGACGGCTGCTGCGGATCATCCGCCGGGGCACCGGGTCGGTGGTGACCTGGCGGCGGGCCCAGATGGTCCTGCTGTCGGCGCAGGGCATGCAGGTGGTGAAGATCGCCGAGGTGTCGTTCACCAGTGCGGACCAGGTCCGGGATGTGATCCACAACTTCAACGTCGACGGCTTCGAGTCGCTGTATCCGAAGTACAAGGGCGGCCGTCCGAAGACGTTCACGCTGCCCGAGCGGCGCGAGATCAAGAAGATCGTGAAGTCGAAGCCGACCGAGCACGACCTGCCGTTCTCGACCTGGAGCCTGACCAAGCCGGCGGACTTCCTGGTGGCCGAGGGGGTGGTCGACGACATCAGCCACGAGAGACTGCGCATCCTGCTCCGCGAGGAAGGCGTCTCCTTTCAACGTCTGAAGACCTGGAAGACCTCCCGCGATCCGGACTACGAGGCCAAGAAGGCCCGGGTCGAGCACCTCTACGCGATCGCCGACGGCGAGGTCGTACCCGACAAGGGCGAGCCCGAAGTCGTCTTCTGCATGGACGAGTTCGGCCAGCTCAACCTGATGCCCCACCCCGGCCGGCAATGGGCCGAGCACGGCGGGAAGCATAAGAACCCCGACCGCGACCCCCGCCGCAGGCGGCGGGCGAACGTTGCCTGACGCGGCACTAGCCTTTCGCCGGGTCCTCCGCGTTGCGCCAGACCGTCACGTCGACGGTGATGAAGTGGGTCTCGTCCTTGCCGCCCGAACTGCCGTGGAAGGTCGCCAGCGCGATGTGGCCGGCCTTGCTCAGTACGCAGACCTGGGACCCGTCCGTGAGTTGGTCGAGGCCGATCTTCTCGGTGAAGCGGGTCACGGCGCGACAGGTCTCCAGGGAGCCCTTCTCGGAGTTGTTCAGCAGGACGATCTTGCCGTTCGTGGTCCCGAACTTCTCGTCGCCGAAGAGGGTGTCCCGGTAGTAGAAGAGGTCCGCGTGCCCGTAGAGCACCCCGGCGCCGGTCGGCTCCTCGGCCGGCCGTGGCGGGTTGTCGGCGAGCATCAGCTGGTGGTTCTGGGGCACTTCGATGCCCTGGTAGGCGACCGGCTGCGGGTCGGGCCGCTTCTGCGCGGCGCCGGACGAGGCGCTGCCGCCGTTCGACGCCTTGTCGCCGCCGCCCTTGTCGGAGCCGTCCGGCAGCAGGGATCCGATGACCGCGAGCCCGATGACCGCCGCCACCACCGCCCCGACGACGATCAGCGCCGTCCGCTTGGGGCGCGGCGGAGCGGGCGGGCCCGGAGCGAATCCCTGGGTGTGGAAGGGTGGCGGTGTGCCGTGGCCGGGGGCGTACGAGGGCTGGGTGTACTGGGGGTGGCTGTACTGCGGCTGGTTGTGCCGCGGTTGCGGGTACGAGGGCTGCGCGTACGGGGGCGGCGTCGGGTGACCCGGCGGCACGGCCCCCGGAGCCGTCTGCGCCGGAGCCGTCTGCGCCGGAGCCGTCTGCGTCGGCGCGGCGGCGGCCAGGCCGGTCGGCGTGTATCCGGGAGCGGCGGGTACCGCGGGCGCACCGGGAGTCGGGGGCTGCGGCGAGACCTCGGTCGGAGTCGGAGTCGGAGTCGGAGCAGGTGCCGAGGTGGCCGTGGGCGGCTGCGGTGGCGGGGTGGGCGCCGGCGCGGGCAGCCGCAGCCGTTCGGTGATGGAACCGGCGACCGCCTGCGGCAGCCAGTCCTCGCCCTGGCGCAGCGGGGTGTCGGAGGCCGCGTTGCACAGTTCGATGACCTCGGTCAGGGTCGGCCGGTCGGCCGGGTCCCGGCTGAGACATCGGGTCACCACCGGCCGCAGTTCCTCGGGCAGGGCGCTGAGGTCGGGGTCCTCGTGCACGATCCGGTAGAGCACCGCGTGCGAGGGCCCGTCGCCGAAGACGGACGCCCCGATCGCGGTGAAGGCCGCGATCTGACCGAGGGCGAAGACGTCGGTCGCCGGTGTGACCGTGCCGGCCGAGGCCTGTTCGGGCGCCATGAACGCCGGGGTGCCGACGCTGACCCCGGTACTGGTCAGGGCGGTGGTGTCGGCGGCCCGGGCGATGCCGAAGTCGATGACGCGCGGGCCGTCGGACGCGAGCAGTACGTTGGCGGGCTTCAGGTCCCGGTGGACGATGCCCGCGCCGTGGATGACGTGCAGGGCCTCGGCGACCCCGACGGTCAGCAGCAGGACGCTGCGCACCGGCAACGCCCCGTGGCGGGCCACGGCGTGGGCGAGCGAGGGCCCGGGTACGTAGGCGGTGGCCAGCCAGGGCTGGGCGCCTTCGGTGTCCGAGTCGATGACGGGTGCGGTGTACAGCCCCTGGACCCGCTCCGCCGACCGCACCTCCTGCTGGAAGCGCCGCCGGAACTCGGGGTCCTCGCTGAACTCGGGCCGGATCACCTTGATGGCGATGGGCCGGCCGCCCGGGGTGTAGGAGAGGTAGACCTTGCCCATGCCGCCCGCGCCCAGCACGGCCGCCAGGCGGTAGCCGCCCACGACGGCCGGGTCGTCCGCCTTGAGCGGCTGGAAGAAGTCGGCGGAAGGTGCACTACCCATGGGGACCCATCTCTGATTGCGGCGATCCAGCACCTGCCGGCGCCCCGAAGTCAACCGAGAGCGTACCCAATGCCCGGACGGGCCCCACCCCGGGCGGTCCCCACTCCGGACCGCCGGACCACCGGCCGTTCCCCGGGAGTTGGCGGCTCGGCCGCTACCAGCCGAAGCGGCGGTCGACCACGGCCGCGAACTCCTCGAACGTCAGCACGCGGTCGCCGTTCTGGTCGGCCGCGTCGAAGAGGGCCGAGGAGTCGTCGGTACCCCCGACGCCCCAGAAGGGGATCGCTCCCTGAGCCGCGAGGGTCGGACCCTTGGAGCGTAGGGCGCCGATGACCTCGGCGCGGGTCAGGGTGCCGTCCTGGTCGAGGTCGAGGGCGTCGAACAGGCGCCGGGCCTTCTCACTCATCACGTGGTCCTCTCAGCGGTACACGCACCGCCTCCCGGGCGGCGCGTCCTGCACGGGAGGACGTCGTACGGCCCGGCGGGGTTGCCCCCGCCTGGCGTCGGATTCGCGGGGGCCGGGCGGACTCCCGCACCATCCCGTGGCCCGAACGAGTGAAACAGCCCCCGGGTCACCAGGTGACGTACAAATCCCGCGGTGAGCGGTGGATCAGCGTGGGCCGCATCCGCGGCCGCGGACGGTCGGGGTCCGGCCGGAGCCCCGGCAGGCGCCGGAGGAACAGGTCGAGCGTCAGCCGGAGCTGCTCGCGGGCCAGTTGGGAGCCGGGGCAGCCGTGGGTCCCGTACCCGAAGGCGAGGTGTTGCCGGTTCCCGGGCCGGGTGATGTCGAACTCCCCGGAGCGCTCGTACCGTTCCTCGTCGCGGTTGCCCGAGCCGTACGCCACCAGCACGGCGGCCCCCGCGGGCAGTTTCGTCCCGGCGAGCGTCACCGGCCGGGTGGTGATCCGCCGGAAGGCCTGGATGGCGGTGTCGTGGCGCACGGCCTCCTCCACCGCCGCCGGTACCAGGGACGGATCGGCGCGGAGCATCCGCCACTGCCGCCGGTCGTCGAGCAGGTGCAGCAGCATGGTGCCGATGAGCGCGCTCGTGGTGAGGAATCCGGCGATCAGCAGGTTCTGCAGGCTGGTCACCAGTTCGTGGCGCTGTTCGAGGGTGAGTTCGTCGTCACCGGGGGCCAGGGCGGCCACCATGACCGAGCACATGTCGTTCCGCGGGTGGGCGCGCCGGTCGCGGACGTACCCGTCCAGCAGGTGCTGGAGCGCGACCACGTCCTCGGCGGCCGCCACCTGGTCCTCCGGTGACAGTGGGCGGAACAGCAGTTCCTCGGCGCGGTAGCCGCCGTGCACGGCCGCGGGCACGTCGGCGGGGTCCAGCCCGATCAGCCGACCGATCACCATCCCGGGCAGCTGCCGGGCGTACGCCGCCACCAGATCCGCCGACCCGTCCGCCGCGAAGCCGTCCACCAACTCGCTCGCGCACGTGCGGGCGTACGGCACCAGTGCCGCCACCCGGCCGGCGGACAGCCCCCGGTTCAGTGGGGCCCGGTGTCGCCGGTGGGCCGAGCCGTCGCTGGAGACGACGGTGGGCCGGGGCCCGAACCCCCGGGGCAGGACGCCGAGCGCCGCCTCCGAGAGCGGGACGTCCGGTAACAGGGCGTTGGCCGAGGAGAAGTCCTCCGCGCGCAGCAGCACCTCCCGTACGTCCCGGTCGCGCGCCACCAGCCACGCGTCGAACTCGGGTACGTACGTCAGCCCCTCGGCCCGCCGCGCGCGGGCGTAGAGCGGATAGGGGTCGCGGTACAGCTCGTCACGCCGCGCCTGGTCGTCGTGCCACGTCACTGGGACCTCCGGATCACGGTCGGGACCGGGCGGGGCTCACCGCCGCGGGTGACCTCCGGTGCGCGGACATCCTGCCCGAATCGCGCCCGGCCCGGTAGAGCGCCTGCCGGGAGGAGGACGGCGGGGCGAAAGCGGACACACTCCGGCGCGTCGCACGCTTTTTTGTCCGCAGGGCAGAAGCCTTGCCCAGATCAGCGCGGTGCGCGGTAGCCTCCACAGAGGGGTCGGGCTCCGGAAAAACTTTTCCGAAAGCGTGCGTTCGGAGCGCGTCACGCGCGGAATCGACCGGTACGCACGGCCCCGGGGACACCATGGACCTGCCGTCGTCTGCGCACCGCGCACTCCCTGGAGGGACACACGTGAAGGACTCGAAGGACAGGCTGGAAGCACTACGGGCCGAGATCGAGCGCCGCAACCCCGCGCAGCCCGAGTTCCACCAGGCGGTACGGGAGGTCCTCGAGACCCTGGCCCCCGTCTTCACCGCCCGGCCCGAGTACGCCGACCCGGCCGTGGCCCTCGTGGAGCGGCTCACCGAGCCCGAGCGGCAGATCCTCTTCCGTGTCCCGTGGCAGGACGACCGGGGCCGGGTCCACGTCAACCGCGGCTACCGCGTCGAGTTCAACAGCGCGCTCGGCCCGTACAAGGGGGGCCTGCGCTTCCACCCGTCGGTGGACATCGGTGTGGTGAAGTTCCTCGGCTTCGAGCAGATCTTCAAGAACGCCCTGACCGGCCTCGGGATCGGCGGTGGCAAGGGCGGCAGCGACTTCGACCCGCACGGCAGGTCGGACGCCGAGGTCATGCGCTTCTGCCAGTCCTTCATGACCGAACTGCACCGGCACATCGGAGAGCACACCGACGTGCCCGCCGGGGACATCGGTGTCGGCGGCCGTGAGATCGGCTACCTCTTCGGCCAGTACCGGCGCATCACCAACCGCTGGGAGGCCGGCGTCCTGACCGGGAAGGGGCAGGGCTGGGGCGGCTCCGCGATCCGGCCGCAGGCGACCGGCTACGGCAGTGTGCTGTTCGCCGCCGAGATGCTGGCGGTCCGCGGGGAGTCGCTGGACGGGCTGACCGCGGTGGTCTCCGGCTCCGGCAACGTCGCGCTGTACACGATCGAGAAGCTCCAGCAGCTCGGCGCGAACCCGCTGACCTGCTCGGACTCCCAGGGCTACGTCGTCGACGACAAGGGCATCGACCTCGCGCTGCTCAAGCAGGTCAAGGAGGTCGAGCGGGGCCGCGTGAGCGACTACGTGGCGCGGCGCGGTTCCTCGGCGCGGTTCGTGCCCGGTGGGCGCGTCTGGGAGGTGCCGGCGGATGTCGCCTTCCCCTCCGCCACCCAGAACGAACTGGACGCGCAGGACGCCCGTACGCTCGTCGCGAGCGGGGTCAAGGCGGTCTCCGAGGGCGCCAACATGCCGACCACCCCCGAGGCCGTACGGATCCTGCGGGAGGCCGGGGTCGCCTTCGGACCCGGCAAGGCCGCCAACGCGGGCGGGGTGGCGGTCAGCGCCCTCGAGATGAGCCAGAACGCCGGCCGGGCGGCCTGGAGCGCGCAGCGGGTCGAGGACGAGCTGGCGGGCATCATGCGCTCGATCCACGCGGTCGCGTACGAGACCGCCGAGCGGTACGGGGCCCCTGGTGACTACGTCACCGGAGCGAACATCGCCGGCTTCGAGCGGGTCGCGGACGCGATGCTGGCGCAGGGCGTCATCTGATCCGACGATCGCGGCGCGAGCCCCCGGACCCGGTCGGCCGGATCCGGTCGGCCGGGTCGGGGGCGGCGGGCCGGGTCGGGCGGGTCGCGGACCGGTCGGGGGGCCGGTCCGCGACCCGTCACCGCGGGCGCTTCCGGGGCGGCGCGAAGCCGGTCAGAACACGACGACCGTGAACGGGTTGTCCGCGTAGTTGCCGCGGAGGTCGTAGGTGTTGACGGTGACGGCGTCCGGGCCGCAGACGCGGTTGGGGGTGGTGCTGAAGCTGCGCCGGTTGGAATTGGGCAGCTCGACGGAGACGACGCTGAACGCCAGGTTGACCTCCGAGCTGACATTCACGCAGTACCGGCCGGTGTTGACGTGGCGTACCCAGTCGATGTTCTTCGACCGCAGGAGCGCGCCGGAAGCCGCGACGTCCGCGGCGGCCTGGACGTAGGGGGAGGTGATCGGCCGCGGGTCGGCCGTGGGGGCGGCGGCCGCGGGGGCGACGAGAGCCCCGGTCAGGGCGACGACGGCTGGCAGTACGGGGACGAAACGATGCATGACTGACTACTCCCGGCGCAGGCGTCCTACAGCGAGTTGCGGACGATCCGCCCACATTCGACCGGCGCGCGCCACCGCGCGGTCGCCACGCCGGTCCGGCGTGGGCCAACCGGTGCCGAAGGTCACCCGGGTGGCCCGGACGGTTCGGCCGTAGGAGGGCATCGTGCCGTTCCCGCGGCCCGGCCTCCCCGGCCTCCCCGGCGGCGGTCGCGGAGACCGGGCCGCAATGTCGGGGATTCTTTCATTCGTTTCAGATTCATGAAGAGAACCTTTCTTTCCAAGGTCCAATGGCGAATTCGATCTACGGTTCGTTCATCCCTTTGGTTCGATCTTCCTCTGCACATGGATCACACAATGATTTCTGCACTGTCGCGTCGACGTACCCTGCTCGCCGCATCCACCGCCGCCGTCCTCGCGCTGCTCGGGTCCGGCTGCGGCGTCGGAGGCACCGACGCCCACCGCATCAGGGTCGGCGTCTCCGGCGACTCCCCGGAATGGGACGTCCTCGCCAAGGAGGCCAAGAAGCAGGGCCTGACCGTCGAGCCGGTCGTCTTCGACGACTACTCGCTCCCCAACAAGGCCCTCAGCGCCGGCGACATCGAGCTCAACGCCTTCCAGCACCTCGTCTTCCTGGCGCAGTCGAACACCGAGAACAAGACCGACATCGTGCCCATCGCGGCGACCACCGTGGTCCCGCTCGGCCTCTACTCCCGCAAGCACGAGAAACTCGCGGACCTCCCGGACGGGGCCGAGATCACCCTCCCCAACGACCCCGCCAACCAGGGCCGCGCGCTGCGCGTCCTGGAACAGGCGAAGCTGATCGAGCTCCGCGCGGAGGCCGGTCTCTTCGCCACCCCCGACGACATCACCGCCGACCCCAAACACCTCGAACTCACCCCGGTCAACGCCCAGCAGACCCCCCGTACCCTCCAGGACGTGGACGCCGCGATCATCAACGACGGCGTCGCCGAGCTCGCCGGCGTCAAGGCCGACACCGCGCTGTTCAAGGACGACCCCGCCGCCCCGCAGTCCGTCCCCTACCTCAACGTCATCGCCGCCCGCGCGGACCGGAAGGACGACGCCGACCACCGGAAGATCGTAGAGCTGTACGCCTCCCAGGCCGTGCAGGACGAGGTCCGCCGCACCAGCAACGGCACCGCGCACCACATCGAGCTGCCCGCCGCCGACCTCCAGGCCGAGGTCGTCCGCATCCAGAAGCAGCTGGGACGATGACCGCCGCCGTGGAACTGCGCGACGTCGCCAAGGAGTTCCCGGGTGGATCGCGCGCCGTCGACGGCGTCAGCCTCTCCGTCGAGTCAGGGACCGTCTTCGGGGTGGTAGGCCACAGCGGTGCGGGCAAATCCACCCTCCTGCGCCTGGTCAACGGCCTGGAGGAGCCGACCTCGGGCAGCGTCCTGCTGGACGGCCAGGACCTCTCCTCCCTCGGTGAACGTCACCTGCGCCCCATCCGGCGGGAGATCGGCATGGTCTTCCAGCAGTTCAACCTCTTCCGCTCCCGCACCGTCCTGGGCAACGTGCTCTACCCGCTGCGCCTCGCCGGCACGGACCGCGCGACCGCCCGCGCCCGAGCCGAGGAGACGCTGGACTTCGTAGGCCTCGCCGGCCACGGCAAGCGCTACCCCGAGCAACTGTCGGGCGGCCAGCGCCAGCGCGTCGGCATCGCCCGCGCGCTCGCCACCCGCCCCAAGGTCCTCCTGTGCGACGAGGCGACCTCCGCCCTCGACCCGCGGACCACCGGCGAGGTGCTCGCCCTGCTGCGTCGCGTCAACCACGAGCTGGGCGTCACGATCCTGCTCATCACGCACGAGATGGACGTCGTCCGGACCCTGTGCGACCGAGTCGCGGTGATGGAGAACGGCAAGGTGGTCGAGAGCGGCGAGGTCTACGAGGTCTTCGCCCGGCCCCGTCACGCGACCGCCGCCGCCTTCGTGCGCTCCGCGCGGCACAGCGAGCCGGACGCGGCGCTCCTGGAGCGACTGCGCGCCCGCCACCCGGGCCGCTTGATCACTCTGCCCGTCGCGGACGGCCGCCCCGGCCTGGACGGCCTTTCGAAGCTCCTGCACGCCCACGGAGTCGACTTCACCCTCGTCCACGGAGGCGTGGGCGAGGTACGGGGCCGCCCCCTGGGCAGCGTGACCCTGGAGCTGCGCGGCGCACCCCACGCCGTCGACGCCGTGGTCGCCGGACTCGCCGGCGCCGACCGCGTGGCGGAGGGGACCCGATGAAGGCGGACTGGAGCACGTTCTGGCCGAAGGTCCTCGACGCCACCGGCGAGACCGTCTACATGGTGCTCGTCACCTTGGCGCTGTCGACGGTCGGTGGCCTGGCGGTGGGTCTCGCCCTGTACGCCACCCGCAAGGGCGGCGTCCTGCCGAACCGGGTCGTCCACACGGTCCTGGGCTCGCTCATCAACGTCATCAGGCCCGTCCCGTTCATCATCGCGATCGTCGCGCTGGCACCGGTCACGCGCGAGGTGGTCGGCACGATGATCGGCACGAACGCGGCGATCTTCCCGATGACGGTCGTCGCGACGTTCGGGGTCGCCCGCATCGTCGAGTCGAACCTGCTCTCCGTCGAACCCGGCGTGATCGAGGCCGCCCGTTCCATGGGCGCGAGCCCGCTGCGGATCCTGCTCACGGTACTGGTTCCGGAGGCCCTGGGGCCTTTGGTCCTCGGCCTGACGTTCATGCTCGTCGCTTTGATCGACTTCTCGGCGGTGGCCGGCACGGTCGGCGGCGGAGGTGTCGGCAACCTGGCGATGACCTATGGCTACCTGCGATTCGACACCTCGGTGATGGTGGTGACGGTGCTCGTCCTGATCGCCCTGGTGCAGTCGGCGCAACTGCTCGGCAACCTGGTGTCCCGCAAGGTGCTCCGCCGCTGACAGGAGAGCGACGCGCGACGGGCGTGTGAACCGGGCCCGCGGCACTCCCACGGTGTTTGCTTGGGCGAGGGGGGAGGGAAGAACCGCGTCCGCGGGGACCGTCGTACGCCAGGAGGAACCGAAGAATGAAGTTCGCCCAGATCATCGACTTCGAGACGGAGCGCATCGACGAGGTGCGCGACCTGCTCCGCGCCTACGAGGAGCAGGCCCGCGCGCAGGCCCGCGCCGGTGCCCCGACCACCCGCACCCTGCTCCACGACCGGGTCAACCCCCGCCGCTATCTCGCCGTCGTCGAGTTCGCGTCGTACGAGGAGGCCATGGCCAACAGCAACGCGCCCGAAACCGGCGAACTCGCCGCGCGGCTGTCGGCCCTGATGACGAGGCCCACCGTCTACACCGACTGCGACGTCCACGAGGAGTGAACTCCGGCTGATCGGGTCACCCCGATCCGGTCGCCCTCAGCGGCGGTTGCGACGGTCGAGTTCGTTCGGCGGGATGTAGAACCTGCGCGCGGGCGACAGTTTGTCGAAGCGCAGCTGCTGACGAACCTTCTCCTCCGTCTGCAGCCCGTCGAGGTTCTTGGTCCGGGTGGCCCGGTCGGTCCAGAGCAGGTACGCGACCAACACGGCGATGGGTAGTCCCGCGCACGTATAGAAAAGGATCAAGTTCCTCAGCCCCCCGGTGAAGATCAGTAAGTGCGTCGAGTCTGCTGGCGGCGAGGGACGCGAGTCAAGGTCGGAGCGCCGACGGCGGGCGTGTCCTCCTGCGGCGTCCTCAGCGGAGTAGCGGGCTCCGGTGCTACGACCGAACGGACCAGCCGGGAAGGCGGAGCCGTTTTGTGCTGCTCGTAGCGGGTAGCCGAGGTTTTGTCGATACCCCCGATAGGAATGGAGCCGTTGTGTCCGTCGTCAAGAACGCCCTCCCGGAAGCGGACCTGAAGGTCGTCGGTGAAGCGCTGCAGGGCGCTCTGGTGGACCTGGTGGACCTCTCGCTCGTGTCCAAGCAGGTGCACTGGAACGTGGTGGGACCCCGATTCCGGTCCGTGCACCTCCAACTGGACGAGGTCGTCACCACGGCGCGCACCCATTCGGACGTGGTCGCCGAGCGCGCCTCCGCCCTCGGGATCACCCCGGACGGTCGGGCTTCGACGGTGGCCTCCGCCACCGCGATCACCGGCGTGCCGGAGGGCTGGATCAAGGACGTCGACGCCGTCCGTATCCTCGTCGACGCCCTCAGTACGGTGATCACCCGCATGCGCGAGCGCATCCGGGCCACGGACGACCCCGACCCGGTCACCCAGGACCTCCTGATCGCCCTGACCGGCGACCTCGAGAAGCACCACTGGATGTTCGCCGCCGAGAGCGCCTGAGCGGCCACGCCCCTGCCCGCCCGGCGGGCAGGGGCGCACGTCGCCGGCCCGAACTGTGACGGAAGTCTGACGTCGGGCCGGTCCTTCTGGTGTCCCACGCCCCAGGGTGTTGGAATCGAGGGGTGACGACAGACCACCCCGACTTCGAGGGAACCCCCGTCGGTCGCCGCCTCGTGCTCGGCATGCTCGGGCTCGGCGCCGGGGGCCTCGTCGCCGCACCGTACGTACAGCGCGGGATCGAAGCCTTCCTCGGGGCCGCCTCGGACAAGGACCCGACCGGGCTCACCGGGCTCCTGCCCAACGGGGGCGGCTTCCGCTACTACTCCGTCGCCACCTCCGTACCGCGGAAGAACGAGCAGAACTATCGGCTCACCGTCGACGGCCTGGTCGAGCGCCCCACGACCTACACCCTCGACGCCCTGCGCGCGCTGCCGCAGACCCGTGTCGTACGGGACGTGCAGTGCGTCACCGGCTGGCGGGTCCCTGAGACCGCCTTCGAGGGCGTCCGACTGTCCCTGTTGTTGGACGCCGCCGGTGTCGATCCCGAGGCCAAGGCGATCCGCTTCACCTGCTTCGACGGTGTGTACAGCGAGAGCCTCACGCTCCCACAGGCCCGACGCGACGACGTACTGGTCTGTCTGCGGATGCAGGATCAGCCGGTCAGCCATGCGCACGGCGGCCCGGTCCGGCTCTACGTCGCCCCGATGTACTTCTACAAGTCGGCGAAATGGCTCTCCGGGATCACCGTCACCTCCGAGGTGCGCCCCGGCTACTGGGAGGAGCGGGGCTATGACGTCGACGCCTGGGTCGGCGGGTCCAACGGACGCGGTGACACCCCCACCGTCTGAACCGGCCCGGCGCATCGCCCGGTTCACCCGGGCCGAGCGCTGGGTCCACCGCGCGACCGCCGCGCTGGCACTGCTGTGCGTGGCGACCGCGGCCGCGCTGTACGTACCGCAGCTCGCCGAACTGGTCGGCCGCCGGTATCTGGTGGTGACGGTCCACGAATGGGCCGGGATCCTGCTGCCCGCGCCGTTTCTGCTCGGACTGGCCTCACCCGCCTTCCGGGCCGACCTGCGCAGGTTGAACCGCTTCGGTCCGCACGACAGGAAGTGGCTGCGCGCGGTGCGGCGACGCGACCGTCGGCGCGCATCCCGGCCCGCGGGGAAGTTCAACGCGGGCCAGAAGATCTACGCCTCGTGGATCGCGGGCGCCGTCCTGGTGATGCTGGCGACCGGTCTGCTGATGTGGTTCACCCATCTGACACCCCTGGTGTGGCGCACCAGTGCCACCTTCGTGCACGACTGGCTGGCCCTGGCCATCGGCGTGGTGCTGATCGGGCACATCCGGATGGCGCTTGCCGACCCGGAGGCGCGCAGGGGAATGCGTACCGGGTCCGTCGAACGCCCCTGGGTGGAGCGGGAGCACCCGCTGTGGCTCGCGGGCGAGGACGAGGACGAACCGAAGGGGGAACGCGCGCAACGGCCGGAGAGCGACGCGGCGGCCGAATGAGTCGATGCGGTGACCTCGGTGTGAGTTGACAGAAGTCCTACCCGTGCACCACCCTTTCACTACTTACCTAGTGAAAGGGTGGTGTTGAGTGCTGGAATACCGCATCGACCGGCGCAGCGGCATCGCCACCTACCTGCAGATCGTCCAGCAGACCAAGCACGCCCTGCGGCTGGGCCTGCTGCGGCCGGGCGACAAACTGCCGGCGGCGCGCGAGGTCGTGGAGGCCACCGCCATCAACCCGAACACCGTCCTCAAGGCCTACCGCGAACTGGAACGCGAAGGCCTCGTCGAGGCGAAGCGGGGGCTGGGCACCTTCATCCGGAGGTCCCTGGGCAGCGCCCCGGCCGACTCTCCGCTGCACGACGAACTCGCCGACTGGGCCCGGCGGGCCCGGGACGCCGGCCTGGAGCGCGACGACGTCGCCGCGCTCTTCACATCCGTACTGGAACAGCACTTCGAGGGGGACGGCGAAGCATGACGGAAACCGTGATCGAGGCACAGGGCCTCGGGCTGCGCTACGGACGCCGGGGAGGCTGGGCACTGCGCGACTGTTCCTTCCGCCTTCCCGAAGGCCGGGTGTGCGCGCTCGTCGGGCCCAACGGCGCCGGTAAGTCGTCCCTGCTGAGCCTCGCCGCAGGCCTCACCCTCCCCACGGAAGGCACCCTGCGCACCGTCCCGCGCGAGACGCTCGCGTACGTCGGGCAGGACAAGCCCCTCTACCCGCAGTTCACCGTCGGCGAGACCCTGCGGATGGGCCGCGAGCTCAACCCGGGACGCTGGGACGCGGCGACCGCGGAGCGGATCGTCGAGGCCGGGGAGCTCGACCCGCGTACCAGGGTCCGTACGCTCTCCGGCGGTCAGCGCACCCGCCTCGCCCTGGCCATGGCCCTCGGCAAGCGCCCCGGCCTGCTCCTCCTGGACGAGCCGATGGCCGACCTCGACCCGCTCGCCCGGCGCGAGCTCATGGGCACCCTGATGGCCGACGTCGCCGACAACGGCACGTCCGTGGTGATGTCCTCACACATCCTCACCGAGCTGGAGGGCGCCTGCGACCACCTCCTGCTCGCCGACCGCGGCCGGATCCGCCTCAGCGGCCCGATCGACGGGATCGCCGCGGCCCACCGGCTGCTCACCGGCCCCGCCGCCGCCTCCGCCCAACTCGCCGCCCACACCGTCGTCGAGTCCCGTACCACCGGCCGCCGGCTCACCGCCCTCGTGCGGCCGCGGGGGCCCGTCGACCACCAGGTCTGGCAGTCGGAACAGCCGACCCTGGAGGAGCTCCTGCTCGCCCATCTGCGTTCCCCCGAGGCCCCGTCCTTCACCACGGAGGACTCCCTCACCACGACGGGGGTACGGGCATGAGCGACCTGGCGCTGAAGGGCCCGTACTGGGTCGCCGTCCGCCAACACCGGCGCGCACTGTGGACGGTGCCCGCCGTCGTGGCCGCCGCTCTCGCCGGCGTGGTCGCCCTGCGCGCCTGGGCCGGCAGTGTGGACCCGGGCGAGTTCGGCGTGGCGTGGCCGAACGACGGCTACTCGTTGCTGCGGCTGTGCATGCAGTACGCCGGCAAAGGCCTGCTGTTCCTGCCGTTGCTGGTGGGAGCGTTCGTGGCCGGCCCGATGACGGCCCGTGAGCTGGAGAGCGGCACCTGGCGGCTCGCCCTCACCCAGTCGACCACCCCGAAGGCCTGGCTCGGCTCGAAGGTCGCGGTCGCGGCGACCGTGTCGCTGCTCGGCGCGGTCGCACTCACCGGCGTCTACCGCCTCGGCTGGGCACGGGTCACCGGCACCTACCGGTTCCATTGGGCGGATCGCGGGACCTACGAAACCTCCGGCCCGGTGCTCGTGGCCTACTGCCTGCTCGGCGTGGCACTCGGCGTGCTCGTCGGCCAGCTGGTCCGGCGGACCCTGGCCGCCATGGCCCTCACCGGCGCCCTCACCGGCCTGGTGATGCTGGGCCTCGGCGCGCTGCGGTGGTCGATCCTCCCCGTGCAGACGGGCACGGTCCCGTTCCCGGGGCAGGCCTCGCAGGTGATCCCGTCCTCCGCCCTGATGATGGACACGGGGTTGCTCACCTCCACGGGAGAGCGCCTGCCCGAGTACGCCTGCTTCGAGCGGACCCACGACATGGGGGTCTGCCCGGCGGACATGGACGTCACCGGCTGGTACGCGGAGTTCCACCCGGTCTCGCACTACTGGCCGACGCAGCTCATCGAGAGCTCGCTGATCCTGGTCCTGGCCGGCGTCGCCCTGTTCGCCGCCTTCCGCCTCGTGGGCGCCCGGCGCGCCTGAGCCGCGGCCCGTACGCGGTGTAGGGCAGATGGCGGACGGCGCTTGTGGTGCTGTCCCGAGGTCAGCACGCTTGATCCATGAGCACACCTGTCCCCGGTCCGGTGCGGCCTCCCGCGACGGTCCGACCGGACGACGCCCGCCGGGCGCTGGTGGCGGGGTCCGTCGGCAACTTCGTCGAGTGGTACGAGTTCGGGATCTACGGCTACTTCGCCACCGTCATCGCCGCGCGGTTCTTCACCCCGGCCGGCGGCAGCGAGGTGGAGGGGCTCGTCAAGGCGTACGCGTCGTTCGCCCTGGCGTTCTTCTTCCGGCCGGTCGGGGCCGCGGTGTTCGGACGGTTCGGCGACCGGGTGGGCCGGCGGCCCGCGCTCGTCCTGGTCGTCTGCCTGATGACCGGTGCCACGGCGTCGATCGGCCTGCTCCCGACGTACGCGTCGATCGGCGCGGCCGCGCCGTGGCTCCTGACCCTGCTGCGGATTCTGCAAGGACTGTCGGCGGGCGGGGAGTTCGGCGGGGCGGTCTCGATCATGACCGAATCCGCGCCACCGGGCCGCCGGGGACTGTACGGGGCCTGGCAGTCGTTCACCGTCGCGCTCGGTCTGCTCGCGGGCGCCGCGGTGGCTGTGGTCCTGGCGAGCGTACTGACCCCGTCACAGCTGCACGGTTGGGGCTGGCGGGTGCCGTTCCTGCTGACCTTGCCGCTGGGGCTCCTCGCGCTGCGGCTGCGGTTGCGGCTGCCCGCCGAGGAACCGGCCGCCCGCGTACGGCCCGGGCGGACCCGGCGGCGTCCGGGGGAGACGGCGCGGGCGGTCGTGCTGGGCGTCGGGCGGGTGATGGGCTGGTCGGCGGCCGGCTACACCTTCCTGGTGGTCCTGCCCTCCTACCTGCAGAGCACCCTCGGCACCAGCTTCCAGCGGGCACTGCTCGGCACCGTCCTGGCGAACCTCGGGTTCGCGGCGTCGATCCTGCCCGCCGGGAAGCTGAGCGACCGGATCGGGCGGCGCGCGGTGATGGCGGCCGGGGCCCTGCTGGTGGCCGCGCTCGCGCTTCCGCTGCTGCACCTGCTGCAGGACCCCGGCGGGCCGGCGTACCTGAAGGGGGCGGCGCTCCTCGCCGCGGGGGCCGGCGTCGGCCTGATGGCGGGTCCGGGTCCCGCGATGCTGGCCGAGATGTTCCCGGCCAGGGTGCGCTGCACCGGGCTCGGGCTGGCGTACGCGCTGTCCAACGCCGTGTTCTCGGGCTGCGCGGGACTGATCATCACGGAGGTGGTCGAGCGGACCGGGAACGTCGACGTCCCCGGGTACTACGCCGCGACGACCTGCGCGGTGAGCGCCGTCGCGCTGCTCACCCTGCGCGGCGACGACCACGAGCGGGCGCTGCGGTGAGCGCCCTGCGCGTGGTCGGGCTGATGTCCGGCACCTCGTACGACGCGATCGACGCGGCGGCCGCCGACCTCACCCTGGACGGCGACACGCTGGTGCTCACGCCCCTGGGGATGATCAGTACGGCGTACGACGACGACCTGCGGGCGGACCTCGCCGGGGCCCTGCCGCCCGCCGGGGCGGACCTGGCCACGGTGTGCCGGCTCGACACCCGCATCGGACAGGCCTTCGCGGCGGCGGCGGTGCGGGCGGACGCGGAACTGTGCGGCGGGCGGACCGACCTGGTGGCCTCGCACGGGCAGACCGTCTTCCACTGGGCCGAGGACGGCCGGGTGCGCGGGACCCTCCAGATCGGCGAGGCGGCCTGGATCGCCGAGGCGACCGGCCGGCCCGTGGTCTCCGGCTTCCGTACCCGCGACGTGGCGGCCGGGGGACAGGGCGCGCCGCTGGTCAGCATCGTCGACGTGATGTGGCTGCGGGGACGGCCCGGGGTACCGGTGGCACTCAACCTGGGCGGGATCGGGAACGTCACGGTCGTGCCGGGCGGAGTGGCAGGGACCGGGGGCGTACCGCTGGCCTTCGACACCGGCCCCGCCAACGCGCTGATCGACGCGGCGGTGACCGCGCTGGCGGGCCGCGACGCCTCGGGCGAGGCGCACACGATGGACGCGGACGGAGCCCTCGCCGCACGGGGCACGGTCCACCCACCGCTGCTGCGCAGGCTGCTGGCCGACCCGTACTACGCCCGCCCCGCACCGAAGACGACGGGCAAGGAACTCTTCCACCTGCCTTACCTGCGCGCGGCGCTGGACTCGTGCGAGCCGCTTTCCGTCGAGGACGTCGTCGCCACGCTGACCCGGCTCACGGCCCGGACCGTCGCCGACGCGATCCGGCCCTTCGGGGCGACCGAGGTGATCGCGTCGGGAGGCGGGACCCGCAACCCGGTGTTGATGGACCGACTGCGGGAGGAGCTGGGCGGCGCCGGGGCCGAGGGGAGGGTCGGCGCGTGCGTGCTGCGGTCCTCGGACGAACTCGGGCTGCCCGCAGGAGCGAAGGAGGCGTACGCCTTCGCCGTACTGGGCTGGCTCACCGCGCACGGCCTGCCGGGCACCGTTCCCTCGTGCACCGGCGCCCGGCACGCGAGCGTGCTCGGCTCGATCACGCCCGGAGGTCCGGGCCTGCGCCTGCCGCGGCCGCCGGCGACGGCGCCGGTCCGGCTGACGGTCGCCAACGGGCCCCGCGCGGCCCGGCCGGACCGCCGACGGTGATGCGGCCGGGCCGCCGGCGCCGGCTCCGCCGGTCCTGCTGTCCCCGCTACCCCTGCTGTCCCTGCTGTCCCTGCTGTCCCTGCTTGATCGCGGAGATGTCGAACTCCAGGACGATCTTGTCGCCGACCAGCACACCGCCGCCTTCCAGGGCCGCGTTCCACGTCACGCCGAACTCCTTGCGGGAGATGGTGACCGACCCCTCCAGGCCGACCCGCAGGTTGCCGTAGGGGTCGACGGCGTTGCCGGTGTACTCGAAGTCGATGGTGACGGGGCGGGTGGTGTCCTTGACGGTCAGGTCGCCGGTGACGCGGTACTCCGAGTCGGAGAGCGGCTCGACCGAGGTGGTCCGGAAGGTGATGTCAGGGAAGGTGGGAGCGTCCAGGAAGTCGTTGGTGCGCAGGTGCTGGTCCCGCTGGTCGACGCCGGTGTCGATGCTCTCGGTCTTGACCACCACCTGGGCGGTGGAACGGGCCGGATCGCCGCCGTCCAGATGGGCCGTGCCCTCGAACTGGTGGAACGCGCCGCGGACCTTGGTCACCATGGCGTGGCGGGCGACGAAGCCGATCCGGGTGTGGGCGGGGTCGAGGACGTAGTCCCCGGTGAGCTCCTGGATGGTGGCGGTCATGGGTGACGTTCCTCCGTAGGGCGGGATCCCGGCGGCGGTACGCCCGGATTCTTCCCGACCCACGCTAGGGCGCGAGGCGGCCCCGGGCCGCTCGGACGCACGGAGCGTCGCCGGAGTGCACTCCGGCGACGGCCGGCCTCACCCGTGGAGAGCAGCAGCCGACCGCCGCGGCGCCTCGCCGGCGCCGATCAGATCGACGTTTCGTCGGTCAGCGGGGGCAGGGGGTACGGACGGAGGACCATGAGCGAGTCCTCCGAAGTCGCCACCATGGCGAAGGGGAATCGGTCGAGCTCGAGACAGAGCGTGACGTCATCGGGATGAACTCCTCGACGCACACGTTCCACCAGCTCGGAGGCGGCGCGCGACGCGCCGGCGCGACGGAGGAACTCGGCCGCGTCCGTCGCGGCCTCGGTGGCCCGCCGAGCGATGTACTGAGCGCACGCCAGGTCCTCCTCGGCCCGTCCGTCCTCGCCGGTGACCACGAACGTGACCTCGTCACACGCGCGTGCTCGCAGGACCCGAGCCGTCGCCTCCGCCACCACGAAGCCGGCGCACAGCACCAGCGCGGCCTCCTTGACCGCCAGGGCGCCGACCGTCCCGGCCGTCGTCTTCTGCACGACGGTCCGTCCACCGAGGTCCATGGACCGCAGCATGCCCGGCGAGTTGACGGTGTCGAACCCGGGCGCGGGCGGACCGTCCTTGAGCGCCACCCACTCCGGATGGCGGGCCTTGAGCGCCAGGGCCTCGTCCAACGACTCCGCGAGCACGATCTTTTCCGCCCCCTGGGCGAAGGCCCAGGCAGCCACCGTGAAAGCGCGCATGACGTCGACCACGACCGCCACGGGCGGGGTGTCGACCAGTTCGCCTATGCCAAGGAAACGAGCGTTCATACGATCATGGTCGTGCATGCCGACCGGACGTGTCGGCCCCACGGCCGTGAACTGCCCCTGCGGCACGGCCCCCAGGGCGGGGACGGGAGGCCGCGCCGTCCCGCGTTCAGGGGGACTCGGGCGGCGGGGTGGCGCCGGGTACCGGGGCGACGAAGGCCGGATTGTCCTGCCAGGTGGGTTCCAGGGGCTGGATGTCGACCACGGTCACACCGGTACCGGGGCGCTGCTCGCCGATCAGTTCACCGCGGTGCTGCAGCACGAACGGGACGGTGAGAGGTCGGGCCTGGACGGCGTCGTTGACGTAGACGTCCTCGGTGAACGCGTACCGGGCCGAGGACCAGCACCACTCGCATCCGGCCTCGGGCTTGCCCTCGTACGTCCACCGCAGGCTGACGCGGTAGGTCGTGGGACCGCCGGTGTCGTGCCCGGCGGTGAAGACGAGCTTGCCGCGGCCGGTGCGGGGGTCGGTGGCGCACATGTCGAGGGTGACGGTGCCGTACCCGGGGACGCTCTCGGGGGTGGCGAGCTGCGGCACGGGGCGCGCACAACCGGGCGCGGGGGTGGGGGAGGGCCCGCCGCCGCTGGGTCGGGGAGTCGGGGTGGCATCTCCGGTTCCGGGTGTTCCGGGTGTTCCGGGTGCTCCGGTGGGGCCCGTGGTGGGGACGCCGGGCGTGGGCGTGCCGGGCACGGGCGTTCCCGACGGCAGGACCGACGGCAGGACCGACGCGTGGGCGGTCGGCGAGACGGAGGGCGCCCTGGTGGGCGGGGCGCTGGGCAGGGGGCCGGGGCGTCGTCGGCGTTCACGGGCCCGGCGAATAAGGCGAGGACGGCGGCCGCGCAGGTGGCGACGACGGCGGCGGGTATCAGCTTGCGGTTCACGGGTTCCTTCGGGTCGGGACGGCCCCACCCCGGGCCGGGGCGGTGCGCCGTCCCCGGAATGTACGCACCGGCTCCGGCCAATTCGGAGGAGGACACGCCTCATCAGCGACTTCGGGCCGTCCTGAGGTCGGAAGGCTGCCCGACCTCGGGACGGTCGGGAGGGTCGGGGCGGGCGACTTTCGCCGCCGACCGGGGGGTCGCGGCGCGCGCCGCGACCCGGAGCGTCGCGCGGGCTGCTACTGCTGTGCTGGGCCGGGCGCCGCCCGCCCCGGCCCATCCCGCGCACACCAGGAGCCCCGCACATGCCGACCCGCGCCCGTGGCCGCCGGAGCCGCCTCCGCAGCGGACTGTCCGCCACCGTCCTGACCGCCGCCGCGCTCGGCGGGCTGCTGCAGCCCGCGCAGGCGGCCGGCGCCCCTGACCCGGACGGGCCCGGGCGCCACGACAAGGGCCTTCAGCGGCAACTCGACGGGCTGGTCGCCCAGGAGGACGGCCCACCCGGGGTGATCGCCCTGCTCACCCGGGGCGACCGTACGGAGGTGTACACGGCCGGAGTCGGCGACATCGCGACCGGTCGCCCACCGCACCCCGACGACCACATGCGCATCGCCAGCATCGCCAAGGCGTTCAGCGGGGCGGTCGCGCTCCAGCTCGTCGACCAGGGCCTGCTCTCCCTCGACGACACCATCGGCGAGCGGCTGCCCGACCAGCCCGAGGCCTGGCACGCGGTGACGCTGCGCCAGCTCCTCCAGCACACGAGCGGCCTGCCGGACTTCTCGACCGCCCCCCGGTTCCTCGAGATCCTCACCGCCGACCCGCGCCACGTGTTCGACCCGCGCACCCTCCTCGACTTCGTGGAGGACAAGCCGCTGCTCTTCGTCCCCGGCTCCCTTTACGAGTACTCCAACTCGGACAACATCGCCGTCGCGCTCATGGCCGAGGCCGTCACCGGCCGCCGCTACGAGGACCTCCTCAAGGAACTCGTGTACCGCCCGCTGGGGCTGCGCCGCACGAGCCTGCCCCTGGGGTACCGACTCCCGCGTCCGTACCTGCACGGCTACGACGTCCAGCCGCCGGCCGAACCGGAGGACATCAGCGAGGCCCTGGGCGCGTCCGGTGTCTGGGCCTCCGGTGGCATCGTCTCCACCCCGAAGGAACTGGGCACCTTCATCCGTGCCTACGGCGGTCCCTCGATGCTGTCGGCGCAGACCCGCAAGGAGCAGCTGACCTTCCGTCCCGGCGACTCCTCGGAGCCGGCCGGACCCGGTACCAACGCCGCCGGGTTGGCGATCTTCCAGTACACCACCCGCTGCGGGGTGCTCTACGGCCACACCGGGAACTTCCCCGGGTACACCCAGCTCGCCGCCACCACCCCCGACGGCACCCGGTCGCTGACCTTCTCGATCAACACTCAGACCAGTAAGAGCAACAAGCCCGCACTGCTGGCTCGACTGCGCACCGTGCAGGAGAATTTCGTCTGCGCCCTGCTCAAGAAGCACTGAAACGTGCCGAGCTGACGGCGTGACGGCGTGACGGTGCGGCGGCGCGGCGGGTGTGGCGCGAAAACGATCACGCTCGCCGGCGCCGCCACCCGCGATCCCTATGCTGACGCCATGCTCGACATACCTCTTTCAGCGCTGGAAGTCGCGATGGTGCAAACGGGCACCCGCGCCGTGGACACCCTGCGGGACACCACGGCCTTCGCCCGAGAACTGGAGAACCTCGGTTACCACCGCCTCTGGTACGCGGAGCATCACCACTCGCCCGCCATCGGCGCGTTCCCCCCGGTCGTCCTGACGGCGCACGCGGCCGCCTCGACCTCCGCCATCCGGCTCGGTTCGGGTGGCGTGCTGGCCCCCAACCACGCCCCCCTCGCACTGGCGGAGCAGTTCGGCACGCTGGCCGCCCTGCACGAGGACCGGATCGACCTGGGCATCGGTCGCGGTCCCGGCACGTTCGACGAGGCGACCGCGCGGGCGCTGCGTCGCGGCGCCGGCCCGGCGACGGATGCCGAGTACCGCGACGACGTGGCCGCGATCCTGTCGCTCCTGGTCGACGAGGTGGCCCTGGGCCCGCTGCCGGAGCCGTGGCTGCTGGCCTCCAGCCCCGCGGGGGCCGCGCTCGCCGCGGAACTCGGCCTGCCGGTCGCGGTCGCCCACCACATTCGGCCGGACAACACCCCTGCGGTCCTGGAGCGCTACCGGTCGGCCTTCTCCCCCTCCCGCTGGTGCGAGCGGCCCCGTGTACTGCTGTGCGTGGAGGCGGTGTGCGCGGAGACGGAGGAGGAAGCCGTACGACGGGCGGGGCCGATGAACGTCGTGAAGGCCGGCCTGCTCAAGGGGGAGAGCCGGCTGCCCTTCCCCACGCCCGAGCAGGCGGCCACCCATCCCTTCACGGAACAGGAACGGCACGCCCTGACCGGTTTCCGGGCCCAGCAGGCCGTCGGCACGCCGGAGACCGTCGTGAAGCGGCTCGCACACCTGGCCCGCGAGACCGGGGCCGACGAGCTGATGCTGGCCACGCCCGTCTACGACCTCGGCGACCGCCTCGCCTCGTACGCGCTCGTCGGAAAGCACTGGGGAGCCGCGACGGCCGGGTAGGCCGGGCCCGCCGGCGTCACCGCCACCGCGTCCGGCCCCGCCGCGCGGGTCGTGACACTGCTCACAGGCGGCGCGGCACCGGGGAGGCGGCCACAGCCGTTGGCGTTCCGGGGCTGTCCCGCCTCCGAGCGGAAGCCCGTGTGCACTGAACCACACAAAAGGGGCCATTCGGCCGAGGAGGGGCTCCGAACGGATGACCTAGCCTGGACCGACCAACGTGTCCGGGGGCTGAGGGCAAAGGAAGAGCACGTCCATGCGCATCACCACCAGTTCCGCACGTCGTCGACGGGCGGGGTACGGGGCCGCGGCCGCCCTTCTCGGCCTCCTGGCGGCAGCCGGCACACCCGCGTACGCCGCCACGGACGGCTCGGTGGACCGCGCCCCGGACGCTCCCCCCGGTGGCCACTCCGCACCGGCCGGAACGGCAGGCGCCGCTCAGGGAGCCGCCGAGGGAGCCACGAAGGAAGCCGCTCGGAGCGCCGCCGAGGGAGCCGCTCGGAGCGCCGCCAAGGAAACCGCTCAGGGGGCCGCGAAGGAAGCCGCCCCGGGCGCCCTCCACGGCAGCACCGGGGTCCCGCTGGGGATATCCCGGCTGGCGCAGGGCGCGGGCCGGGATGTCGCGATCACGATCGACGACGGCCCGGACCCCCGCTGGACGCCCCAGGTGCTGGAGACGCTGCGGAAGAACCACGTCAAGGCCACCTTCTGCATGATCGGCACCAAGGCGCAGAAGTACCCGGAGCTGGTGCGCGCGGTCGCCGCCGACGGGCACCAGCTGTGCGACCACTCCGTCGATCACGACGTCACGATGGACCACAAGCCCGTCGCCTACCAGCGACAGCAGATCCTCGACGGCAAGGCCATGATCGAGAAGGCCGTTCCCGGGGTCCCCGTCACGTACTACCGCGCGCCGGGCGGCGCCTTCACCCCCGACAGCCGGGCGATCGCCGCCGCGAGCGGCATGCGGCCCCTGGGCTGGAGCGTCGATCCCAAGGACTGGAGCCGGCCCGGCCTGAAGGCCATCCTCTCCACCGTGCAGGGCAAACTTCCGCAGCAGCCGACGGTTCTCTTCCATGACGGGGGCGGCGACCGCAGCGAAACCGTCGCCGCGCTGAAGGAGTACCTGCCCTGGCTCGCCGAGCAGGGCTACAGCTTCTCCTTCCCGGCCCGCACCACCCCGTAGTCGAGGACCCGGTCTCGGGCAGCCTCCCCGCCCTGCTAGGTGGGGAGGCTGAATCCGTTGAAGAGGTCGTCCATGCCGCGCAGGGCCAGGCGGGCCGGGGTGGCACCGACCGCGAGATCACGGACGGCCACCACGATCGGGTTGCGCAGGACGCCCAGACGTCCGACGCGGCGGGCCCGCAGGCGCACGGCGTCGGTGCGGGCGTGGCGAGCGGCGGTGTACGCGGCGAGGGCGGCCGGAACGGCCGCGTCCGCGGCGTCCCGCCCGTCCGCCCCGTCCCCGCGCTCGCCGGCGGGCAGCAGGTGGGCGAGGACCACCGCGTCCTCGATGGCCTGGCAACCGCCCTGGCCCAGGTTGGGCGCCATGGCGTGGGCCGCGTCGCCCAGCCAGGCGATCCGGCCGTGGTGCAGGCGGGGGAGCGGGCCGGCCAGGTCGTAGAGATCGTTGCGCAGGACATCGGCGGGGTCGAGACGCCCGACGCGCTCCAGCAGGGCCGGAATGGGCGCGTGCCACCTGCCGAAGCGCTGCCGCAGCTCGGCGCGGGGGTCGGCGAAGCGGGTGTCCGGCGGGACGACCGCGGTGGCGTAGAGGTAGGAGCGGCCGTCCACGAGCGGGGTCACCCCGAACCGCTTCCCCCGGCCCCATGTCTCGCTCATGGCCCCTATGCGCAGGTCCGGCGCCTCCACGATGGTCCGCCAGGCCGTCTCACCGATGTAGTGCAGTCCGGGGTGCGCGGGAAAGTGCGCGCGGCGCAACGGACTGTGGATGCCGTCGGCGGCGACGACGAGATCGGCGGGCAGAGCCGGACCAGCCGCCGTGCGAACGATGGGGCGGCGGCCCTCGGCGTCGTCGACGCCGGTCACCTCGGTGCCGTAACGGAGGGCCGATGGGGGCAGAGCGGCGGAGAGGGTGCCGGTGAGGGCCGGGCGCGGAACGGCCAGGGGCGCCGTCCCGTAGCGGGCCGTCATCTGCGCGGTGGCCGCCCGGGTGAGCCACCGGCCGTCGGGGCGGCGTACCCCCATGGCCGCGGGTACGGCGCCGCCGATCGTGCGGGAGACGTCGACGCCGACGGCGCCGAGCGCGCGCAGGGCGTTGGGGGCGAGCCCGATCCCGGCGCCGGTGACGGGCGGTTCGGGGGCGCGTTCGCAGACGGTGACGTCCCACCCCCGGCGGTGCAGCGCGACCGCGACCGTGAGGCCGCCGATCCCGGCTCCGACCACCACCGCGTGACGGTTCGTCATGGTCACCCTCTCCGTTCGGGGTCCCCACCATAGAACGGTCGGGTCAAGGCGCGAGCACCCGCCCGTGCCCCACGGTCCAGGCCGTCCGGCCGCGTCCGGGTCGGTGCGGCCGTCGCCCGGGGGCGGACCCGGCCCGAGGGGCGCCCCAGGGCGACTCCGCTCAGCGCCAGCGCCAGGCCGCACAGCTGGCGGCCCGTCAGCACCTCCCCGGCGACCGCCGTCCCGAGCAGTACGCCCGTGACCGGGTTCAGCAGCCCGATCAGGCCGACCGTTCCGGCGGGCAGGCGGCGAAGCCCGGCGAACCAGGCGGCGAAGGCCAGCGCGGTGGCGACCAGCCCGACGTAGCAGAACGCGAGGAGGGCCGACGGGGACATCGGCGGCGGCGCGCCCTCGACGGCCATCGCGACCGGCAGCAGGAGCAGGCCCCCGGCGGTGAGCTGCCACGCGGTCGAGGCGAGCACACCGACATCGGCGGTACGGGTGTTCCACCGCTTGGCCAGGATGTGGCCGAAGGACGACACCAGTACCGCCGCGGCCGAGGCCAGAACGCCCGGCACGCTGATCCCGCCCGCGCCCCCGAGCAGCATGAGGCAGACCCCGCCCAGTCCGATCACGGCGCCCGCCAGGTGGGCGAGGCTGGGGCGCTCGGCGACCAGGGGCCAGGCGGCAAGCATCATGACCAAGGGGGAGACGGCCATGACGGTCGAGGCCACGCTCGTCGGCAGCAGTTGGGAGGCGACGAAGACGAGGACGAAGAACACGCTCACGTTGAGCAGCCCGAGGACGGCCGACCGCCCCCACCACAGGCCGCGCGGCCGCCGGCGGCACAACGCCAGCAGGACCAGGCCGGCCGGCAGTGCTCGTAGGGCGGCCCCGTACAGCGGGTGGTCCGCCGGTAGGAACTCGTGGGTGACGAAGTAGTTGGCCCCCCAGGCGATCGGCGCCACGGCGGTCAGTGCCACCCAGCGGGTGTTTGCTTCCATGGAAGGTATTATAGCTTCCATGGAAGCGAATGTATCTCCGGAGGAGCACGGGCCACCGCTGGACCGGGTGGCCCGGATCCAGGCCGACTGGCGCCGCGAACGGCCCGACCTCGATGTCGCCCCCCAGGGCGTGATCGGTCGACTGCACCGCCTCGCCGACCGGCTCGGCGCCGAACTGCGCCTCGTCTACGACCGCTACGGCCTCGGCGAAGGCGAATTCGACGTCCTGTGCGCACTGCGCCGCGCCGGTGAGCCCTTCGAGCGGGCACCGGGCGAACTCGCCGCGCACACCATGGTCACCACCGGTGCGATGACGAAGCGGATCGACCGCCTGGAACGGTCCGGGCTCGTCACCCGCCGGCGCTCCGGTGACGACCAGCGCGCCCGGATCGTCGCCCTCACCTCGGCCGGGCGGGACCTCGTCGACCGGGCGTTCAGCGACCACATGCGCAACGAACGCCGCCTGCTGGACCTCGTGACACCCGAGGAGGCCGCGGCACTCGAAGGGCTGCTCACCACCTGGCTCTCCCGGCTGGAGGACTGAGGCGCGGTCGGGACGGTGTCCGTACCCGCCGATCTCCACCCTCGACCCGACCTGGAGAATGCCACGGTATGAACGCTCAGCCACCGTCGGGTCCGTCGGCCGGAACCCTCCGCGCCGTGCGGGCGTACCCGCGCCGCGCGCCGTTGACCCTCGCCTACGTCTGCCTGCTCCTGGCCGGTCATGTCTGGCTGGGCCAGGGGCTGTCCGCCGATCGCGCGGACGCCCTGCTCGGCTACCTCAGCACCAACCTGGACAACTTGCGGGACCATCCGCTGCGCGCGCTGCTCGGCAGCGTGCTGTTCTTCGACGGCACGCTCACGGACGTCACGTCGACCGACTTCGTGGGTACCTTCATCACCCTGGGCCTCGGGGTCTGTTGCTCCCTGGCCTGGGTGGAGCACCGATGGGGCAAGTGGCGCGCCATAGCCGTGTTCCTGGGCGGCCATGTCGTGGCCACCCTGCTCACCGCTGTCGTCATCGTCGTCGCGCTGCGGCACGGTGGGTATCCGACGGCCGTACGACAGTCCTTGGACTACGGGGTCAGTTACGGAGCCCAGACCGTGCTGGCGATCGGCACGCTCGCCCTACCGCGCCGTGGTCGCCTCCCCTGGGCCGTCTTCGTCCTCGCCTGGCCGCTCGGCGGCGCCGACTGGTCCGCGCCGCTGCCGGACTTCACCACCATCGGCCATGTCCTGGCGGCGGTCCTCGGCTTCGGACTGCTGGCCGTCCCGGCCTTCAGGCGGCAAAGGGTCCGCGCCGCCGAGCCGTTGACCGTCAGGACCGGATAGCCCTCCCGCACTCGTCCTCGGCGGAGCCGCCCCGCGCGACCGGTGCGCTGCGGTCGTACGGGTCGACCTGCTCGCCCGACTCGTCCGCCCCTCGCTCCTTGCCGAACGGCGGCGCGAGATAGCCCGTGGGGGCGCCACAACCGCCGTTGGTCATGTCGTACTTGTACGAGACGATCGAGAACGTGCCCGGCTCCGTGGTCACCTTGTCGGGGTCGTCCCAACTCAGGACCAGCTCGCGCCGGACGATCGTGCGGACGACCTCGTCGTCACCGTCCGCGTCCGCGCGGGTGACCGGGTAGACGAAGGTGACGTCGGCGGTCACCTGGAGCGCGCCGCGCTCGCCCTCCCGGTAGGTGAGCCCGCCCTTGGTCTTCACGACGTCGCCGACCAACCGGGTGCTGGAGGGCTGGAAGCGGCTGAAGAGGAGAAGAGGGTCGTTCTTCTCGGTCGGGGTCTGGAAAGCGGTCTTCAGGAGGTCCTGGACGTCCTTCTGGTGCGGGTTGATCAGTGCGATGGCCTGCTCGGGGCGCTCGCCCCGCAGCACCCCGCGGTCCAGGCCGGACGTGACGACGAAGTCCCGGCTGCGGGCGAGGGCCTGCTCGACCTGGGCCGCGTTCATCCAGCCGACCGCCCCGGCCGGCGGCATGCTGATCCCCTCCGCCCCGCTCGCCCAGTCCGCCGCCGGAGAGCCGCGGAACGGCTCGTCCACGGTGGGGCGCCGACCCGCTTCCGCGGGGGCGTGGTGGTCCTCGCCGGCGAACAGGTCCACCACCCGCCCCGGCACGAACGCCACCACCAGCAGCGCCAACGAGGCCAGCAGCCCGATCAGGTACCGGCCGGTGCGCCGCTTCGGCCGCGCGGGCGTGTAGCCGCGCCAGCCCTCCGAGCCGCCGCGCGGATCCGTACGCACCCGACGGGCCACGTCGCGGGCCCGTGCCGAGGGCTCCTTGGGAGCGTCGGCGGCACCCGCCACCGACTCGCGCAGAAATCGCTCCCACTCCTCGTCGGACCTGGACGAACCGTCCGACTCCGTACCCCGTCCCATCCCCGTCCCCCTGGTCGTCCTTCGACAGCGGCCCACCCCCTGAGCGCGCGTTCGATCATGACACAGGGCACCGACGGCGCGGTCGGTCGGGCGGAGGGGCGGGCGCGCCGCCCTTTCCCAACAGCCCGACCGACGCCCGCCGATCGCGCTCACACCGCGCGCGGGCACCCGGTGGCGACGCGACCTACCGGCTCAACGCAGGATCTCGACGTACCCGTCGGTTCCGTGCACGCGGATCCGCTGCCCGTCGCGGATGAGCGAGGCGGCCCGCTCCACGCCCACGACAGCCGGCAGGCCGTACTCCCGGGCGATCACCGCGCCATGGGTCATCAGGCCGCCCACCTCCGTCACCAGGCCGGCGATTCCGACGAACACCGGTGACCAGCTGGGGTCCGTGAAGGTCGTGACCAGGATGTCTCCCGCTTCGAGATCGGCCTCCGCGATGTCGAGCACGACGCGCGCCCTCCCCTCCACGGTCCCGGCGGAGACCGGCAGGCCGATCAGGGCCCCGACCGGCGCGTCCTCCCGCCGGTACGCCCCGTTGAGGGCCTCACCGTCCGAGGTGATCACCCGGGGCGGTGTGAGCTCGTGGTACGAGCGGAACGCCTCCGCGCGTCGCCGGATCAGTCGGTCGTCCACCCGGTTCGCGCGCACGACGTCGTGCAGTTCCTGGAACGTCAGGTAGAAGGCGTCGTCCCGCTCGGCCAGCACACCCGCTCGTACGAGCCGTTCGGCCTCCCGCAACAAGGCCTGCTTGTAGACGAAGTAGCGACTGATGATGTTGTACTTCGGGTACTCCCGGTACCCGATGAAGGTTCTGACCCGCTCGACCATCCGCTGGGTCTCGTCCGCCTTCCGGTCCCCGTCCGGCAGGGCCCGCAAGCGCGCCAGCACGTCCTGTTCCTTCCGCTGCGCCTTCGACCGCCCCTGCTCGAAGCGCTGCTCGGCGGCTCCCGGCCCGAAGTTCCTGACGTTGTCCAGGAGTACGGGAATCAGCGTGGCGGGGCGTTCGCGCCATCGCGGCCTCGTGATGTCGATCTCCCCGACGCAGCGCATGCCGTACCGGTCGAGGTAGGCCTCGACGGCGTCGCGCGCCTCGGCACCGCCGGCGAGCTTCGCCAACCCGTCCAGGAAGTCGTCGTCCTCGACTTCGCGCAGGAACGCCACCACCTCCGGCAGCGGGCGGATGACGTCCGCGACGTCGAGCAGCGCCAGCCCCATCTCCGACGTGACGTTGTCGGGAGCGGAGAGCGTCAGCGTGTCAGCGGCGTTCTTCTCGCCCAGCCACTCCTGCAACTTGTCGTTGAGCCACCACGTGGCCTCCATCCCCGCCATGATCGCCCGAATGCTCAACGGATCACTGAGCACGCGCTTGTGCTCCTCGAAGGCCTCCCACAGGAAGTCGAACAGCTCCGGTCCGGTCTTCGTCCGGATGTCGCGCTCCAGTGCGGCGGTGGACAACCGGCTGCGCTCGATCAGTTCGGTGACGACGGCCGGATCGTTGGGCAGCGGGGTGGGCGCGCCGCCGGCCCGCGGCCCGCCCGGATCCGCGTCCGGGAGCGAAGGCACGAAGCCGTCCCGCTCGAGCACGGTCTCCAGCGCATCCCTGACCAACGGATCGCCCTTCCCCAGGGCGTCGAGGAGACCGGCGCGGCTCGCCGGCGAGGCCAGGCGCCGCGTGACGTCGACGAACAGCCTTCCGCCCGCCTCGTGCATCGGCACCATGGCCGTCAGCTGCCACATGGAGTATCCCAGGGGCTTCATGGGGTCGGTCATCATCTGCCCGTGGCCGACGGAGACGTAGACGTGGTTCTCCTCGTCGTCGGCCTCCGGGACGGGGAACAGTGTCGTGATCGGCCGGCTCTGAACGATTCGGAAGCCGTCGTCGACCAGGCACCATTCGATGTCCTGCGGGCGGCCGAAGTGCGCTTCGATCCGCCGCCCGAGCTGTTCGAGTCTCACGGCCTGAGCGTCCGTCAGCGCCGGCTGCTCCTGTCGATGGGCGTCGACCGTCACTTCCCGCGTACCGCCGCCCGGTAGGGCTTCGACGGCACGCTCCTTGGCGGCGATCGCCTTGGCGACGACCTCGCCGTCGCGCACCCTGAAGACGTCAGGGTTCACCAGGCCGGAGACCAGGGCCTCGCCGAGGCCGAAGCCCGCGTCCACGGTGGCGACCTTCCGGTCGCCCGTGACGGGGTCGGCCGTGAACAGGATGCCGGACGCGTGCGGGAGGACCATCCGCTGCACGACCACGGCCATGAGGACCGTACGGTGGTCGATGCCGCCACGTCGACGGTAGGTCACGGCCCGGTCGGTGAACAGCGAGGCCCAACACCGGCTGATGTGCCGGAGGATCGCCTCCGCTCCCACGACGTTCAGGTACGTGTCCTGCTGGCCGGCGAAGGATGCCGTCGGCAGGTCCTCCGCCGTCGCGCTGGACCGGACGGCGTAGGCGGCCCGCTCACCGAACCGGGCGAGCGCGTCGGTGATCGCCGCGGCGAGATCGTCCGGGATGGCGACCTCCTCGATGGTCCGGCGGATCCGCGCGCTGAGCGTTCGGACCGCGTGGAGGTCGTCGGGGTCCACACGCGACAACGCGTCGAGCTGATCGTCGATCGACGGTGCCTGCGCCAGGATCCGACGGAACGCGTCCGTGGTCACGCAGAAGCCGTCCGGTACGCGCACGCCTTCGATCCGCGACAGTCCGCCGAGGTGCGCGCCCTTGCCGCCGACGACCGCGACCTGCGCCTGGTCGACCTGGCTCAGGTCCCGTACGTACTGCTCGATCACTGCGATACCTCCGAGGCGCCCGCGTTCCGTCGTCCTGTACCGGCCGATCGCCACACCGGCCCCTCCCGCTCCGCCGAGCCTCTTGTCGAGCACGTATCCATCCTTGGTTCCACATCGCCGCGTACCTCACGCGTCGACAGCAACACACGCACGTCGTAGCCCCATTTCCGCAGGTTGTGGCCTCGGTCGAGGATTCTCCGCCGTGCCCCGGGTCTTGTGGCAAGCCCCCTGGTGCGCTATAGGTTGAGAGTGGCGGGAGGTATTCCCCCGTGCCGCAGGCAGCTCTGATGTTCAGCCGCGGCAGGAAGCGCTCACCGCGCCGACGCGCACCCGCTGTTGGCCCCGGGCCGGGCGCGGGAGCGAGCTGTTGCCCGCTGCCTGCCCGCAGCCTGGCACCCCCGCGTACGACCGGCGGCGGGGCGATGCGCCCGGCGCCGTGATCGTGGATGGGTACGGGCCACGGGACCGGCCGCAGGCGGATACGGAACTACTGGCGCGAGCACTCGCCCAGGAGGACATCGGCCCAGGCTCCGACGGGCTGGAGATCGGCACGGGCACGGGTGGCCTGGCCCCGCAGGCCGCGGACACCGGCGCGCGTGTCACGGCGGTCGACGTCTCCTGGCTCGCCGTGGTCACCGCCCGCCTGAACGCGCTGCGCCGTCGGATCCCACTGGGCGTCGTGCACGGCGACTTCGCGGGGCGTACCGCCGATCACCGCTACGACCTGGTCGTATCGAATCCGCCGTACGTCCCCGCCCCGAGCGCTCGACCGCCGTCGTGAGGGCCACGGCGGGCGTGGGACGCCGGCCTCGACGGGCGCACCGTCATCGACCGGATCTGCGGGGGAGCCCCCTCCTGCTGCGGCCCGGGGGAGTCCTGCTCATGGTGCACTCCGGCATGTGCGGGGCCGGGGAGAGCGTCCGCCGGCCGGCCGCGGAGGGCCTGGCGGCGGAGGTGACGGCGAGGGCGTCCGTGCCGTGGGGGCCCGTAGTGCGTTCGAGGCGGAGCCGGCTGGAGCGGCAGGGCCTGGCGGCCGAGGCCGAGGAGCGGGCCCGCCGCGTGTGCGTGGACCCACAGGGTCCGGTGCTGGTCGAGGGCCCGGTCGAGATCGTCCTGGCCGACGGCACGGTCGCCCGCTCGGACCGTTTCAGGGTGGCCGTGTGCACCTGCCGCCGCAGCCGTACGTACCTTGGTGCGACACGAGCCACCGCCGACGCGAGCGAGCCGGCTCACCGTCCTCGCCGGCCCCGTCCCCCGCTCCGTCCGACGACGGGGACGCGTGAGGGCCCCACCGGCCCGCGTGCGTACGCGGTCGCCGCCGCGGACCCCGGAGCCGCCTGCTACGCGACCGAGCCCACCGCGGCGGTGAGGGCGGCGACGGCCAGCGGGACGGTGGCGTGGACGTCGGGCGCCTGGCTTCCGGCATCCGTTCCGAGGGCCCGACGTGCTTCCGCGCTGGAAGTGACCACCGCGGCCGCCGTCCCCGCCTCGCGGCACATGCGGTCCGCCCTGACGACGATGCTGACGGCCGCGGGACTCAGCACGGCGTCGGACAGTTCGAGCACGACGGGCGTGGACCGGTGGGCGGTCAGGAGGCCGTCGATCGTCGACGTCGTCGCGGCCCTCCGACCTATGTCGAGGTCGGCTTGCAGTCGGACGATCAGCACCCCGTTGTCGGTCACCTTGATGGGCAGCACGGACACTCCTTCGCTACGCAAGCCGCAACTGTTTGTGTACCGGCCACGTGCCCTGCCCGTGCGGTTGCATGCGCCCGAACGGTCGACCGGGTGCAAAGACACCCGCCCGGTCGGACCGCGGAACGCCGTCGACTACCGGGGCCGCTCGGCCTCCTCGTCGCGCCGCTCGGCCCTGGCCACCCGCTCGGCGTCCGCCGCCGGCTGCGCCCCGGTGCCCGTACGGCTCGGGACTCCGGGCCGTCGCCCGTGTTCGTCCGCGGTGCCGCCTTCGTGCTGCATCCGAGGGCGCCGTGCCTGCGGCCTGTCGCCGTTCCCGTCCGTGGCGCTCATCTGCGTACCTCCTCCGTGCCCGTTCGCCTTCGCCCCCCTCCCGCACGCCTACCCGGCCGTGGACGGTCGAGACACGCGCGCAGCGCCCCCGTGACCGGCCCGGCGTGGCCCGGCTCGGCTCGGGTCGGTCCTCGGGTGCGCGGTCCGCCGGGGTCTCCCGCGGTGAGCTCCGCCGTACGCTCGCCGGATGACCGACAACGAGATCAAGCTGAAGGCCATCGCGGCACTCACGGGTGTGCGGAGCGGGATCGGCGCGGACTACGTCTCCTCGCTGCTCGGCGAGGTGACGCCGGCGGAGTTCCTCGTGCCCGCGGAAGCCGGCGCGGCGGAGGTCGGGTCCGCCGTGCTGGATCAGCTGTCCGGCCCGCTCAGCGCCCTGATCAGCGGCTTCGTGTCGGCCTTCGAGGCGGTAGCGGACGCGTTCGACGAAACAGGGTCGGAGACGTCGGCACAGGAGATCCTGCAGGACCTCGCCCTGCGGCTCGCGAGCGAATCCGACTGAGCCGGCGGACCGAGCCGCGGCGGGGCGACGGGGGTGCTCGGTGCTCGGGGGCGCAGTCCCGCAGATCCGGGTGATCGTCGTACTTTGGGGAGGGGTAGGAGAGGGGAGGAAAGCAGGCGGTGCTTCCCCACGGCTACCGCGACGAGAGGGACGAGAAGGAGGACGGATCATGAGCGAGACCGGTGCCCGCGGCGACGACGTCTACCAGCCTCAGCCGGAGGACGAGCCCTCCGAACTGCAGCCCGACATGGACGACAGCCTCGATGAGCTCGGCATGGACGCCCTGCTCGACCAGGGATACTCGCCGCCCGAGCGGCCCTATACGAGGCAACGGGACGACACCACGGCCGAAGCGCAACGGCGGGGGGAGAGCCTCGACGAGCGGCTCGCCAGGGAAGAGCCCGATCGGGAACCCACGGCGGGTGACGGCATCGGGGACCTCGTGGACGGCGAGGGCGAGCCCATGGACGCGCAGGCGGGCGGCCCGCGCGCCGGCCGGTTGGCCGCGGCCACCGCCTCACCTCACCAGAACTCCGTCCTCGCGCGTGACGTGGGCATCGACGCGGGGGCGGCCTCGGCCGAGGAAGCCGCCATGCATCTCATCGAGGACCCCGAGGAGAGGCAGTTCTAGCGGTAGCGAGGTGAACCGACTCCGGTGCATGGGAGACGGTCGACGGGGCAGACGCCTGAGGGAACCGAGGTTGTTGCGGACCGCGCCGAACGGCCCGATCCGTAGCCCGGGCACCGCTGTGACGGTGGCCCACCGACGTTCACGCGTACGGCCCAGAGTTCGAGGCTCGACGACATGGGGCAACCGCCGGCTCGCCGCGCACGTTTGTCTGTTTCAGCCTAGTTTGGGGCCGTCGGGATTTCCTACACCAAGGAGTTCACCATGGCAGACAAGGGCAAGATGGATCAGGCCAAGGGCAAGGCCAAGGAGGCCGTCGGCAAGGTCACCGGCAATGACCGGATGAAGACCGAGGGCAAGATGGACCAGGCCAAGGGCAAGACGAAGGAAGCCCTCAGCGATGCCGAGGAGCGCGCACGCGGAATCCAGGACTCCCTGCGCGACAAGCGCGACAGGACCTGACGCCGCTCCGGTGGGCCACCTGGTGGCTCACCGGTGAAGCAGGAACGGCCCCCGGTGCCTCGGCGTCGTGGGGCCGCCCCTGTTCGGGGCCGGCGCGGCGGAGGTCGACCGACCACCGGGCCGGCCGGCGCCGATCCGCCCGGCGCAATCGTTCAGTCGTCGCCGGCAGAAGTGCGGCGCTCGGGGGCGTCCTTCTTCAGCTCCTGGGCGAGCATCACAAGGATGCCGCTGGGACCGCGGAGGTACGTCAGCTTGTAGACGTCCTCATAGGTCGCCACACCGCGCAGCGGATGGCATCCGTGCTGTGCGGCCGTCTCCAGGGCCTTGTCGATGTCGTCGACCGAGAAGGCGACGCGATGCATACCGATCTCGTGGGGGAGGGTCGGCCGCGTCTCGATCGCTTCGGGGTGGATGTACTCGAAGAGTTCGAGGCGACCGTTGCCGTCCGGCGTCTGGAGCATCGCGATGTTGGCGTGATTGCCGTCGAGGCCGACGGCGGTGTCGGTCCACTCGCCACTGACCGTGTCACGGCCGATGACCGTGAGGCCGAGGTCGGTGAAGAAAGAGACCGCTGCGTCGAGGTCGCGAACGGCGATGCCGACGTTCTCAAGTCTGATGGCCATGCGTCGCATGCTAGCGAGCCGGGCCGATCGGGTGCCGCCTTCGATCGGTCAGGCGCGGATCGACGCCCGATCGAACCAGACCGTGAGCAGGGTCGGCACCAGAGCCACCCAGAACAGCACCTGCGGGACGATCCGTTCGGACCACGGCGCGGTCACGATGACCACGGCGATCGGCGTGCACCACACCGCCTGCCCGACGATCAGTTCCGCCCGGCCGAGCCTCCGGACCAGCGACCGCAGGCTCGGTCGGAGGCCGGTACGCATCCGTCGATAGCGGCGCCAGGCACCGAAGCCCCGGACCGCGGCCATCACCGCGAGTGCGTAGAGCCGGGTGCCGAACGGCCCCGGCAGTTCCACGGGATCGTCGTCGGTCGGGAAGATCCGTGCGGCGAGGACCGCGATCACCAGACAAAGCAGTGCGAGCCATCGCGTGCCGCGCAGTATTCGGAACAGTGCCCCGTCCAGGCCTTTGCGCAGCCTGTGGGCCTGAGGGTCGGCGGCGAGCGCGGTGGCGTGCGCGTCGGCCGAGGCCGGCAGCTCGGCGCCGGCACCGGTCAGCGGTGGCCCGGCGGCATCCACCCCGGCGTGTTCGGCTCGCGGTCCGAGCGCCCAGGCGTGCTGCGGATCGATGCGCAGGGTTTCGCGCACCGCCTGCCGCGTCACGTCCGAGCGGCCGTTCATCGCCCCGGCCTCCCACAGCGCGTAGTGCGCACCGACCGAGTCGGGGCCCAGCCGCACCGAGGTCACCGCCGCTTCCAACGCCTCGGGCCGGCGCGGCACCACCGCCGTCGGCGGCCCGCGGAGCCTCCCTCGCGTCGGGTCCGGCGACGAACCGGGGCGGCATCAGGTCCCCGACCTCCTGTTCGGCGACCGTCCGGTCGAAACCGCCGGCGCCTCGACGATCGCCGCGTCACCGTGCCCGGCGTCGAGCAACAGCTCGGCGAGGTGCGGTCGCAGGGGTAGAGGCTGTCGTTCCCGGCGCCGGGTAGCCGCCAGTAGGGCTTCGTCAGGTGTCTACCGTCGGTCACCGTCGCCTACGGCCCGCGTAGGGCAGGGCCTCCGATGGTGCGATCAAGGCGGAACGGGGGTGCGATGGAACAGCCCCCGCAGGCCGTGGTGTGGCCTGCGGCCTCCCGAGAGAGCTGGTGAGCCCCGTGACCCTTCACGCGTTGGCCGCCGCGGTCGTGGGCAGTGCGGCTTGTGTCGACCTCGCGCTCCCTCCTGCCGCCACGCCGGCGCGAGCGGCCCTCGCCGTCCCCGCCGAGATCTGCCCGTCGGGCTGGGTGTGCGGCTGGACGGGCCCCGACTACACGGGCGTGGCGAGTTTCGCCGCACAGGACATGCCGCGCTACCCGGAAACGACCGCGTACGTCGGATTCAACGGCGGTGAGTCGGTCCGGAACGGTGCCCTGAAGTGGCGCCGGAACGGCCAGGTATGGGGCCGGTGCGTCACCGTGTACAACAGCACCGAGTACCGGGGGCAGAGCCGAACCGTCCTCCCAGGCCAGGGCATCGCCCGGCTCCCCGCGTCGTTCGGGAACATCCATTCCGGCCGGTTCCACGCGTGCCGGCTTTCCTGACGGCCGCCCCGGACACGGTGGCGTGTCGCGTCAGGGGGTGGCAGGGCCGCTCGTCACCATGGTCCACCTGCCGTCCTTCACCGTGTACACCGTGAGCCGGCGGTTGACCGTGTCGCCGTTCGCGTCGAACGCGACGCGGCCCGTGACACCGTCGAAGGCGAGTCGTGAGATGGCCTGCGGGAGCTTCGCCCGGATGTCGGAGGCGGCGGGAAGGGTGCCGCCGTTGGCCGTCACGACGGCCTTCACGGCCTCGATCAGGGTCCAGGTCGCGTCGTAGGCGTAGGGGCCGTACCAGCCGGCGGCGTCCGGGTAGCCCGCCTTCTGGTACCGGGTGAGGAAGTCCTGGCCGGCCGTCGACTCCTCGGCGGCGACGCCGATGTTGGTCGCGAGGTCGCCCTGTGCCTTCGGGTTCGTCGTCAGGTACTGCTGGTCGAAGATGCCGTCGCCGCCCATCAGGGGGACGTCGACCCCGGCCTGCTTCAGCTGCTGGGAGAGGGTGGCCGCGGTGTCGTAGTAGCCGCCGAAGTAGACGGCTTCGGCTCCCGAGGACCGCACCCTCGTGGCGAGGCCCGCGAAGGCGCGTTCCGCGGGATCGACCTGCTCGGTACCGACGACGGTCCCGCCGAGTTTCGCGAACTCGGGCGTGAAGCCGGAGGTGAGGGCGGTGCCGTGGGCGCTCGCGTCGTCCACCACGTAGACCTTGGTCTTCTTCGCGCTGCCGTGGAGGTACCGGGCGGCGAACGGCCCCTGCACGACGTCCGTGGCGACGGTGCGGAAGTAGGTGGAGTAGGGGCGGGACCCGTTACCCGCGGTCCAGTTCGGGCCCAACGTCAGGACGGGGTCGGTGTTGCTCGGGGACACGACGGCCATGTTCGCCCGCGCGAGGGGGGCCACCAAGGTCTTGGCGACACCGGAGTTGAGCGGGCCGACGACCCCCAGCACCTTCTCGTCGGACACGAACCGGGCGGCGTTGGCCTCGCCCTTGGCGGGATCGGCTTCGTCGTCCAGGGCCTTGATCTCGAAGCGCACGCCGGGGACGTGTCGGGTTTCGTTGGCGGTCCTCGCCGCCAGGTCGGCGGAGTTCTTGACACCGACGCCCATCGAGGACAACCCGCCGCTGAGGGGTGCGTCCACGCCGATCACCACCGTGAGGGAGGACCCCGCCGCGCCGTTGCCGGCCGTCCCGCCACCGCGGGGCGCGTCATGGTCGCCGGTGAGGCTCCAGGTCAGCACGGAGCCCGTGACCAGTACGGCCAGTGCCGCGCTCAGGACCACGGCTCGCCGGGGAAGGGTGCGCGGCCGGGTGGACTTCGGCTCGCCGTGCTCCGTCGTGGCAGGCGCTCGGAGAGTGCCGGGCTCATCGGTCGGGGGGACGGGCACGGGTACGGGGACGGGTACCGGCGGGTCCGTCGGCCGGTCCGGCACGGGCCGCCGCAGGGTCACGGCGGCGGAGTCCGGGGTCGAGTCCATGACCGTGGGGATGGGGGGAGTCGGCGTCGCCGGGGGTGCTTGCTCGGGCGCCTGCTCCGCCGGTGCGTCCGCTGTCGGAGTCGGGGCCGGTACCGGGGTCGTCCGCGGATCCGGCGTGGGAGTCGGCGTGGCTTCGTGTCCGGATCCGTGCCCGGTGGGTGCGTCTGCCGGGGGCGTCGAGGCGCGCAGCACCGAAGCCAGCATCCGGGCCGCTTCCGCCGCGCCCAGGCGCTGCGCCGGATCCTTCGTGAGCAGCGCGTCCAGCACCGGCGCCAGCGGTCCCGCGTGGACCGGCGGCAGGTGCGGGCGGGTGAAGACGGCCACGGCGAGGGCGTGGAGGCCCTCCACATCGAACGGTGGGTGTCCCTCGACGGCGTGGTAGAGGGTGGCGCCGAGCGCCCACAGGTCGTTGGCGGGCGTCGGCCGCTTGCCTTCGAGCTGCTCCGGCGGCATGTACTGCGGCGTGCCGATGACGATCCCGCTGTGGCTCAGCTTGGTCGTGGCGTCCTGGAGGTGCGCGATGCCGAAGTCGGTGATGACGACGCGGTCCTTCGTCAGGAGCACGTTGTCCGGCTTGATGTCACGATGGATGATCCGCGCCGCGTGTGCCTCGGCCAGCGCGTCGAGCATGGCCGCGCCGATCTCGGCCACCCGCTGCACCGGCAGTCGGCCCCGGTTGCGGATGGCGGCGGCCAGCGACTCCCCGCGGACCAACTCCATGACGATGACGGGGGCTCCGTGGTGCTCCACGACATCATGGATGGTGATGATTCCCGGGTGGCTGAGAGTGACCGCCGCGCGGGCCTCGCCGGTGAACCGCCGGAGCAGCGCGGCGCGGTCGCCGTCTTCGGTGCCCGGCGGGAAGAGGATTTCCTTGACTGCGACCTCGCGCCCGAAGAGTTGCTGGTCAAGGCCGCGCCAGACCCGGCCCATGCCGCCTTGGCCGATGCGTTCGACCAGCTGGTAGCGGCCGGCGATGAGTTCGGGATTCTGCTCGGTCACGCGCACACTCTAGGTCCTGATGAGCCGGTCGGGTGACGGAATCATGGCTTGATCACGCTTGTGGTGACGGGAGCGCGCGGTGCCCCGCGGTGCCCCGCAGTACTCGCCGCGCGCCGTCGGTTCCGCCCGGCGTCAGGCGGTCCGGGGAGCGGCGGGCTGCTGGGCCGGGAGCCTGAGCGGGGCGGCGACGGCCGAGCAGAAGTCGGCCAGCCCCGCCGCCAGCGCGGCACGGGAGGCCGGCTGCATCGCGGCCATCGCCGTGGCCAGAGCCTCCTGCCTCCGCGCGCGCAGCCGTTCGAGGTACATCCGCCCGGCGGGCGTCAGCTGGAGCAGCACCTCGCGTCGGTCGTCGGACCCGGGGTGCCGTTCGAGGAAGCCGACAGCCTGCAGACGGTCGCACAGTCGGGTGACCGACGGCGGGGCGGCCTCCAGCAGCCTGCCGAGTTCCCGCAGGTTCATCCCCCCGTTCCCGTCGACCAGGAACAGCACCCGGGCCTGGGCGGAGGAGACGGGAGGGGCGCTGACCGTGTCTCGGCCCCGCTCCCAGACCACTTCCAACAGCTCTATCAGCTCACTCATTTCCGCCACCGCCGACCGTACGGGCCGCCTGGAGCCGATGTCCCGCTCGCTCATGTGACACTCCCTACCGGGCCCACGGGCTGCCCTTCCCCGGCGAACCGGCGGCTTCTGGGCCCCCATTTTGGCAGTCGACGAAAGAGGCAGGTACCGGACCGGTGAGTGAAGGCAACGCGGTGGAGCGCGCGCTGCGGGACGCGGCCCCGCACGGACTGTTCGAGACCGTCCGCGAGGTCCTGTCCCGCGAGCACGGGGCACGGAGCGCCGAGCTGCTGATGGCGGACTACGCCTCGGCCCGGCTCCAGCCCGTCACGGCGCGGCCCTTCACCGTGGAGTCCGTGTCGGCGTACAACGGTCCCGAGGGCCGGGCCTTCGGTTCGCAGGAGCCGTACGTGGTGGCCCAGGGGGACGGAGTCACCGTCCACCTCCCGGTGAGCGTGCGCGGTGACCGCCTGGGAATCCTGAGCGTCAGCTATGCGGCGGGCGCGTACGGCCCCGGGCTCCTCGGCCCGTTGCGGGACGTGGCGGACGCCTTGGGCCACGAGATCCTCGTGGCCGACCGCGACACCGACGTCTTCCTCATGGCCCGGCGTGCGAGACGGCTCACCCTGGCGGCCGAGATGCAGTGGCAGTTGCTGCCGGGACGCTCCTGCTCCCGGCCCGAGTACGACCTCGGCGCCCAGCTGGAGCCCGCGTACGCCATCTTCGGCGACAGCTTCGACTGGTCCGCCTCCGCCGACCACCTGACGCTCACCGTCAACAACGGCATGGGCGAGGGCATCGACGCGGCCCTGCTGACCAGCCTCGCCGTCAGCGCCCTGCGCAACGCCCGGCGGGCCGGCCTCGACCTCGCCGATCAGGCCTCCCTGGCGGACCAGGCCCTGTACGGCCAGTACCAGGGCCGGCTGCACCTGGCGATGCTGCTGCTGCGCTTCGACCTGGACACCGGCGAGGTCGAGGTCATCGACGCCGGTTCCCCCCGCCTGTGGCGTCTGCGCGGGGGAGCGGTGGAGCAGGTCGCACTCGAAGCCCAGCTGCCGCTCGGCATGTTCGAGGACACCGTCTACACCGTCCAGCGCTTCCGCGTCCTGCCGGGGGACCGGCTGTTCTTCCTGAGCGACGGCGTCTACGACGTCCTGTCCCCGGCCGGCGACCCCTACAGCCTGCACGCGCTGGCCCGGGCCGTCATGAACACCCGACTGCTGCCGCCCTCCCAGGTGCCCCGGGCGTTCCTGGAGGAGCTGGCCGGCCACCGGGGCGGAATCGAAGCCGCGGACGACGCCATGGTCGTCTGTCTCGACTGGCACGGCCGACCCGGAACGGAGCCGGGCCCGGCGTAGGGGTGTCCTGGAGCCGGCCGGAGGGGACGGTGGCACAGTGGTGGTATGCCCAGTCCCGGCCGGCCCGGTGCGCACGAGGACCCGGCCGCGGCCGTCGGAGCCGCGGCGGAACTCCTCGCGGTGCTGCACGCCCACGGCCAGGACGGCGCGGTTCCGGCCGTCTCCCCGTCGCAGATGCGGGCGCTGATCGCCGTCGAGGGGGCCGAGGGCATCAACCTGCGGGCCCTGGGCACCGTGCTCGGCTCCCGCCCGCCGTCGGTCACCCGGCTCTGCGACCGGATGGAGGCCCTGGGACTGCTGACCCGCTCGCCGCACCCGAGCAGTCGGCGCGAGGTGGAACTGCGCCTCACCCCACGGGGGCGGACGTTGTTGGCGGAACGGCGGGAGACCAGCGCCCGGGCGTTCTCGGCGGTCCTCGCCCGGATGGCACCGGAAGCCGTGGACGCGCTGGTGACGGGTCTGGCGTCATTCCGCGAGGCCGCCGACGGAGTGTTGTCGGCCGGTCCCCCTGCGGACACGGCCGACGGCCCGGACACGGCCGACGGCCCGGGCGAGGACGCCGGCGCGCCTCAGGGCGGCGGTCCGCCCAGAGGTGCCGGTTCCCCCGGGGGTGCCGGTTCGCCCGAAGGCGTCGGCCCGGCGCGGACGCCCGCGCGGATCGTGGACACCGCCTGAGGTGAGCCGTTCCAGGGGCGGGTCCGGATCCCGTACGCCGGTACGGCACAATCATTGAGTTCGTTAAACATTGCCTTACGGCAAATGATCACTCTACGCTTGCCCAGCGCAACCAGGCGTCCGTCGGGCGTCCGCCTCCAGCGGTGAAGAAGGGACAGACGCGACGCCATGGCGAGCACTCTCGGGCTAGGGGCACGACCTCCGGCGCCCCGCACGCCATCTCGGCAGGCGGCGAACCCACCCCGGCCGGCCACCTCCGGGGAACCGGACGACTCCCTGGCCCTGTGGAACGGCGTTCCGCCGTACGTCCTGCTCATCGAGGACGACGAGGGCGACGCCGTGCTCGTCGAGGAGCTCGTGGACGACAGCGGGATCGACGTCCGCCTCGGCCGCGCCGCCTCCCTCGCCGACGCCCTGGACCTGCTCGCGGCCGAAGCGCCCGAGTGTGTCCTCCTCGACCTGCACCTGCCGGACGCCCAAGGCCTGGACGGGCTGAAGAGGGTCCTGGCCGCTTCCGCCGAGGCCGCCGTGGTCGTGCTGACCGGGCTGTCGGAGGAACAGGCGGGCCTGGGGGCCGTCGCGGCCGGGGCGCAGGACTACCTGGTCAAGGGGCGTCTGGAGCCCGACGTCTTCATGCGGGCCATCCGGTACGCGATCCAGCGAAAGCGGACCGAACTGGCGGCGGTCGCCCTGGAGGCCGGCAGACTCCGGGCCGAGGAGAACGCGCGCCTCGAACGCGGTCTGCTGCCGACGCCGCTGCTGCTCGACGATCCGGCCGACGCCGTCACCGTCTGCGCCCGCTACCACCCTGGACGCGCCCAGACCCTGCTGGGCGGGGACTTCTACGACGTCGTCCAGACCGCCGACGGGGCCACGCACGCCGTCGTGGGCGACGTATCCGGACACGGGCCGAGCGAGGCGGCGCTCGGCGTCTGCCTACGCGTGGCCTGGCGGGCCTTCGTGATGGCCGGGGCGCGCGACGCCGAACTGCTCGGGCTGCTGGAGCAGATCCTGCTGGCGGAGCGATCCGGCCCGGAGATCTTCGCCACCCTGGTCTCCCTCACCCGCGCTCCCGGCAGCCGCGCCGTCTCCGTGCGGCGCGCCGGCCATCCCGGCTTCCTGCTCCGCTCCCCGACCGGGGTGGAGCTGCGTACGGTGCCCGGCGGGCCCGCGCTGGGGATCATGCCCGGTTGGGGCGTGGGCTGGCCCGTCACCGAGGTCCCGGTGGAAGCCGGCGTCGCCGTGATGTTGTTCACCGACGGCCTGATCGAAGGGCGCGTCGGACCCGGCTCCGACCGCCTCGACGAAGCCGGTCTCCTGGAGATCGCCCGTCGCCACACCGGCCTGCCCGCCGAACCCTTCGTCGACTCCCTCATCCAGGCGGCGCAGGGCCTCGCCGCGGACTGGGGCGGCCTGGCCGACGACGTCGCCGTACTCCACCTCGAATGGAACACCCCCACGTGACCTCCCCCGCACAGCCGACAGCGAAGTCCCGAGTGCGGGCCCCGGACCGCCGCGTGCCCAGCCTGCAAGGCTGGCTGACCACCGTGCTGGCGGTGCTGGCCCTCATGGTCGTCGGCACGGGCGCCCTAGGAGCCACCCTCCTCTCGCACACGACCACGGCCGGCAACCGCCTCGTCGACGGGATCCTGCCCGCCCAGCGGGACGCGCTCCGCCTGGAGACGGCCCTGCTGGACCAGGAGACGGGCGTCCGCGGCTACCTGCTGGCCGACGAACGCGCGCTGCTGGAGCCGTACGAACGCGGCCTGGTCAACGAGCGCACGGCCGCCGCGCGCCTGGCCACGGTCCTCGACGGCGAGGCCGGGGTACGCGGGGACCTGGCGGCCGTGGAGGAGGCCGCGCGGGTCTGGCGCGACGAGTTCGCGATCCCCGCCATCACGTCCGTGGACAGCGGCACCCCTCCACCCTCGCTCCAGACCGGCAAGGACCGCTTCGACGAGGTCCGGCGCCGGATCACCGCCCAGCAGGCACGCCTGGACCGCATACAGTCCGAAGCGCGCACCACCTTCGGGGAAGCCCGCACGCAGCGCGACCGCATCCTCCTGGCGATCATCTTCGCCTTCCTGCTGGCCGGAGGCTGTCTCGCGGTCCTGCTCCACGTGGGGGTGCTGAGGCCGCTGGCCCTGGTGCGGACCACCTCGCAGCGCGTCGCGGACGGAGCCTTCGAGGAGGAGATCCCCCTACGGGGCCCCTCCGACCTGCGGGCCCTGGCGCGCGCGGTGGAAGCCATGCGCCACCGCACCGTCGCCGAGCTGAACGCGTCCCGCCGCAACGCCGAGCGACTCGACCGGACCGCCGCCGCACTCGACGCGCAGGCGGCGGAGCTGCGCCGCTCCAACGCCGAGCTGGAGCAGTTCGCGTACGTGGCCTCGCACGACCTCCAGGAACCGCTGCGCAAGGTGGCCTCCTTCTGCCAGCTGCTGGAGAAGCGCTACGGGGACCAGCTCGACGCCCGCGGTACCCAGTACATCGACTTCGCCGTGGACGGCGCCAAGCGCATGCAGGTGCTCATCAACGACCTGCTGACCTTCTCCCGGGTGGGGCGGGTCCAGGACGCGCGCGAGACGGTCGCGCTGGACGGTGCCCTGGACCGGGCGGTGCGCAACCTGGCCACAGCCGTGGAGGAGAGCGGCGCCGAGATCGTTCGGCCCGAGCGGCTCCCGGACGTGGTGGGCGACCCCACGCTCCTGACGATGCTCTGGCAGAACCTGATCGGCAACGCCGTCAAGTTCCGCTCGCCCGACCGCGTTCCGCGCGTCGAGGTCGCGGAGGTCGACGATCCCGACACGGAACCGGGCTTCCGGACCTTCGCCGTCACGGACAACGGCATCGGAGTTCCGGCCGAGTTCGCCGAGAAGGTCTTCGTCATCTTCCAACGGCTGCACGCCCGGGAGACGTACGGCGGTACGGGGATCGGCCTCTCGCTCTGCAAGAAGATCGTCGAGCACGCGGGTGGCCACATCCGGATCGACACCGCCCACACCGGGGGCACCCGGATCGTCTTCACCCTGCCCGGCGCCGCGGACAACGCCGACGCCGCGAACGCTGCGAACGCCGGGAACGCCGCGGACAACGCGGGCACCGCCGACGCCGAGCCGCTCCCCGTACCCACCGAAGGAAACCGCTGATGAGCTTCCCCACCGACCGGCCCCAGGCCGCCCCCGCCGAAGTCCTGCTGGTCGAGGACGACGCGGGCGACGAGCTGATGACCCGCGAGGCCTTCGAGGACAACAAGATCGGGAACGTGCTGCACGTGGTGCGCGACGGTCTGGAGGCGCTGGACTTCCTCTACCGCCGCGGTGACCACACGAACGCGCCCCGCCCCGATCTGATCCTGCTCGACCTGAACCTGCCCAAGTACGACGGCCGACAGGTGCTCGAACAGATCAAGACGGACCCGGAGCTGAGTCACATCCCCGTGGTCGTCCTCACCACCTCGGCCGCCGAGGAGGACATCCTCCGCAGCTACAAGCTCCACGCGAACGCCTACGTGACGAAGCCGGTGGACCTCGACCAGTTCGTCCGGGCGATCCAGCAGATCGACGACTTCTTCATCACCGTCGTCAAGCTGCCCCGCACCCGGTGAGGACCGGACACACGGGCGACGAGCCGCAAGCACACCAAGGAATGTGGGGGAGACGGCCATGAGCCGGGACACGTACGAAGCCGCAGCGAGCAGTCACGTCGAGACGCGATCCGAAGGGGACGTGCGCATCGTTGTGATGGCGGGTGAGTTCGACATGGACACCGTGGCCGAGCTGCGGATCGCGATGGACCCCTGGGCACCGGGTGTCGCCCGGTTCGTCCTGGACGTCGCCGGGGTGACCTTCATCGACTCGACGGCCCTCAGCGTCCTGCTGCAACCGACGCTGGAGCGGCCGGTGATCCTGGCGGGAACCGTACCGCCGCGCCTGGCTCGGATCCTGGAGATCACCGGGGCCGACCTGGCGTTCGCGACCGCGCCCGGCGTGACGGAGGCGATGACCATGATCGTCCCACCCCGCAGCGGCTGATCGACGCCACGGCGAGCGGGCGAAGGGCCCCCGACGGTGTTTGAGACCCGCGATCCCGGCCAGAAGGGCATCCGACAACCATCGGTTCCGCCACGGGTCCCACCCGAGCGGGCCGCAACCACGGCGCGCGAAGCCCGGCCCGAGGAGCCCTCCATGACGCACACCGAAGTCACGGACACCGAAGTCACGGACACCGAAGTCACGGACACCGAAGTCACCGACACCGAAGGTGCCGCGATACGCACCACCCCGGCCGAAGTCGATCGCACCACGCTGTCCCTCCGGCCCGGGCCCGCCCACACCACCCCCGCCACCGTTCCGGCCGACGAGCGCATCCACCGCATCCGCCGCCGACTGGAACGGCTCATCGGCATCGCCGCGACCGAGGGGAACTCCGTACGCCCGCTGCGCAACGGCGACGAGATCTTCACCGCGATGCTCGACGCCATCGCCTCCGCCCGCCACACCATCGACATGATGACCTTCGTCTACTGGAAGGGCGCCATCGCCCGCCGGTTCGCCGAGGCCCTGGCCGAGCGCGCACGGGACGGCGTACGGGTGCGGCTGCTTCTCGACGGCTTCGGCAGCCGCCTGATCGAACAGGACCTGCTGGACCGGATGGACGAGGCCGGCGTCGACGTCGCCTGGTTCCGCAGACCCGTCTTCCTCTCCCCGCTGAAGCAGAACCACCGCTGCCACCGCAAGGTCCTCGTCGTCGACGAGCACACCGCCTTCACCGGCGGTGTGGGCATCGCGGAGGAATGGTGCGGCGACGCCCGCGGACCGCGCGAATGGCGCGACACGCACGCCGAGGTCCGCGGGCCCGCCGTCGACGGGATCGCCGCGGCCTTCGCCCAGAACTGGGCCGAGTGCCATCCCGAACTCTTCGACGCACGCGACCGCTTCGTGCCCCACGAGCCCGCCGGCTCCGCCATCGTCCAGGTGGTGCGGGGTTCGGCCGCCTTCGGCTGGCAGGACATGCAGACGCTGATGCGGGTGATCCTCGAATCGGCCGAGGAGCGCGTGCGCCTGGCCACCGCCTACTTCGCTCCCGACGAGTTCTTCGTCGACCTGCTCAGCGCCACGGCCCGCAGGGGAGTCACGGTCGAGATCCTGCTGCCCGGTCCGCACACCGACAAGCGGGTGTGCCAACTCGCGGGCCGGCACCACTACGAGGCGCTCACCGCCGCCGGCGTGCGGATCCACGAGTACCAGCCGACGATGATGCACGCCAAGATCATCACCATGGACGGGGTGGTGTCCCTCATCGGCTCGTCGAACTTCAACCGCCGCTCCCTCGACCACGACGAGGAGGTCATGCTCGCGGTGATGGACCCCGACGTCACACGGACCCTGGACGAGCACTACGACCAGGACCTGGAAGCCTGCACGCGGATCGCCACGCAGCGCTGGAAGCGGCGCTCCCTCCTGCACCGCGCCCAAGAGCTGTCGGTGCGCCCGCTGCGTCGCTTCCTGTGAGGGGCCAGGGCCTCAGGCCAGGCGCAGAACGGTACTGATCGTCTTGCCGTCGGGATGCGTACGGCAGTCCACACGCTCGGCGAGGCGCTGGACGAGCGGCCAGCCGTAACCGCCCGGGCGCTCGACCGTACCCGTCCGCGGGGCGGGCAGCCGGGGGTCCGCGTCGCCGATGGACAGCAGCAGGACGTCATCGGTGACGTCGGCCCGGAAGGCGGTGACGCCGCCGCCGTGGCGGATCGCGTTGGTGACGAGTTCCGAGGTGACCAACAGGGCGTCCGCCGCGATGACGCTGTCGAGACCCACGCCGGCCAGCCGCAACACCTCGCAGACCCGCGCGCGAGCCGCGGCCGCTGACGCGGGCGGGCGGCCCGGCCGCTGCTCGCCCGGGCTCCGGAAGCCGTCGGAGGCGGATGAGGATGAGGATGAGGATGAGGTACTCATGACGTCATCGCTGTCTCCAGACAGTCCGCCATACGGAAGGCGGGGGCGGCCCCGGTGACCTCGAACAGCCGCCGCACCGCCGCCTGCAGGGGCCCGGCGAGAACCAGGGCCACTCCCGCGGCACGGTGGGCCCGCTGGGCGTCGAACAGGGCGTGCAGGACGGAGGAGTCCGCGAATCGCATGCGGGAGAGGTCCACCACCGTGCGCCCGAGGCCGCTCGCCGCCGTCGCCGCGAGCGCCCGGGCCAGGGTGGGCGCGTGGTCCTCGTCGATCTCACCGCGCAGGCTGACGAGTGCTATGCCTCGGTCGATGGTCGTCGTGACGACCGCTTCTTCTCCGATCACCCCGACATCCTCCTACACCCGGGGCCGCGGCGGCCACGGAGTACCTCCCGAGCGTACGGGACCTCCCCCGCCACCCGCGTGGGTGACGGCTCGTCACCCTGTCGCACGAGGGCCCGGTTGCGGCGGACGCGGTGCATGGAGGATGGTTGCCGCAGGGCAATGATGTTTTTTCCGTCTTGACGAAGAGGTGAGGGGTTCGCACAGCGGGCCTTCGATGTGTGGTTCCTTCCCCGCAGATGACATCCGGTTCACCGGCAGCGGACCTCCGGTGGAGCGAGGCCCCCTACCCCGTGCTCGCGGCCGATCCCCAGGCACGGCTGGTGTTCGTCAACGAGGCGGCCCTCCTGGTCTTCCCCCAGGCCCGACCGGGTGCGAACCTGGCCGACGCGGTGCCCGGGTGGTTGGCATCGGCCCACGCACGGCAGGTGGCCGACACCGTGCCCACGGCGCGGGGCTCGGCCGACGGGGCGGACCGGGCCGTGCGGGGACCGGTGGGTGAGGGGTCCTTCGCGGCACACTCCACGGCCCGCGACGACGGCACGGTCGTGTGGTGGCTGGTCGACGACACCGGCCACCAACTCGCCCGCGAGGCGCTGCGGACGGAGCGGGAGCGCACGGCGTTCCTGGTCCGCTCGTCCAACCTGCTGCTGTCCTCGCTGAACCTCGACCGCTGCATGGACGTCACGGCGCAGCTGGCCGCGGAGCACCTCGCGGACGCGGCCTTGGTGATCGCCCCCGCACGCGGCTCCGAGCTGCCGGTGGTGACCTGCGTCCGCGGCGGCGCACCGGCGGTGGCGTTCCTGGGCGTCGACCCCGGCGCGGTACCGGGGCTGGCGGAGGCACTCCAGGGGTTCCCGCCCGTCCCGTCCCGGTGGATCGACCCCGGCGCCGCGCCGGCCTGGCTGGTTCCGGACGAGCTGGACGGTGTGGGGTCGATCGTCGTGACACCGCTGCCCGGCCACGGGGTGCCCGCCGGCGCCTTGGTGCTCCTGCGCGGCACCGGCGCCCCCGCGTTCACCGAGAACGAGGAGGTCTTCGCCCGGCTGTTCGCCGCCCGCGCGGGTGCGGCCATGTCGGCGGCCCGCCTCTACGCCGACCAGGCCTCGATCACCGACACCCTGATGCGGGAGCTGCTGCCGCCCGTCCTGCACCAGGTCGCCGGAGTGGAGTACGCGGGCGGCTACCGCCCGGCGAAGGACCACGAACGGGTCGGCGGCGACTTCTACGACGTCCACCCCGCCACCGCCGAGGGCGATGCGTCGCTGGTGGTGTTCGGCGACGTCTGCGGCAAAGGGCTCGAGGCCGCCGTCATGACCGGGAAGATCCGCAACACCCTGCACGCGCTGCTGCCCATGGCGGACGACCACCAGCGGATGCTCAGCCTGCTGAACTCCGCACTGCTGAACTCCGAGAGCACCCGGTTCGCGACGATGGTGCTGGCCTCCGCGGCACGCGACGGCAACAACGTACGGCTGCGGCTGACCAGCGCCGGCCACCCCGCCCCCCTCGTCCTGCGCTCCGACGGACGGATCGAGCCGGCCCCCACGAAGGGCACCCTGGTGGGCGTGCTGCCGGACATCTCCACCGAGACGGTGTCCATGACCCTGGCACCCGGCGACGCCTGCGTCCTCTACACCGACGGGATCAGCGAGGCGCGCGGCGGACCGCTGGGCGACGTGATGTTCGGCGAGGACCGGTTGCACCGGGCCCTGTCGGAGTGCGCCGCCATACCGGCCGAGGCCGTGGTGGAACACGTACAGATGATCGCCGCCCAGTGGGTGGGCGGCGGTCGGCACGACGACATGGCGATCGTGGTGATCTCCGCACCGCGGACCAACCACCTCAGCGCGGTGGACGGGCACACCCGGGGCAGGTTCACCGCATGACTCCACAGCACGCCACGGCCCCCACCACCCCCACCACCCGCGCGGAGGCCCTGGCCGAGCGGGTATGGGACGCCGTCATGGCCCTCGACGAACCCGCCGCGGTCCGGGCCGTCCTCGAAGCGCTCGACGACGGCCTGGACCCCGAGGCGCTGCTGCTGGACGTGATCGGTCCCGTACAGGGGCGGGTGGGCGAGGAATGGGCGGCGAACCGCATCACCGTCGCCCAGGAACACGCCGCGACCGCCATCAACGACCGGGCCGTGGCGGCGCTGGCCCTGCACCCCGCGGCACGGGCGGAGTCCCACGGGGGCCGCATCACGGTGGCCTGCGTGGACGGCGAATGGCACGCCCTGCCCGCGCGGCTGCTCGCCGAGGTGCTGCGGATGCGCGGGTGGCGCGTCGACTACCTCGGCGCCCAGGTGCCCACCCCGCACCTGCTGACCCACCTGCACCGCACCGGGCCCGACGCGGTGGCCCTCTCCGGCTCCCTCCCCACCCGCCTGCCCACCGCCCACGCCACGATCACCGCCTGCCAGGCCGTCGGAACCCCCGTCATCGTCGGCGGGGCCGCGTTCGGCCCCGGCGGCCGCTACGCGCGTCTGCTGGGCGCGGACGCGTGGGCGCCCGACGCCCGCACCGCCGCGGACGACCTGGCCCGTGGGCCCCTGCCGCAGCCCCGACCCGGCCACCAGATGATCGACGACCTCCCGCACCTGAAGGACCAGGAGTACACCCTCGTCGCCCGTAGCCGGCCCCGCCTGGTCCGCGAGGTCCTCGCCGAGCTGGAGGACGCCTACCCGGCCCTGCGCGACTACACGGACGTACAGCGTGAACGCACCGCCGAAGACCTCTCCCATATCGTGGAGTTCCTCGCCGCCGCCCTGTACACCGGCGACGAGGAACTGTTCTGCGGTTTCCTGCTCTGGACCGCGGACGTCCTGAACGCCCGCCGCGTCCCGGCCGCCTCCCTGCTGCCCGCCCTGACGCTGCTGCGCCGCCGGCTCGGGGACTTTCCCAGAGCCGGCGCCGTGCTCAGCGCCGGCGCCGCCCGCCTCGCCCGCCAGAACACCGCTCGGACCGCCGAATGACGAACTCTCCCGCCGCCCCGCTCCGCCTGTCGTCCCGGCACGCCGACGACACCCTCCTCGTGGAACTGCGGGGCGATCTCGACCACCGGCACGCCGACCTCTTCGTCGAGACCGTCGGCCGCGCCCTGACCGGACACCGTCGGCCGCGCACGGTGCGGTTGGACTGCGCCGGCCTGACCACCGTCGACCCGAGCGGCCTGTCGGCCCTGCTGATGGTCCGCCGCCGCACCGACGAGGCCGGCGCGGTCCTGCACCTCGACGGGCGCCCCCCGCAGCTGGAAAGGCTGCTGGAACAGACCGGCACGCTCGCCCACTTCACGGCCCACCCCGGATCCCGCACCCCCCGGACCGCCCCCGGCGAGGACCCCACGCGCACCCACTCCGCGTCCCCGGACCCCAGCGCCTGACGCCGCCCGTTCGTGGGGGCCGGCGGTGTGCGCGACCGCCGTCGAGGTCCGCCGCCCGGCGGCCGGGTTGCGGCTATTCCACGGTGTCGGCGGCCGTGCGGTGGAGAACGTGCTGGTCGAGGACGAGGGTGTTGCTGCTCCGGACGGTGCCGTGGAGGTCCGAGAGGTTGCCGTCGAGGTGGATGGTCCGCCCCGTCGTACGGTAGGTGCCCGTGTTGACGCCGATCTTGAACGCGGGGCAGTCGTCCAGGTTGCAGATCACGTTGCTGATCTGCTCGAAACGGCCGTCCGCGGTGAAGGTCAGCTTCTCGGTGTAGAAGGTGATTCCCGGACGGTTCCTGTCGACGGACTCGGTCCACCGCCCTGTCACCGGAGTCCGCTCCGCGGCCGGTGCGCCGGCCTCCGCCGCTTGGGCTGCGGCAGAGCCGGTGGTGGCCGTCATGGCGACCAGGAGCAGCAGTGTGGTGCCCAGCGCCGACTGGATCGTCGTCTTCATCCGTGCTCTCATTCCTTGTTCGTCGGTCCGTGGAGACGTGGCGGGCGAGAACATATCGGTCCACATGCCGGTTCTGTTCCGCGGCGAAAGGGGAGGCGTCTCGTTTCGGTCGCTCCGTAGAAGTGGTGGGCGCTCCACGCCGACCACGGGGGCAAAGGGCCGTGGCCCCGGTCGCTGTCCCCTGCGGGGCACACCGACGGACGGACACGGATTGGCCGAGATCGGTCCGGGAGCCGGCCTGGGCGGAAGGAACGGAAGGAACGGAAAGGACCACGTCCACCACACCGCGGCCAAGACCTACATGAGCGCCGCCCTGGCCATGGTTCACCTACGGGCGGCGGTCCGGCGCGCGGGGCCGAACCTCTGGCCACTTACCGACATCACGTGAGCACTACGCCTGCTCACGCGCCGGGAGCGGCGTCCGTGCCGCCGGCCTCCGGGCGGACGGCGCGCTCCCCGCGGAGCTGCTCGGCGACTTCGTGCGCCCGTCCCGGGTGGTAGACCGTCACCGTGTCCCTCGCGGCACCCCGTGGCGTGTACCGGTGGGTGCGGATGCCGTGGCGGTCGGCCAGCTCGTCCACCGCGCTGACGGGCACCTGCCACAGGGCGGCAAGCGCCGACGGTGTCCACCACTCCTCCGGGCAGGAGAAGTTCTGGTCGATCTCCTTCTTGTACTCGACCGCCGTCCGTGCCGAGCCGAGTCGGCCGGTCAGCCAGGCGAGCAGGTCCTCTGTGCCGGCCAGGCACACCGGTGCGCGGAACGCCGGCTCGCAGGCGATCTCCCCTCCGCGTCCCGTGTGAAGCAGGACTTTGATCGATTTGCGTTGCCCCAGTCTGAACCGCTCGACGACGACGATGCGCTCCAGATCGGCCGCGGCGACGGTCGACGACCGCAGGAAACGCGCGATCACGAGGTGCGTCGCGTTCTCGTACGGGCGGAACTCGATCCACCGGACCATCGTGGTCGGCACCACCCACATCAAGCCCACCATGAGCCCGACCACGGCCAGGACCGTCAGCCCGAGGACGATCCATAAGAGGGCCCAGGCGACCGCGGACTCCGTGAGCAGGGCCACGACCAGGAACGCCAGGAGGAGGGGGGCCGCGATCCACAAGGGGACCAGGACGCTCGAGCCCACCGCGACACCCAACTCGCGCAGGCGACTTGGTACGAACACCAGCCGCGCACCAGCTGCTGTCCGCGACACAACTCCCGCCGGCGGGTCCGGGTCACGAGTGGCCATGGGACGAATATAGGCACCGGCGGCGGAACGGGTAAGGGGGCGGGCAGCGTGGCCTGGTGCGGGGCGGCCCGGGGCGGTGTGGTCGTTGCGGGCATATCGGCCCGGCCAACTGTGGTGGCTCGCCACATACACGGCTGACCTGGGTGTTCCTATGGTGTGGCGACACGGAACGTCCCTGCCCCCGTCCGGAAGTGGTACCCATGGTCGCCTCCGCCGCACCGTCCCCCAGTCCCGGCTCCATCAAGCGCGTCGTCGCCGCCAGTCTCGTCGGGACCACCGTCGAGTGGTACGACCACTCACCTGATCTGCGCTATGACCTGTGCTTTCCGTTCTCATGAGTGCGGGCAGTCAGCACCGAACCAGCACCGGAACGGCGAGTGCTGGTCGTGGACCCCGGAACCCCGTGTACCCGTGCATCGGAGGTGACGCTTCCCGCGACTGGCGGCCGTCACGCGGAGTCATGGATTGCGTCATGGTTGTGTCACCCCCCGCCGCTGGAGTCGGAGCCCTGTTCATGACGGTTTGCACTGGATCACTGACCGGACGCTGCAGCCGCGCAGCCTCGGCGAGGAATGGGTCGGCCACGTCCAGAGGTCCTGGAACCCGCCGGAGTGCGGGCCGCCATGAGAGCGCCATGTCATGGGCTGCTGCTGCGGGGGCTGAGGCATTGTCGGGCAGCGTGCAGGTGCCCATGGTGTCGGCGTGCCCAGCATGACGTGCATACGACCGCCGATGCTGAAGGGGGTTTCGGGATCCCCTTCAATGACGGCCAGGTCGTATGCCTCGCAGGTGAACCAAAGGCGTGTCGGGAAATTGATCATCGGCTGGCAGTGGTCGTGCCGGTGACCTCTCCGGGGGTGTCAGTCGATGACGCGTCAGAGGGTTGTCCCGACCCTGCGGAGGGACTGGACGAGCGAGGGGCCCGTGGCGAAGGTCTGCGCGATCCGTTCGGCCCGCCTGTCCATGCGCCGCAGGGTGTGGACACGGGTGCGCTCATCGGGGGCGTTCCACAGCGTGAGGACGTCCCGCCAGACCTGGTGGCGCCAGGACACCGGCATGAGCATGACTGCCTGCGTGCCGATCCGGCGGCCCAGCGGCAGGTATCGGGCGGTGATGGTGGCCGGGCATCGGTAGCGGTCGATCAGGACGTCCGCACACTCCAGCATCGAATGCTTCAGGATCCGGTTCACTCGGAGGTAGTCGTAGTGGTACCGGCGCAGCTGGGCGGCGTCGATCCGCTCGCGGTGTGCCTCCAGGTAGTTGTGAACGACCAGGCCCAGGTCGTAGTTGATGTGTGCGTTGATGGCCAGGATCGCGCTCTGCCATGGCCGGTCAGCCTGTTCGCCGCGTGATGGGTGGCGAGGCGCCAGGAGGAGCTGGTCACCGGTTCGGCGAGAAGTGAGCTACGGGTGGCGATCAGTGCTTCTTCGGTGAACAGGCCGGTCAGTTCGGAGAGCCACTGCGGGTCCAGGAAACCTGTGCGGTCCTCGGCGCGCATGGCGTGGACGACCTGCGGGTGATGATCGCGTAGACGTCGATGAAGACTGCACGGTGGTCATCGACGGCGCGCAGCCGACTGCTGAGCAGTTCGAGTGCAGCCGGTGCCCCCGGCGCCGTACGAGGCTGACAGTCGATGTCCTCGACCTTGATCCGCACGTCAGACCGGTTCGGTCAGGGCGGGGTTGCCCGCCCACCAGTTTCCGGGCGCCCCGGGGTCGCGGCTGCTCCAGTACTCGATCGTCGCCGTGATGAACTCTTCGGCGGATAGCACACCGTCGCCGTCCCGGTCGAGGTGGCCGAAGGCCAGGTCGGACGCCGCGCGGTCGAGGCCGGGGAAGTGTCCGCGCTGGAAGGTGAAGAACTCGTCGGGGTCGACGCGCCCGTCGCCGTCGGTGTCCGCGAGGGCCAGGAACGCCTCGGCGAGAGCTCCGACCGTGGCCCGGGCCGCGGCCGGATCATCGGCCAGGGCCGCGGTGGAGGTGATGAAGTCGGCGCGGCTGATGGCCGACGTCCCTGCAGGGAGCGCGGGCAGGTGCAGGTCCCGCCAGATCGCGACGTACGCGGCGATGAGCCGTTCTTCCTCGGGCGAATCCTCCGCGTGACCCAGGGCCCGTGCCGACGCACGCCCCATGAGGAGGTGGTCCTCCTCGGTGAGCCGGCCGTCCCCGTCGGCGTCGAGTTGGTCGAAACCGTAGGCGATCTTCGCGAGCAGCAGGTCGTGGGACATGTGCTTCCTCCGGAGGGGTGGGAGCGTACGGATCCCGGTCGAGAACCGTCACCGGCACAACGAGGGACCTGAGAGGGCGGACACCGCCATTTCCGGTCACCCGGCCCGAGGAGCGGCCGGCTGCCACGAGAGGGGCACGGAGCCGATGCCGTTCGGTGGACGGGCTGCACGCGCACCGAACCGTCGCGGCCGCTCGGCTGTGGTCTGGCGCCCCGCCGGGTTCGCCACGAAAGCGGAAGGAAGAGGTCTGGAGGCGTACGCGCAGTACGACGCACGGGTTCTGCGGATCGTGCTCGGGCGAGGGCCCTTGTGCGGCGCCGACCGGGCGCAGGGGGTGCGTCGGCCGGTGGGCGGCCCGGTGATGGCGCGGCCAGGAGGGCGACGGCCCAGGCACACAGTGCCGCCCCGCGCATACACGTTCCGGCTATCCGGACCTGACCGACCGCCCCGTTGTATGGACGCCCCACGGGCCGGGTCGTCCGAGCCGACGGCTGGCCAGGGACGAAGCGACCGAAGGAGCGATGACGGCCTCCTCAGGGCCACCGCCTCCCGATCGTGAACAGTTGCCCCCACGCGGGGACCGCACGGCGGCGCGACTTCGCTGCTCGTCGACTCACGCCCCAGCGATGGCCCGTAGGCTCCCACCGTGGTACGTCCGGACGAAGGCGACGTTGGCGGTGGGTGTTTGACGGGGATTGTGGTGGGCGGACTGTTGCAGGAGGCCGCGCGGCGTACGGATCGAGTGGTGGAGGACCTCCTGGTTCGGGTCGGCGGGGAGGCGGCGCGGGTGGTCGGCTACCAGTGGGGGCTATGGGACCACGACGGCCGGCCGGCGCCGCGTGACGCTCCTGGCCGGGGCAAGTCGATCCGGGCCGCCCTCGCCATCGCCTCCGCCAGGGCCACCGGCCGGACGGACGGCGATCGTCTCGTGACCGCCGCCGCCTGCGCGGTGGAACTCCTCCACGTACTCTCCCTGCTCCATGACGACGTGATGGACGGCGACGCGATGAGGCGGGGTCGGCCGGCGGCATGGCGGGTGTTCGGGGCCGAGGCCGTGGAGAGGGCCGTGCGCGCCTTCACCCCTCGCGCTCTGGCCCTGGTCTTCGACACCGTACCGTCCCGCGGTGTCCGACCCCGGAGCGCCGAGGCGTTGCGGGCCCCGGCTCGCGTGGCGGGCCTGTTGGGTCACGCCGTGGTGCGCCTTTCCCAGGGGCAGGCCCTGGACCTGGCCCTGGAGAGGGAACCGCGCCCCGAGGTCTCGGCGACGCTCCGAGTGCACGCCGACAAGACCGGTTCGCTGTTCTCGTGTGCCTGCGCGGTGGGGGCCGCGCCTGCCGAGGCCGACCGCCTCGCCCTGTTCGGCGAGCACCTCGGCGTTTCCTTCCAGATCGTCGACGACCTCCTCGGCGTCTGGGGGGATCCCGCCGTCACGGGCAAACCAGCCGGATCCGATCTGGCGGCCCGCAAGAAGTCCCATCCGGTCGTGGTGGCGCTGGCCGGCGGTCGCGAGGGGGCCGATGAAGCGGTGTCCGCCTCTTTGCACGCGCTGTTCGCTCGCCCCGGGCCGTGGACGCCGCAGCGGACGCGCGCTGCCCGGCACCTGATGGACCGCAGTGGTGCCCGCGATCGCTCCCGGGCGGCGGCGGACGAGCACGGTCGTGCCGCGCTGGCCGCCCTCGACGGGCTCGGCCCACCCCCGTCCGAGCGGGAAACCCGGGGGCGGGCGGAGCTGCGGGCCCTCGCCGGGTTCGTCACCGCGCGGGCCCGCTGATCCAGGGCGCGGGCCGGTCGAAGACGTTCGGCAGCCCCGCCGCGTACAACTCGTCGTCCAGGACCCGGAGCCGGTCCAGTTCGGACGCGGGGGCCCAACCGCGGACCAGGCACCTGCCGGCTCGTGAACCGGTGGCCTCCAGGAGGGCGTTGACAGCCGCCTTGGCACTCTGGTCGGCGGCTTCCATCGTCGCCAGGTTGAGGTCCACGTCCACGTGGTCGCCGGCCTGGAACAGATTGGGGACCTGGCCGGCCGGCCGGGGTCGCCACTGCCGCGAGCCGGGTGTGCTGATCAGGAGCGGCTCCCGGTTGTGGGCGAGGCCGCCGGGTTCGGTTGGCCACCGGATCGCCGGATCGGTGTAGCACGAGTGGACCAGGTCGCGCGAGAGCAGCCTGTGCCCGCCACGCCGCAGGGACGAGTCCAGCTGGTGCCACACCTCCTCGATGAACTCGGCGCGCGTGCAGGCACGTGCCGGCCGCCCCGTCAGGGGACCGGGCACGTCCCAGGCCGACACGTCCACCGACAGGCAGTCCCGCACCGTTCCGTCACCGTAGCGGCGGGGCAGGTCGGTCCGCGACCAGAACTGCGCCTGGGCGATGGAGGTGAGCGCCCACGGGGAGTCGACATGGACGACGTGGCCGTGCGCGAGCGGCGTCGGCTCGCGCAGGAAGAACTGGATGCCCGTCATCCAGTCCGTTTCCAGCCGGTCGATGTCCGTCAGGCTCTCGTCGAGGTCGCACACTTCGGGGCCGAGGGTCCGCACGGCGGCCTCGGCAGGGACCGCGCAGACGAACCAGTCGGATTCGATCTCGTGCACCGCCCCGGAGGGGAGCCGCACGGCGGCCCGGACCCTGCCGCCCGCCGTCCGCAACCTGATGACAAGGTGGCCGATCAGGAAACGGACCCCGAGCCGGACGAGGTGGCTCGCCCACGGCCCGATCCAGGCCTCGGTCGTGGGCGCGTCCAGGACCCGGTCCGCCTCCGCGTACCCACTCGCGCCGAGCAGCCCCGACCAGAACTCGACTTGCGTACGGCCGATCGACGGCACTCCCGCGCGTTCCGCCTTCGCCGCCACCAGGGTCCGCGTCGGGCCGATCACGCACATCCGCCGGTACTCCTCGGAGGCCCCGGCGCCCGCGGTGAAGTCCCACCACGAGGTGTTCTCCCACTCCCCGTCGTGCCGGGCCCGGCCGGACGTCGCGAAGACGAGCAATCGGCCCGCGAAGTACACGCTCTCGGCGGCGGAAAGCCCCGGGGTCCGGGCGAGCAGCCCGCCCACGGCCCGCAGGGCGGCCTCCGGGTCCCGGTGTGCCGGGCCGCCCGCGATGTCGACGACGACCCCGTCGCGCCCCTGGTCCCGGGCGAACAGGACTTCCGTCGTCGCCACCAGGCGGTCCGCCACGCTGCCGGTGCGGCACGCCCCCCTGGCGGGGGCCGGAATCCGGGCCATCGTCTCGGTGACGTTCCGGTAGAACCCCGGGAAGAAGCGGAAGCCGTGCTCACCGGGAAGGTCCGACCGCCCGTCCTGACCGGTGCCGAGGACGGGGATGCTGCGGGCCTTCCCTTCCAGGGCTCGGGCCTCGACCACCGTCACCGCGAAACCCCGCTCGGCCAGCTCCATGGCCGCGGTCAGGCCCGCCGGACCGCCGCCGATGACCAGCACCCGACGCCCACCCGTCCGGACGACTCCCGGCGTGGCCCCTCCACCCGCCCCGGGGCCCCAGACACAGTGTCCCTCCCCGTCCAGCACCCGCATCCCGCCGCTCCCTCCGGCCCCTCAAAACATCGCGGCACGCCGCGTTGCCACACCAGCTACAAGATCACACACGTCCGATCGGCCAGACGTGCCGGGTCTGCCTGGGCGGGGCACGAGGAGGACGAGGTGCTGGTGCGGAGGCTGCTGCCTCCCTGGACGCGACCGAGCGCCGAGTCGGGGCAGGGCGAGTGTGGATGAGGGCGGCGACGTGGACGCCGTCGCCGACGTCCAGACCTCGCACTGCAGGCCGGCGCGGAGGGTGTGGGCGTGGTCGGCGGGCCGGGCCCCGGCCGCGGCAGGGCTCCGGGCCCCGGCCGGGGCAGTGGCGGGGGGGGGGGGGGGGGGGGGGGGGGGGGGGGGGGGGGGGCGGGGCGGCGGCCGCCGCCGCGGGGGGGGGGGGGCGCGGGCCCCCCCGCCGCCGCCCCCCCCCGCCCCCCCCCCCCCCCCCCCCCCCCCCCCCCCCCCCGGGCCGCGTCGGCCCCTTCCGGCACCCACACCTCCATTCGGGTCGGCACGGCGAACCACCATCACCGGGTCCGGAATCGCGCCTGAGCTCCGCGGCCCCCGCCGGTGTGGCCCTTGACCCACGCCCCACTCTCCAGCGCCCCGCCCGGCTGACGGGCAGTGCCCGGCCGGTCTGGTCCCGAGCAGGCGCCGCCCGGCCGGCCGCACTGCCGTGTTGCGCCCATGCGCTTGACGGCCATGCCGACCACCGCTTCGGCGGCACCGGTGATCTGCTGCGTCTGGTAGCGGTCCAGGTTCACCACGCTCGGGGCTTGTGTCCTGGGATCGTCGTACATCACCAGCGCGAAGTCCTGGTCGGCTCTTCCTTGCTGAGTGATCCTGCCGATCGCTTCACCGCCTTGCTGGAGGGACCAGCCGTTGCCGAGGAGAAGATCGCGTCTCCGCCGCCAGCGAACGGTGCGAACCGACCGTCCACGCGCTTCACGGTGCCCCGATCGCCGAGCTGAGAACACGAAATCACCTCCAGTCGAACCATTGGTGGCAAAGGCGGGCCGCCGAAGTTTCCGGGGATGGACTCCCGGGCTGATTGATTTCGAAAGGGATCTCTTCTCGCCTCCTTTCACCTGGAGTGTGGTTCTTCCGGGGTGAGCCATGGGCGATTGGTGAGATCGCCGTCCGGTGTATCGAACGCGGTCCGGCACATTCGACGCGCATTCAGAACCGGCTCTCTGGAGGCGAGTTGAACTGCGCTCCGCTGCTCGCTCGCAGGGGTCGCTCCGCCGGCGGCAGCCGCCGAGTGGCCGAGTCGGATGTCGAGGCCTGGGGAAGTGCACCTGGGCCGCCTGAACTGGCACACCAGTGGGCTTCGTCAGGCTCCTTCCTGCCAGGACTGGGCCACCTGGTCTCTGACGGACAGGAACATTCCGAGGCAGCTGTACCAGTCGGCGTCGCTTCGGCCTGTCTGCCACCACTGGGGCAACCTGTGCTGAGGGCCTGCGGCCGGCTCGGTGGTGCGGACGCACCCTGGTGGAATCGCGTCGACGGCGAGCGTGAAGCCCACGGCTGTGAAACCGGAGTCGACGCGGTAGAACAGACGCAAGTCGGTGGCATCCTGCGGTACCCAGGCAGGTAGCCAGCCGCGGGTCTGTTCACCTGCACGGACCGCGTCTGCGTAGGTTGCGTAGTGGACATCGCGGGTTTCGTGTCGCGCAGTGGCGCCGTGAACGAGCGCCGCGGTGAGAGCTGCCGCCGTGAGGAGCGCGGCCGTGACGACGATGGGTACGCGGGAAGGGCTGTGCACCATGAAGTGGTCCTGTCAGTGGGTTGGCGCGCCAAGGGGAAGGGCAAGGGTTTGGTACCCGACGCGCAGGCCGGTTCTGGTGGTTCGGGTGGAGGCCGTCTTGTGGTCGGCGCCGTAGCCGTCGTAGTGGATGGAGGTGGCGAACCGGTCCGTCTGGTAGGGCGTTTCGATGAGGTCGATCTCGGTGCCATCGGCGCCGGTCCCGGTCCGGGATTCCTTGGCCCCGCTCTGCATCCAAGCGGCGGCCAGGTGCCCCTCCGTCGGGGGTATGTGCATGCGGAACTCCACGGTTCCGTAGGTGAACTCGAACTTCCTCCAGCTGTCGACGCGGGCACCGGCGTATTCGTTGTCTCCCAGCCAGCTGATGCCCAGGGCCAGCTTTCCGTCAGCGACGGAGACGTTTTCCGGCTTGTACCACCAGCGAAGGCCGTCTTTGCGTTTGGTTTGGGTGCGTTCCTGATCCCTGGCGTTCCACTTGGCTTCGTTGAGCAGCTTGCCGTCGAACTCGTCACTGAAGACCAGCTTGCCCGGATCTGTGACGCCTCGCGGCCGAGCCGTCGTCGGGGTCGATGCGCTTACGGCGGAAGGCGGTGACAACGTTGTCTGATCGCCGGTCGGCGGGTTGGGGGGCTTCTGCCCGGCCTGGGCCGTGGCGTGGAGGGTCGGCAGTACGGCGAGCGCTGCCAGCGGTGCGACGAGTCGTTTGACTCGCCGCTTGCGTGCATGAGAACTCATGAGCGGTCTCCATGGTTCTGGGGAGTGGGGAAGCGTCAGGCGCGGTTGTCGTCCGCGGCGTGACAGCTCCCCTCTTGGTGCGGTCGTTCGAAGAACGGCTTGTCAACCCCGACGGGAAACGGGGGTCGTCCGGTTCCGCCTCAAGGGCGGCTTGTTGTTGTCGAGGCCGGCCGGTCAGGGTGGTGGCCGGTATTTCCGGGAGGGGAGATGTCCTCGCTGCATGCGCGCCGCCAAGGTTGTCCATCTGAATGAGGTCGCAGCGGTGCAGATGCCTGCGCCACCGCACGGGTCAGGCGCGGTGGGTCGGGCCGGCGGTCCGGGTGAGCGTTCGCCGACTCGGGCTGCCGGTCGGCACTGATGGCCGGTGGCGACCCTTGGCGGTGAGGGAGGAACGAGTGATTGCCGGCCTGGGTCGATCTCCACAACGGCCTGGCGCTACCCGACTCGGTTCCGCGTTCGGTGAATGCCGACCAGGAAAACAGGTTTAGACCACCCTCGCCTCAAACCTGCTCACAAAATGATAATTCTTGCCCTACAGGATTGACTTCTCGCCGCCGTCCGCCGCGTAGAGTATGCGACTTGACCTCCACGACGGCCCGGTGTGCTGCTGTCTCGCCGCTCCAGAATCAAGGAGCGCAGGCCATGACGCACCGTCCTCACGCACGTAAGAAACGACTCATCGCTCTGGCGCTTGCCGCCGCTGCCGCGGTGAGCTGGTCCGCTGCCGGCTTGCCCGGATGGGCGGCCGAGGAGACCAGTACCCGCGCGGCACAGGAACAGCCGCTCGTCCTGCCCGTCGCCTGCGACAGCCAGGACAGCCCGGACAAGGGGTGGTACCAGGCCGTCTACGTCCACAAGGCCGAGAGGCCGGCCCGGCCGGAAGCCGTACGGCACATCCGACAGGTCCTGTGGAACATCGACCAGATATTCGAAGCGAGCGCGCGGCGCTTCGGTCAGAAGGACAGCCGACGCCCTCGTTTCCTACAGGACGCCTCCTGCCAGGCCGAGGTCATGACGCTGAGCCTGCCCGGCCTGCCGGCATCGGCGCCCAACTTCGCGGAGAGCCACAAGGCCGCCGACGCCGTCATCGCGCAGAAGGGTGCAGAGCTGGAGGGACCGGAACGAGATCGCTTCGACAGGACCCGAATCCTGTACTTCTTCGACACGGACGTCAGACTCTGCGGTGTCGCCTCGGAACCCAAGCCGGCCTCCAGGGCAGACCTGCACACGGGGACCGCCGCGGTCAACTGGCCCTGCGCCGGCGAGTTGGCCATGTCACACGAGATGACCCACCTGTTCGGGGTCAGTCACTGTGACAAACGGCTGGATCAAGGCCGCGATCCCATGTGCCGCACCCAGGACACGACCCCGCGCTGCGACGACATCCTGGCCATCGCCGTCCTCGACTGCACCAAGGACGAGTTCACCTATTTCTCCCCCCGCCCCAAACCCGGCAGTGCCCTCGCACAGCGCCCGAACGAGAACGTGGCCAACAGCCCCTACCTGATCACCGACAACCCGGCACCCGCAGTAGACATCCACTTGATCGGCACGCGCACGGGCGAGTGCCTGGGCATGAGCACAGACCAGACGGCCGTCCATCAGAAATGCGATGACAGCGCATCGGTTTGGAGGCGTGCCATCGACGACGAAGGGTTCCTGACACTTCAGCATGCCGCCAGTGGGAAGTGCCTGGCCGCGCCGGCCAAGAGCCTGCAGGCCACCCAGACCACCGTACGGCTCGAAGCCTGCGCCAGGGCTCCGCGTCAGCAATGGGCGATGAGGTCCTCGGACTCCGCGCCGTACGAGTACCAACTACTCAATCGCAGCACCGGACAGCGGGTGCAGGTACCCGGCAACGCCTCCAAAGCCGGTCTGCCCATTCAAACGGCGACCGGTGGAACCGCCGCTGTCTTCCGTATGGCATCGGCCCGGCCCTCACCGTGACGCGTCCCGCTACTCGATCCTCGACCGCGGACCCGAGGGCGGCCTGCTGGAGGCGGCCGCCGCCATCGGCACGGGCCTGGTCGCCTATTCGCCGCTCGCGCAGGGCCTGCTGACGGGCCGCTACCT